>JBCBGS010000042.1:0-19233 GCA_038526515.1 Pseudomonadota bacterium | reverse complement strand
CGGAGTAAAGCTGTTCGAGCACTGGCTCGCCGTCTTCATCGATAACAGGCGCACCATTATGGTTGAGCTTACGCGCCCAGTTTTGCAGATCGACACCGATGCCGCCGGTTACGCCAACGGTTGTGTAGAAGATTGGTGAAATACCATTCGTGCCGCCAACAACTGGCGCAATGTTGATGAATGGAACGTATGGGCTGGCCTGGACACCAGTCCAGAGAGCGACATTGTTCACGCCGGACATACGGGATGACCCGACACCCATTGTGCCTTTTTCGGCGACCAGCATTACACGCTTGTCTGGGTGCTGAGCCTGAAGCGCTTTAAGAGCGTTCTGTTTCTCTTGGTCATGCTCAAATAGGCATTTGCCGTGAAGTTCACGGTCTGAGCGCGAGTGGGCATCCTTACCAGGCGAAAGAAGGTCGGTTGAAACGTCACCCACTGCGACGACAAAAGTCACGACTTTGATTTCTTCTTCAACCTCAGGAAGGCTCGTGAAGAATTCAGCATTCGCGTAGCTCTGCAGGATATCAGTCGCCAAAGCGTTACCCGCTTTGTGAGCGGCTTCGAGGCGGTCGGTGTCAGCTTCGTAAAGGAAGACCTGGGTCTTCAAAACTTTGGCCGCCTCTTTGGCAATCGCAGCATCATCACCGAGCGCTAGATCGAGCAGGACTTCGATCGAAGGTCCACCCTTCATGTGAGACAGGAGCTCGAACGCGAAGGTTGGGGTGATTTCCGCAACTGTTTCTTGGCCTAGGACAATCTCCTTCAGGAAGGCCGCCTTCTCGCCAGCCGCGCTGGTGGTGCCAGGAAGTGTGTTGTAAATAAAGAAGTTTAGAGACTGTTCGCGATGCTGGCGCCCGGTATCTTTGATCTGAGCAATCAGCTCAGCAACGAGCGGTGCATCTTCGATCGGTTTCGGGTGAAGGCCATCTTTTTTGCGGGCTTCGATTTGCTCTAAATATTCGCTGTACAGGCTCATTTTCTCTTCGGCGTCCTTTATTTGTACCAATAGACGATGCGGCCGCGCATCATTCGTCGCGCCATTCATCGTGAGTCTCAGCGCCCGTGTATTTAAGCTGGGCTTTAGAATCAAGCCAATTGCGGCGGTGCAACAGAGGTTTGTTCGCGATTTGAGCACTCAAAAAGCATGATGTTCGCTAATTTTGTCATGGGCTCGCAGAGTACTAATTTCTGTCCTGCAGCGAAAACGCCACCCCTATAAATCTCCTTGGGCTCCAGTGCTTCTTGCGCAGGCGGGCCTTAGTTGCAAATAAAGGCACACCCGCCCACAATGGAGCCTTGGCTGAGGATGTCCAATGACCGTCCCTATTCGACTAGACCACACTGCTCCGCTTTCGGAGATCGTTCTCAATAAACCGACAAAGCGTAATGCTCTATCCGTCGATATGTGGGCGGCAATTCCAGAGCTGGTTGCAGAAGCGGTTTCAAATCCTGCAACCAAGGTTCTTCTCATCCACGGGGGTGATTCTGGCGCATTCGCGGCGGGCGCTGATATCTCTGAATTTGAGAAGACCTACTCCAATGCGCAAGGCGCGAAGGCTGCAGGTGATATCATTGCGGCCGCCTTGAATGCTCTTGAGTATTGCCCCAAGCCAACGATCGCGGCGATTGAAGGTGCTTGCGTCGGGGGCGGCGTTAGCCTCGCCATGGCGTGTGACCTTCGCGTCGCAAGTGCGCGATCAAAATTTGGCGTAACACCCGGCAGGCTTGGGTTGGTTTATCCGGCAGGCGACACAAGGCGGCTGCTCCAGGCGATTGGGCCAGGCGCGGCCAAAGATATCCTCTTCACCGGGCGAATCTTTCCGGCACCGGAAGCCAAAGAAATGAAGCTGATTGATCGCCTCGTCGGCAATGATCTAGCCCTTGAAGCCTCTCGGTCTCTCGCGACTGAGATTTCTTCAATCTCACAATGGTCAACTCGCGCAATTAAGCAAATGATCCAAGGCTTACAAGCTGACTGGACCGATAGCAGTGTTGAGGCTGCAGAGCTGTTCTTGGAGGGTTTTTCAAACGAGGACTTTCAAGATGGCTACCGCGCCTTCCTGGAAAAACGCACCCCCAAATTCACATTCCAATAGCGTCACCCAGAATATTGAAATCTGAAACGCAAATCAGCGATAGAAAATGAGCACCAGAACTCTCGAAACGGCCTTTTCTAATTTCCGGCATTCGCTGCGGAAAAATGCGCGTATATATGTAGCCGGGGGAAGTGGAGAGCCCCTGCCTCTTGTAGAAACTCTGCGCAAATCACCTGATTTGGCTGACGGAGTCACATTCATTGGGATTTGGATCCCAGGCATCAATCAGACCGATTGGGCAGGCCTCCACCCAAATTCTGAGGCAGAAAGCATCTTCGTTTCACCGGCTATGCGTTCGTCGTTCGAAGCCGGACGCACGCGTTTTCTCCCCTTACGCTACACCCAAAGCGCTGATTGGTTATCACAAACGCCACTCGATGCGGCTGTTGTTATGATTAGCACGCCAGACTTGAATGGCATGGTCTCCCTAGGCGTTTCCGTAGATTTTTCGCCTTTGATCCTCGCGAAACCTGGCGTTCGGTTATTCGGCATCGTTAATCATCGTCTGAAAGCACCGATTAACGGCCCAAAATTCTCGATCGATCAGTTCGAGGCAATCGTCGAACTCGACCATCCTTTGGCGTCCTTTGCTGAAAAAGATCTGCCGCAAGCATTCGTGCAAATTGGCACGCATATCGCGGCTCTTTGCGACGATGGAGACACGCTTCAATTCGGTCTAGGCAATGTTCAGCAGGCGGCTCTAAAATCGCTTTACAATCATCGCAATCTCAAAATTTACGGTGGAATGATCTCATCACCGCTCACAACGCTTATTGAACAAGGCGCGATTGCTTCGGCTCCTGGAGCAATCACGACCGGTGTAGCCATAGGAACTTCCGATTTCTACGAATACGCCGCGATGGATTCGAGAATAAGATACAAGCCGGTGACGCACACGCACGACGTCCCTACCCTCACACAACTACAAAACTTCAAAGCGGTAAATTCCTGCATCGAAGTTGATTTGTTTGGGCAAGCAAATGCCGAATTTTTGAATGGTCGTCAGATTTCCGGCACCGGTGGACTTGTCGATTTTCTGCGAGGAGCAGCGGGCTCGCCAAACGGCCGTAGCATTCTTGCTCTTAACTCAACCACGCGCAAAGGATCGATAAGCCGGATTGTTCCGAGATTGCCGCGAGACGCGACCTCGATTTCGCGCGTCGACACCGACACAGTCGTCACCGAACATGGCGTCGCGGAGTTGAAGTTTAAATCAATAGACGCGCGCGCTGAGGCTTTAATCGCAATTGCGGATCCAAGCCATCGCGATCGGCTTCAAAATGATTGGCGCGAGATCAGAAAAGCCCTCTAACGCTCGAAAACCTCTCGTGCTGCCGGATATGAAAGAATGCGCAGCGCGAACTATGGATCAGTGCAATCAAATCACATCCTTTGCCTTTAGCCTGGCAGTCGCTTCGAAGCTTAGGCCGGCTTCCAGCGCAAGCGCTTCGCTATGCTCACCAAATTTAGGCACCTTCGGGTTTGGTTGAGCCGGTTCCTTCATAAACTTGATCGGGGGCCCAACGTGACTATTCCCGCCTTCATCTTGGAAAACCATCCCACGTTCCTCTGTATGGGGATCGTCAAAAGCTTCCTTTAAATCTCGGACCCACGACCATGCACAATCAATCGGTTCCAAGAACGTCTTCCATTCAGCGAGCGTTTTGGTTTTGAAGGTTTCAGAAAAGAATGCGCGCAGTTCCGATTGTCCTGGACCTGGAGGAACTTTTGCGACTTCCACCAAATCTGGCCTTCCGAGTGCTGATAGGAGATTTGTTGCAAATTTTAACTCCGGACCAGCAAACGCCAGAAATTCACCATCAGCCGTCTGATATAGGTTTGTGAGCGCTGATCCCCCAAAGCTGCGCATCTCTTTCGGTTGAGGGGGGCGGTTTTCACCAAAGGTTGGACCGAGCACATTAGGGGTCCAAGAAATTGCCGCGTCGTACATTGCAATATCTACGTAGTCGCCCTCGCCTGTCGCTTCGCGTCTAAACAGTGCCATGACAATTGCGGACAGCGCCATTAGGGAAGCGCTTGCATCGGCAAACGGAACATTTGGCAATGTCGGTTGTTGATCCGTCTTACCGCGATTGAGATCAATCAAACCAGCGAGCGCTTGAACGGCAACATCGTGCGCGGGTTTAGTCGCGAGAGAAGAATCCTGGCCAAACGCCGATATCGAGCAATAGATGATCTTCGGATTGCGGGCGGCGACCGCGTTATAGTCGACCCCCAGTCGCTTCACGACGCCAGGCCTGAAAGATTCGATCATCACATCGGCCGTTTCAGCCAGCTTTAATAACAGTTCGCGGCCGTCCGGATCTTTCAGATTTAATTTCAAGCTACGTTTGCCGCGTGCGATATTCCGGAACCAAACGCTCACGCCATCTTTGGTCGTTTCGCCGAGGACCCGCGTCGGCTCTCCCGTGCCGTTCGCGGGCTCGACCATGATAACGTCGGCGCCGTGATCGGCCATCATCATTGTCATATGCGGTCCGGGCAAAAATGCGGACAGATCTAAGACCTTGACGCCTTCTAGTTTCATTTAGTGTGGTCCTCAGCAAGCAACTTGCTGGAATGCTTACCCATTTCGTAGGCGCAGAAAAGGTCCCGACGATCCCGCCTCAAACACAAGCCGAGCGATTTAGATGCTCGTTTTGCCGGTTTTGGATCATGATCAAGCGCAGAACGGCACGCTTTCAAATCCAATTAAGTCAATCTCAGGCGAGATGTAACCTGGCTTTATGGGTTCCGTGCGCGCGAGATCGGTCGACAAATACTTTTTATTGTCATCGCAAAAAATCGTTGCGACGGTTGCCTTGCTTCCAAGCTGGTCTTGAACGGCCAATGCACCCAAAAGGTTCGCACCGGAGGATATACCGACCGCCAGGCCAAGCTTGGATGCAAGCTTCTGGGCCATGATGATGGCGTCACCATCGCTCACGGAAATTACGGAATCGATCTCGTCGAGTTTTACGATGGAAGGAATAAAATCATCTGAAACGCCTTGAATGCGATGCGAGCCTGTCTTGTAGCCCGTCGAAAGCGTCGGTGACTCGGCAGGCTCTAGCGGATGTACTTTTACGGTCGGCACAGCTTCACGCAGTGAGCGACCGACACCCATCACAGTCCCGCCGGTGCCAACGCCCGCTACGAATGCGTCTGGGGTTCGATCGATCGAGGCAAGTTGGCTTAAGATCTCCGGACCTGTCGTCGTCTCATGCGCGTTGCAGTTTTCACAATTGGCAAATTGACAGGGTAAGAAGACATCATCGCGCGATGCCGCAAACTCCTCTGTTGCCGAGATCGCACCAAGGAATCCGCCGTCTTCGCGGGAAACCAAGTGCAGATCCGCTCCCAGCGATCGTAAAAGGGATTTTCGCTCTTCGCTCATCCAGTCTGGCATATAAATCCGCACCTCATGGCCAAGCGCTCTACCGAGTGACGCAATCGCAATACCCGCATTCCCACTTGTCGCCTCGGCGATGATATCGCCAGATTTTAGCGCACCTGTTTGGTAGGCGCAGCGCAGAATATTGAGCGCCATTCGATCCTTAATCGAGCCCGTGAGGTTGTAGTGTTCGGCTTTCGCGAAGATCACGCGATGTTCGCCTTTCCAGCGCAGATGCACAGCGAGTAAAGGCGTGCGTCCGATCACTCCAGCAAGCGATTCCAATCGCTTTTGCTCGCAGAATTCAACGTTCACCGAACCCGAAAAAGCCATCTCTATCTCCTCTTATGGAGATTTTATCAGCATCAAACGCAAAAAAACATCGCAGATAATGCGCATAATTGGGACTATTCAGTTATTATTTTTCGACTATATGCGCATATTATGAAATTGTTTGATGACACTGACCGCGAAATTCTAAGAATTTTACAAGGCGATTCTACGACCTCCTTAGAGGCAATTGCGGAAAAACTTAGCGTCTCCGTCAACACTTGCTGGCGCCGCGTTCGGAGACTGGAGGATGACGGCATCATCCAAGCCCGTGTTGCAATATGTGACCCCGAGAAACTCGGGTTTGGGCAAACCGTCTTTGTCGCGATCAAAACCAATGACCATTCTTCCGAATGGCTCACGAAATTTGCGAAAACCGTCGCAGCCATTCCCGAAGTTATAGAGTTCTATCGGATGGCCGGCGATGTGGACTATTTGCTAAAAATCGCGGTGCGATCTGTGGCTGACTATGACCGTGTCTATAAAGCGCTCATCTCGAAAATGGAGGTTGCAGATGTCAGTGCGACGTTCGCGATGGAATGCCTCAAGAACACGACTGAGCTGCCTGTCTAGCGCTCGTATTTCATTGCCTTGATCGCTCAGCACGGGCCACTCTTCTCGTAAAATTCGGACGCGCGCTAAGGTTGAGCGGACACCTTAAGCTCAGAGAGTATGGCCGTGCACGATCAACCATGCCAGTTACAATTCTAACATAGGAGTTCGCTGAAAATGGAACGCGTAGATCTTACCCCATCACTGTCCTTGTCGAGATTGGTTTATGGCATGTGGCGCCTGGGCGATGACGAAGATACGTCCGCGAAACATGTGCAGGCAAAGATCGAAACCTGTCTTGAGCATGGCATCACAACCATGGACCAGGCGGACATTTACGGTGGATATGAAGCCGAAGCGATCCTTGGCAATTGTCTCAAAAACTCCCCAGACTTGCGCAATAAAATCGAGATCGTCACCAAATGCGATATCATCGCTCCAATGGGGCGCCATAGTGGTGCGCGTGTAAAACACTATGATACAAGCCGCCAGCATATTGAGGCATCAGTCAATCAGTCACTGGAATTGATGGAGATTGAACAAATCGATCTGCTCATTATCCACCGCCCTGATCCCTTCATGAACCACGTTGAAACCGGTGCCACATTAGATGACCTTGTCGCAAGCGGGAAAGTCAAAGCCGTAGGTGTTTCTAATTTTCGGCCTTGGGATTGGGATCTGTTGCAATCGGGAATGACAACAAAATTTGCAACAAACCAAATTGAGATGAGCGTGCTCGCTCACGAAGCTTTCACGAATGGAGATCTCGCTTTTCTTCAACAGCGGGCCATTTCGCCCATGGCTTGGTCCCCACTGGGAGGCGGCACCCTGTTCGGGAGTCGTCACGCAGACGTCCGAAGCACACTCGCGAGGATTGCCACTGAACGCGGTGTAGACATCGCAGCAATTGCGATCGCCTGGCTGCTCGCGCACCCTGCGAGGATTATTCCGGTTCTCGGGACGAACAAGCTGGAAAGAATTCATCAAAGTGCCGCTGCGACAACAATCGAAATGGATCGCCAAACCTGGTTTGAGATCTACACAGCTGCGCTGGGGCGAGAAGTCGCTTAGCAATTCTCAATTAAGCGAGAACCGCCGTCCGCTATTTTATAATTATTGACATTCGAAATGCCATTAGTACGGTCCTCCCTCGGAGGAAAAATTCGTGACTGCATTCGATCGACTCGAACTTACGGGCGCCCCGGGGTCTCCTTATACCCGAAAGATGTTGAGCTTGCTGAGATACCGGCGGCTTCCCTACTCTATCTACTGGGGCACAGGAAACATCCCGGAAGGCTATCCCGCCCCTAAGGTTCGACTGCTTCCGACTTTCTTTTTTCCAGACGGGGAAAACGGCGATCTCGTTCCGGTGACCGACTCTACCCCAATCATTCGTAGGCTCGAAAAAGACTATTCACGGCGGTCGGTTATTCCAACGGATCCAACACTCAAGTTCATCAACGCGCTGATTGAAGACTATGCTGATGAATGGCTTACCAAAGCAATGTTCCACTTCCGTTGGGCGCATGAGGCCGATTGGAAGAATGCCGCATCATTACTGGTCTTCTGGGGCATGAACAAAGCACCGGAAGACATGGCCAAAGAGTTCGGTGCCAATTTTGCGAGACGTCAAATCGATCGCCTTTACGTGGTCGGCTCTAACGAAGTGACCGCGGAGACAATTGAATCATCTTATGAGCGGCTCGTCGATATCTTGGACAAGCTGATACAGCGCAAGGGGTTTGTTCTTGGTGCGCGTCCATCATCGGCGGACTTTGCTTTGTTTGGTCAGCTGACCCAACTCGCAATCGTTGAGCCGACGTCTGCCGCAATTACCTCGCGCGTTTCACAACGGGTTCGCGCCTGGGTCGATCTTATGGAAGATCTATCTGGGGTGTCGCCAACCGATGATGATTGGTTTTCGGCTGACGAAGCGAGCGAAGCGCTCGCGCCATTGCTCTCCGAGATCGGGCGCACTTACACCCCTGCTATGTTAGCAAATGCTAAGGCCGTCCTTCAGGGCGATGCTTCATTTGAAACAGAGATCGATGGCCGCGCTTGGACACAACCGACGTTCAAGTACCAAGCGAAGTGTTTGCAATGGCTACGCGAGGATCATGCTGCGATGTCAGACAATGAGCGCGGGTCCGTTGATGCCTTGCTCGTTGGGTCGGGGTGCGAAGCTTTATTCGAATAGGTGGTTGGAAAAATGTTTAAGAAGATCAGTCTCGGCCTTCTCGTTTTTATCGTCGTCGCTGGAACGCTAGTTTGGTTTAACCGGGCGGCCATTCTTACCCATATTGTATTGAACCGCGCGGAAGCAGCGAAAGAATTCATTGCTCCACACCAAACTATCGAATGGCAAGCTGGGCCCAGCGAACCCAACACATCGGATGAAAACCGTCCACCAAACATCGTTTTCATCCTGCTCGACGATTTCGGCTACAATGACTTGTCGACCTTCGGAGGCGGTGTCGCCAGCGGCAAAGTTCCGACGCCAAATATTGACCGGCTTGCCGCTGAGGGTGCGATTTACACCCAAGCCTATGCCGGAACCGGCACGTGCGCGCCATCTCGCGCAATGCTGATGACCGGTCGTTATCCGACGCGAACCGGATTTGAGTTTACGCCCACGCCAGACGGCATGAGCAATGTGATCGCCACAATCGCAAATGGTCGCAACCGACCGCACGTCCCACGAGTCACTCCGAACCGCGATATTGGTGAAGGCGCCCTCCCCTTCGAGCAGCAAGGATTGCCAGCCTCGGAAGTCACCATCGCAGAATTGCTGCAAGACCATGACTATCACACGGTGCATATCGGCAAATGGCATCTGGGTCGCCAGCCAGAATATCTTCCGAATGGGCAGGGTTTCGATGAGAGCCTGATGATGCATAGCGGTCTGTTTTTGAACGAAGACTCACCAGACGTCGTGAACGCCAAACTGGACTTTGACCCAATCGACAAATTTCTGTGGGCCAGAATGCAATACGCCGCTTCATTCAATGGCAGCGCTCCATTTGAACCGGGCGGATATCTGACCGACTGGTGGACCGATGAAAGCCTGCGCGTCATCGAGGCGAATAAGAACCATCCTTTTTTCCTCTACCTGGCACACTGGGCACCCCACACGCCGCTCCAGGCGACCCAAGCTGACTATGACGCGGTTGGAGAGATCGAACCTCATCGTGAGCGCGTGTATGCCGCGATGCTACGCGCCCTCGACCGCAGCGTCGGACGTGTGATGGATAAGCTGGAAGCGGAAGGGCTGGCTGAAAACACGATCGTCGTTCTCAGCAGTGACAATGGCGGCGCTGGCTATATCGGACTGCCGGAGGTCAACGCACCGTTTCGTGGTTGGAAAATCACGCTCTTTGAGGGGGGTATTCGCGTCCCACTATTCGTCAAATGGCCCGCCAAGATTGCACCCGGGACAGTTGTCGATACACCCGTTGCTCATATCGACCTATTTCCCACGCTCGCAGCCGCCGTCGGAGCGCCGCTGCCCACTGACCGTATCATTGATGGACAAGACATCCTTCCGGAAGCGACGGGAGACGGCGCCATCGAACGCCCGAATGACGCAATCTATTGGTCCTCCGGCACATACAAAGTCGTCCGAGCTGCGGATTGGAAGCTGCAAGTCGACGAGCAACAAGACAGAACTTGGTTGTTCAACCTTGCTGCAGACCCAACCGAACAGTCCAATCTTGCCGATGCGCGCCCCGATAAAGTTGAAGAACTCCTGAGCTTGATCTCGGATCACTATGCAAACGCCGTTGAGCCGCTATATCCGCACAAGATTACGAGTCCGATCTTAATCGACAAAACAGTCGATGAACCGCCGACCGCGCAGGACGAGTATGTAGTTTGGCCCAATTGAAGACAGAAGGTTTCTTACATTGAGCACTGCCACCAAGAAAAAAAGCCCCTGGCCAAAACTTGAAGTCGAGACGGATGATGGCCGCCGACAACGAAGTGATAGAAGTCGTCGCCGCATCATCGAGGCGATGTTTGAACTCATCTCTGAAGGCAACATGTCACCAAGCGCGGTCAATGTAGCCGACCGCGCAGATGTTGGTCTACGCACCGTGTTCCGGCATTTTGAAGACATGGACAGCATCTATGATGAAATGTCTAAGGAACTGATGGCGGCGATCATGCCGAAGGTGAAAGCCCCCTTCAAAGCGACGAGCTGGCGCGCGCGTTTACTCGAATGCGTGGAGCGTCGAGCCGAGGTGTATGAAGAGATCTTTCCAATGCGGGTCAGCATGATCCTGCGCTACCACCAGTCAGATTTCATCCAACAACAATATAAGCGCGACGTCGCGCTCGAGCGGTCCACTCTGAAAGCAATCCTACCAGCTGAAATTGTAGCGGACCGAACACTCTTCGCGGCAATTGAAGTCACGCTCGGATTTCCAACATGGCGACGCCTCCGACAGGACCAAAACCTCTCGATAGCTGGCACTAAGAAAACCATTCGACTCATGCTCGAAGGGCTGATCGCAAATGTCGATACTCCCTAAAGGACATTGGGTTGCTCTGGCCGGAACAATCATTGTCTCCGGAATAACGCTTGCATCTTGTGAGCAAGCAAAGCCGACGTCGTTACCGGCAACTGACTGCATACTGAGCATCGATCAAATTGGCACTTTTGTTCGCGTTGAATCTGGGAGTTTTGTAAAAGGCCAGCAGCCCGTCTACCCCGAGGAGCGCTCATCCGAGCGGTTCAATATAGACCCGTTCTGGATCCAAACACATGAGGTCACGAATTCTCAGTTTCAGGAATTTGTCGATGCAACGGGCTATGTCACTGAAGCCGAAAGAGGCATTGCCGAAGGCCGCGTGGGTGCAGGCTCTGCTGTATTCGTCCATCCTGGATCGACCGACGAGGATGGTGTCACCTGGACGCTCGGAGAAACCACGACTTGGCGCTCTGAGTCACAGCAAAGCAATTCGCCAGTCGTTCACGTCACCAAGCAAGATGCAGAGGCTTACGCTATCTGGGCTGGTGGACGTCTCCCTATCGAAGCTGAATGGGAATACGCCGCGCAGCTCGGCTTACCGGATCCAGAAAACCAGGTTTCGGGCGCCTATTCGGAAACGGGTCCACGAGCCAATACCTGGCAGGGTGTTTTCCCGATCGCTGACACCGGAGAGGATGGCTTTCGCGGCATAGCCAATGTTGGGTGTTTTCCGGCGGATGAAATCGGGCTCTACGACATGATCGGCAATGTTTGGGAATGGACGGACACGCCGTTTAATGCCGGCACTCACACCATCAAGGGCGGTTCGTTCCTCTGCGCGGATAATTTCTGTCGCCGCTATCGCCCCGCGGCGCGCCAACCTCAAGAAACAGACTTTTCGTCCAATCATATCGGGTTTCGGATTGTCCGTGACACTCCTCCTCTCGAAAATTGAAGTTACCTCAGGAGCTAAATCTAATGCTCAGCAAGTCACTAAGCCTAAAACTCACTTGGATCGCAGGCCTTATCGTCGCTTTTGCGGTATTCTCTTTTTGGTATGGCGGAAAAGGGAAACCCATTTCGGAAGAAGAAGGCGCGGCCTTAATTGCTCAGCTAAGGGCAAGCTACGATACGACGGACCGGACGGAGCATGGGCTTGCAGACCATCTTGAGGAGATGATCGCGAAAGATGATGGCAGAGAATTCTATGCCGTGAACCTTGAACAGATAAAGGATGGTGAAGCTGCGCGAGACGCCGATAGAGCGTACGCCCGGGTCGTAATGCCGCTTCTATTCAAGCGTGGAAGTCATCCGGTCTTTGTCTCTGAACGGGTCGGATTAATGCTCGGCAAGTATGGGGAGGACGTCGATCGGGTGGCTGTTGTGCGTTATCGATCTTTACGAGACCTTCTCACAATGACCGTTGAGCGCTCGATGATGGAGAACAGCCATCACAAGTTCGCCGCTCTCGACCATACCGAAGTGTTCATCACACGGCCGTTCATCATATTCGTCCATGTTAAACTTATGGTGGCATTCGTACTGGCCCTGCTCGGCTGGCTAGGTTTGAGCTTGATCAACTTCGTAAGGGATCGCCGGCGGCGAGTTTAACCCAACGCTCTGACATCAAAGCACGCGGTTTTGTTTGATCTTCTCACTTCCTGCTGGGAGACTGATGAGTAGCCCATCCTGACCGACCGTTATCTTCCCATCAAAGATCGAGCGTGAGTTACCAAGCCAAACCGATTCCAGGATTTTAACCGGGAGCTGTGGAACGATGTGGTAATAAACGAGGTTCGTAGCGCCTGCTTCCTGAGCCGCGCGCGCGGCCTCCTCAGGGTCGGTGTGATAATCTAGAATATCAGAGAAAATCTTGGCAGGGTTTGTCAGCCCACGCTCACTCAGCTTGGCACCAATCGCCTCCACCATTTCGACGTCCAGCGCTTCGTGGAGCATGACATCAACTCCCTCAGAAGCGGCCACGAAACGCGGCTGATAGATCGTGTCTCCACTGATCGAGACGGAGCGGTCTTTGTAATCAATGCGATATCCAAATGCCGGCTCGATCGGCGCGTGATCAACGCGAATAACCGTGATTCTCAGGTCATCGTCTTCCAGGAGCACCACTTGCCCGCCTGGTCCCGCAGGAATTTTAATCTCCTCAGCAAGCCCTCCAAATCCATCAGGGTTCGCGACTATGGTCCCATGATGAGCGACACGATAAGTGCTATCCAACCGATATGCCGCGTTGAATCCATCTACGACCTCTTGCGTCCCTACAGGCCCTCGCACCGGCGTTGGCGTGGATCTGCTTCCGCCGATCCAAGAAATCGTCAAGAGCTCGCCTAGGCCATCGATATGATCAGAGTGTAGGTGCGTGAGATAAACGCTCTCCAGACGTTGCGTGGGAAAGCCCATGGCCCCTAAATTTCTGGCGCCGCCTGAACCGACATCGAAAACAAAGGCGCGCGTCCCCGCCAGCACACCCAGACAAGGCCCTGCGCGTGTGGCGTCAGGCATGGGTGATCCCGTTCCGCACAGATAAACGTGCAGTCCATCAGGTAATTCAAGGCTGGGGTCTGCGCCCACGCGTTGATCTAGGACACGGTTGAAGGCGGCAGATGCGATCTGCGCTTTGAACAAATTGAATGCGATGAGCGCGACAAGTACGAGGCCCGCCGCTGCTACTAGAATACGCTTGCCCCACACCACTATTCAAATTCCTTCTTGAACAGCTTCATCCAGGGGAGCCCCCATCCGAAGCTCGGCATCACGCTTTCCAAATTGAGCTGTCCAGCGAGACCAGCTGCCCGATGGACCGAGAGCTCTTGCCACTCTTTCGATGTCGACATACGCAGCAGGGCATTACGATCCGGATACGCGGCGATCGCCACTTCATCCCATAAATCCTCGACTTGCCCGAGCGAGAGAAAGGTCACGTCCGCCATGAACAGGATGCGACCGTCATACTCCGTTATGAGTTGAGACACACCTGCCCCATAAATCTGATACGCTTGCCGACCGGTCAGGTCTGTTTCTCGTCCATCTTCATATGCCGCTTTGTCTTTGAACTTGAGCAAATTGATCATGAAGATCGGACCTTCTGGACCTTTCTCAGCCATTTCCGCCAGTCTTTTCGGGTCGGACGACATAACCTCATTGATGACTTCCATGATGGCTCCTCCAGTCTTCTCTATTTTCCTTGTGTGACCGCTTTAAGCGCGTCTTCGACGACCCACAGGCGGTCTTGTCCCCATGCCGCGACATCACCGACCCTAAAGCTCGGTACGCCCCAAATCCCATAGCTAAACATTTCTTGCTGGTTGGCTTCGGCATCTGCACGCCAATGATCTCCGCCAATGAGTGGCTTCATATCGGTCCAAAGCAATCCGGATCTCTCAGTAATTGTTCGCAAGTCGCGATCCGTTCGAGCATTCAATCCCTCGGACCAAACGCCCGACAAGAAAGACTGGGCGAACTCAAATCCTCGTCCGAGTTCGATGGCTCTGTGAAGGATCGCATATCCCCGCTCTACTGGCTCTCCAACAGGGTCAAATAGATTCCCGAACGGGATGTTTTGGCGTTCTGCTTCACGAGCCGTATCGCTCATGATGTAGAACCCCTTCATCCGCGGAACTTGCATGCCACGCATGACCATTGGCAGCACATAGCGAAGCTTCAGGTCCGCACTGTAGGCTTCCGCGAGCGCTCGAACTCGATCGGCGACAATCCCGGTATAGGGGCTTCGAAATGACAAATACCAATGCAATTCAGGTCGCTCTGGATCGTCGATTTTAGAACCTCCAGAAGGAACCTTGGGCGGATCGAAAATGGGTAGTGCATCCGTATTCTTAGCGACCCCCAGCTCCTTCAGACGCTGCTCCAGAAAGTGCAAACGGTCGACACCCCAATACCATTCTCCCGCATAATAGAGCGTGCCTCCCAAATAGTGACCAAGCTTCTCGCGTCGCTCTGATCCTGCCGATAAAACGGAATGGATCTCGGGGTCAGTGTTTGTTGGGGCGGCAAGTTCCCCACCATCCCAGAGTCGACGGCCGATCTCTTCCGCCTTTTCGATAAACGTGTTTGCCCGCAGGGCATCCAACAATTCCGAGTTGGCAGCGTGTAGCGCACTTGATCCAGGCTGTGCACCAGGGTCAGTAAATCTCAAACCTGCGCGGAGCGCGAGCCGCTCGGCATCCCGGCGGGCGTTTAAATGTAGGCGATCTCGATCTGGCGCAGCCCAATCAGGCGGGGGCGCGACGAGGTGAACATCAAGATCGATCTCGTATCTCTCGATGAAAATTGGAAGGATTTGAGCGACAAGGTGCGAGTACGGATCGCTGGCATCGTGGAAGTACTCGACCAAATGGGGAGCTCGTTTTCGAACTCTTCGGCGCTCGGCTTTTTTGCGCTTTGAGTTTCGACGCTCGACACCAAACAGATGCCGCACCGCTCTGTTTTGGATGTGGTCTTTCAAACCCATCTTGGAACCATCCTCGCTTGCCACACCTTTTCGGGCTAACGCATTGTAATGACATTTAGAGTGTCATTACAATAAAAAGATCACTGCTCTCAAAAACGCCGTTCCGATGGATAGCCGACATATCGACAGAAGCCCGACTATGTCGAACAAGAACCTTCCATCTCCGCAATCCACTCCCGCAAAAGCTCCGCGCCTTCGCGGTGCTGCAACGCCCGTCCGAGTTCTGGCATCATCGCGCCTGGGTTCGTAGTCTCGACGCGATGCAGCAAAATAGATGCATCAGGGTCGCCCGGGACGATGCTAAAAGCGCGCCCCCCTGTGCCAGCGCCCGCCGCAATTGGGAGCTTACAGACGCCGAGCTCCGGCCCTGTCATTGCTTCCATGCTCAAGTCGAGCCCTGACGTATCTGCGGGCCCGACTGGATTGTGGCAATGAGAACAATTGATATCCAAATAGGAACGTGCCCGTGCGCTAAGAGACTGCTCTTGATCCGTCCAATCGACATTGGCCTTCATCGACTTGATGTCGTCCGTGCCCTGCAAATCGCCAAGCGCATCCAAATGTTCAAGTTGGTTCACTTCGCGCTCGTCGTGTCGGTAAGTTTTGTTGACGTGCCGAGGTCGCACACCAAGAGGCACGATCTCTCGCGTCGTATTGTTTGTCGCGTGGCAGCCGGCACACTGATTGATGTCTGGAACGATATAAGTGAAATCTTCTGTCTCGCCGTCCGCTCGTATTAGCGACAGTGGTTGAGCGTCGCCTATTTTAGTCAAACGCGCATCAGACTGCGCTTCGTTCCAAACATAGGACACCGCCTCCCATCCCGCGCTACGACGCACCAAAAGCCGCGTTTCCAACAACAGTACGCCGCCGAGTTCGTGCAAAATCGGGTTTGTTTCTCCGATCGTATCTTTGATTTTGAGAACGTCCTGCGCGCCCTGTCCTCGCGGATAGTAAAACGTCTTGCTAATGACCGTCCCAACCGGAAAATCTGGATAGTCATTGGCTCGGAATGCAGCTGACCCTGAGTCTTCCGGCACCCAGATTGTGCGGAGCTTCAAAGCGTAATCGGTAAAGAGCGCTGAATTAAGGTCGTAGGGCACGACACCCTGACTCAGCACAAGCTCCCCATCAGAGACATCCATCAGCCCCCAATCACTGATCTGAGCTGGGTTATCTTCAGCAAAGAAGGTTGGCGTCGTTATCGGCGCCTTTGCGCCACCGAAACACGCCGATAATGCAGGCGCCATCACGAAGAGCGCTAAAACGGAAAAGACTATTCGCATGACGGCCTCAGCCTAAAAGCGTTAGGCTAAGACCGACCCAGGTCGACCGGCGATAGTTTTTCGAGCGAACATTCAAACGGCGCCATGTCCGTCGAAGGCTGCATAAATCCGCTTGGCCCATTCGCATTGAGCACACCGATGTCGCCATTATCGATGCAGATCTTTAACGCGTCTGGCATCACTCCATCGACCAGTTTAGCCTCATCGTAATAGCCATCCCAAATGACATCGGGGAGCCGTCCTTCATCACCGAACAGAAGCTGCAAAGCCATTTTCAGTTCGGGTGTATCTGGATTGTCTCCGCCACCTGTGAACGTGTTGCCATAGATGAATATCCCTTCCGGATAGGGATCGAAAGAGGCGCTGGCCTGTTCTTCAGAATAACCGGTCGTGTGCAGGCTAGAGACGATGATGTTCCCGGTTTGATTGTCTGAGATTTCATTATCGAAGATCTCAACCAAATCATTCGAGTTTACGATCACGCCGGTTCCGGCCGGAACACTCGCGACCGGTGTCCCGGGATGACCAAAGTTCCCGGTATTGTTAGCGAAAACGCGATTATTGAAGACGCGTGTCGCTTTTCCCTCTTGTTGGAGTTGCGGCATATTAAAAACGAGAATTCCGCCGGTGTTGTTGGTCGCAACATTCTCATAAACGTCAGCATTGACCGTGTTTTCAATCTCAATCCCGGCTACGTTATATTCCGCTCGATTGCGCCGAACGATGACATCCTTTGATTGCCCAACATACAGCCCGGCATCGGATGCCCCGATTGTTACGGTATCTTCGATGAGGACATTGGTCGTTTGCACCGGATAAATGCCATAGGCGCCATTTTCTGTTTTGGGGCCACCCGTCCATTCGGCTCGAACACGCCGAATAGTGATGTTTTCACCTTCGTTGATCTTGAGGCCATCTCCTTTGGCGTCGACGATAGCGAGGTCTTCGATGGTGAAATTGCTCGCGGTGACGAGCAGCCCTTCGGCGCCAGCGATCTGGTCAGCGAAATTCAAGATAGTTTTATCCATCCCCTGCCCGCGGATTGTAACGCCATCCGCAGTCAGACTGAGGCCACGTGTAAAATTCAACGTGCCTTCAGGGATCTCAATCACATCGCCTGGCTTTGCATCAATGAGCTGCTCCATGAGGCGGTCTTCCGCACTCATTGCCTCTTGGTTTTGCGCCGGCTCAGAAGCGGGTTGCCCGCATGAAGACAGCATAACGCAGGTCGTGGCCAAAATCGCCGCTCTTAATGCCATGAAAGTCCTCCCAAACTTTTCAATTTTTAGAAGCGTATCATGGCACCGCAAAAATCAAAAACAACTCTTTAGAAGCGCCAAGAATGGCCTTTCGGCATTTTGAGTGCCGGTACAAGGTCGAAATTTACCCACATATAAGTGACATAGGTCACGGTTATGAAAGTTCTTTTGAGTGAGGATGAACAATCCACACGACTGAAGACAGTGGCCAAGGGGATTTCTGAATTCGACCGTGTGGACGCGGACAAATAGTTATCCGCTCAACGTCGAAAGGAACCAAAGATGAAATTGGACGTCACATCACTCGAAAAACTGATGAAAAAAGCCGCTCCGCTGTGGCAGGATATGAACAATCCGCCAACTGAGAACTCGGCGAGGCAATTTAGACAATACGCAGCTTTGATTATCCTAAAACAGGTCAAAGAGGCTTTAGATCAGTATGAAAATACGGACCAAGCCACCGTGGCCAAGGTCTCACTCGGCTTTGAGTTGGAAATCCCAGGCACTCAATCCGCCAGCGCAGAAGCCGGGACATCACAAGTCACTTTGCGGTGCACGCGTTGGGGATGGCCTGATGGCTTTGACACGACTTGGGACGTGTAGCCGCTTAAAATAGAAAAGGCGGGTGATCAGAATGCGCAGTTCAGTTCATCCGCCAGTTTCTCCGGATCCAGACCAGTCATGTAGTTTTTCGACCAGGCCGGGAGCGCTTTTTCTAAATGCGAGCAAGAGAGCGCGGTATTTTCACGCTGGTTTTCAATCAATGCGAGGATGTACCAATTAAAATACTCACGGCTCGTAAGCCCTTCGCGATCTGCCAAATCTCGAACCTGCGCAACATGTCCTTCGGCTTCTTTTAGACGCTCGCCTGAAACATCGGGTTCGACTTCATTCCAAGCAACTTTGAGATACGCCAAATTCGCATGTGCGGCCATCATTCGAGCCGGGCGTCTGAGGGTCTCTTCTATCGTCAGCGCGCGTTCTAGCGTCTGCAATGAAGCAGCAAATTGACTGCTGCGATTCTGTATCGTGCTCAGCGTTAGGAGACTATCAGAGACCTCGTACAAATATCCGGCACTGGTTTGCTCGTCGATGAGTGTCTGCGTTTGTTCGATCAGCGGCTTAAAAAACGCCTGAGCATCCTCTTCCGCTTCGAGTGAGTCAGCACTTCCCATGAATTGCTTGCGGATCGAGGTGTAGCGCGACAAAAGCGCAACGTCGTCAAACCCTAGGTCTTCCGCTCGCTGAGCAAGCTCCTCCAATTGTTCTTGATGGGATTGAAGGGGATCGGCCTCTCGGTTGAGTTCGACAAGGGAAATTTGAACTCTGAGTATCTGTCGGTCCGAAATCTGTGAGCC
>JBCBGS010000041.1:0-19359 GCA_038526515.1 Pseudomonadota bacterium | reverse complement strand
CTGGGGCGAGAACGCGCCACGCTTCTCTTAGCAACTGACGCGGACTATCGGCTTCCTCGAGTGCGTGGAGTAGAAAGACACGATCGAAAAGGCCTTCTGGGAAAGGTAATCTATGTTCCGGTGCGAGGCAGAGCGTTTGTCCTTTGGGTGATACCTGGCGCACCTCGCCAATCTCTTCTGGAACAGCGCCGATACAGCTTGCGGCATCGGCCTGCCAAAGCGGCAGGAGCGGACTTGGATAGCCAATCCCGAGAACACGCTGACCCTCACATGTGCCCCAAAGGTCAGTCATGCGCTCGGACATCAGGCGTGCGGCGCATTGCCCGAGACGGGTGGCATAAAAGGCCTCAAGGGTTGCCGCAGGCTGGCGCATATGGCTGTTATCTTTCCAAACGTTTCTACCCTGGAGATGGGATTATGCTGACCATACATCAATTCCCCTGCTTAAGTGATAATTACGGCTATCTCGCGCATGACCCTGTTTCAGGAGACACCGCGGCGATTGATACGCCAGATGCGGACAAGTATTTGGCAGAGGCCGCGGCGCAGGGTTGGACGATTACCGCGATCTGGAACACGCATTGGCATCCAGACCATGCGGGCGGCAATCAGAAAATCAAAGAGGCCACAGGCTGTACGATTTTCGGCCCCAAGGGCGAAGCTGAGAAAATTCCAGGCATCGATCATGCTGTCGGCGGCGGTGACACTGTCTCGCTCGGCGCGATGACGGCGAACGTTATTGACGTGCCTGGCCATACACTGGGCCACATCGCGTTTCACATGCCAGAGCAAAAGACCGCTTTTGTGGGCGACGCGGTGTTTGCGCTGGGCTGCGGCCGTGTCTTCGAGGGTGACATGCCGATGATGTGGAATTCGATGCTCGCGATTAAGTCTATGCCGCCCGAGACCGTTCTCTACTGCGCGCATGAATATACGCAGGCCAATGCGCGTTTTGCTGAAACCATCGAGACCGGTAATGCGGCTTTGAAAGCTTACATCGCTGAGATTGATGATAAGCGCAGCCGCGGCGAGCGGACGGTCCCGGTCCAACTTGCGCGCGAACTTGAAACCAATCCCTTCTTGCGCGCCGATATTCCAGAGCTCCAGGCTGCGATGGGACACCCCGGCGACGCGGCCGCGACGTTTGGCGAGATCCGCGGCCGGAAGGACCGGTTCTAGTGGTCGCTCTATCGGGTGATCTCGGGGCGAATGAAATCATTCGCTTGCTCAACATGAAGCCTCATCCGGAGGGCGGTCATTATGCTGAGACCTACCGCAGCGGTGATGGTGAGCGGGCAACCTCGACGGCGATCTATTATCTTCTGCAGGCCGATGAAGTATCCGCTTGGCACCGCGTCGACGCCGACGAGCATTGGCTTTGGCATGCGGGTGGCGCGCTCGCGCTTACCCTGTCACCTCCAGATGGAAAAGGGGCGACGCCGTACACGTTAGGGCCCGATCTGCGCGCGCGGCAGCGTCCTCAGGTGACAGTGCCCGCGCATCATTGGCAAACGGCTGAAAGCTTGGGGGCTTGGACCTTAGTGTCGTGCGTGGTGGCTCCGGGGTTCGAGTTCTCCGGATTTGAACTTGCGCCGGAACACTGGCGACCGGACGTTTAGGAACGGGATTGGGAGGAAGACTTGGTAGAGATCCATGGCCACTGCGCCGATAAATTTGCCGGCGTGAAAGCGGCCTTTGAAAACAACTTCATCCATCATGATGAAATCGGCGCGAGCGTCGCGATAACGTATGAAGGCGAGTTTGTTGTTGATCTTTGGGCAGGTCACTTAAGCCGTGAAAAAGCTCAATCGTGGGATGAAAATTCGATCACCAATGTTTGGTCGAGCACCAAAACAATGGCGGCGATGTGCTTGCTTGTCCTGGCGGATCGCGGAGAGGTGGATCTGCATGCCCCGGCGTCGAAATATTGGCCGGAATTCGCGGCCGCAGGAAAAGATAAAGTTGAGGTGCGTCACTTTCTATCGCACATGGCGGGCCTCTCCGGCATGGACACCAAAGTCGAGGGCGATGCGCTCTATGACTGGGACTGGATGATCCGCGAACTCGCAGCGCAGGCGCCGTGGTGGGAGCCTGGAACAGCCTCAGGCTATCACGCGCTCACCCAGGGCCATTTGATCGGTGAGATTGTCCGGCGCGTAACGGGGCAGTCGCTTGGTGCATTCTTCGCCTCTGAAATTGCCGGGCCGCTTGGGGCTGATTTCCATATCGGGATCACCGATGAACATATTCCGCGCATCTCTCCACTAGAGCCACCGCCGCAAAATGTGCGTCCCGCAGATGATGGATCGGTGGCGTCCAAGACGTTCGCGAACCCGCCTGTTCTGGCCGAACAAGCGATGGAACCTGCTTGGCGAAAAGCCGAAATTCCAGCGGCAAACGGCCAAGGAAATGCGCGTAGCATCGTGCGCGCCCAAACACCAATGGCTAATGGCGGCGAAGCCTTTGGCAAACGTATCCTATCTGACGCTGGAACGCGGCGCATCTTTGAGCAGCAATCAAGCGGTGTCGACTTGGTGCTGGGGATTCCGGTCATGTTTGGCCTTGGTTATGGCATCAACAATCCTGCCATGCCGCTTGGACCGAACAAACACATTGCTTATTGGGGCGGATATGGCGGCTCGATCGTGATCGTCGACCAGGACGCGCGGCTTTGTATTTCGTATGTGATGAACCGCATGGAGCAGGGCACCACTGGCGATGTTCGAGGGCTCTCTTTGGTGATGGCGGCCTATGGAGCGCTCGCCGAATAAGGCTGCAAAGGCTCCCGCAGAGTGAAGCTTGCTAATTGCAAGCAGGCTCTGCAAAATCCCCACGATTGCTTGGGAGGCAGCCGGAATGATCAAACGTGTTCTTTTAGGGCTCGGCGGGGTCCTGATTCTATTGGTCGGGATTATCCTTGTTCGCACACTGAACTATGGCGGCGCGCCGCAAGATGTTCGCGAGATTGTTCTGCCTGAGGTGCCTGAGTTTGACGCGATGGTCGCGGCGGAACATCTGGGTGAAGCGATCCGGTTCCGCACTATTACGGTCGCCCCCGGCGATCCTCGTGTCGGCCAGGAAGGGCCTTGGCTGGAGATGCAAGCCTGGATGGAAGAAACCTATCCAGACTTCCACGCCGCGGCCAATAAAGAGACAATACCAGGCGGCTATAGCCTTCTTTACACTTGGGGCGGCAGCGACGCGAGCCTCGATCCAATCCTATTGATGGCGCACCAGGATGTTGTGCCAGTGAATATCGGAACCGAGGACGATTGGGACGCGCATCCTTTCTCCGGCGCAATCCAGGATGGCTATGTCTATGGCCGCGGCGCGATTGATGACAAAGGCTCTATGGTCGGCCTATTCGAAGCGCTGAATGCGCTCGCGCGGAATGGCTTCCAGCCAAAGCGGACGATTCTTCTGATGCTCGGGCATGATGAGGAAGTCTCTGGATCGGGTGCATCGTCTGGGGTTCAGCTGCTAAAGTCTCGCGGTATCTCCCCAATCATGGCGCTCGATGAGGGCTTCATGGCGATTGAGAACAACCCGCTCACGGGTGGAACCGTTGCCTTCGTTGGCGTCGCGGAGAAAGGCTATGTGACGTTCAATATCACGGTCACAGCTGAAGGAGGCCATTCGTCAACACCGCCGCGCAACAGCGCCACGGTGCGGCTCTCGCGCGCTCTCATCGCTTTGGATGAGAACCAAATGAGCGCGGATTTGAAATACCCGCTGGTCTCGGGCCTGTTCCAAGCGACCGGGGCGGACATGCCATTTGTTCAGCGTATGGCGTTTGCCAATCAATGGCTGTTTGGCGGTTATTTGAAAGGCGTCTTGGGCGCCACGCCAGCTGCCAATGCGATGATCCGCACCACGACGGCCCCCACTATGCTCACTGGATCTGCTAAAGAGAACGTTCTGGCGCAGCGCGCCACGGCGATCATCAATTTCAGGATTCACCCGAAGGACACCGAAGAGAGCATCCTGGCGCACATCAAAGAGGTCACGAAAGACATCGAAGGCCTTGAGGTGAGCTATGGCCGCACCGGCATCCGTGGCGCGGGTGCGTCACCCGTAAGCCCAATGGATAATCTTCCATTCGGGGTCCTCTATGCCGTCGCCGCGGACTCAAGTGGTGCCCCCGTCGCACCAGGTCTCGTGCTGGGCGCCACCGATGGGCGCTATGCCACTGCGATTACGGATAGTGTCTACCGCTTTATGCCCGCCGTTATGTCGCCTGAAGACCTGACGGGATTCCATGGCACGAATGAGCGCCTGACGGTCGAGAATATGGGCCGCCTTTCAAAAGGCTATGCTCAGACTATTCTCGCGATGGATGCGAATACAGAGTGAGGCGCTTAAAGCGCTGCGATCACTGCGTCGCCCATTTCAGTCGTCGACATAGAGCCGCCAATGTCGCCGGTGCGGGCACCTGCCTCGAGCGCTTTGCCGACCGCAGCGAATAGTTTGTCGGCAGCGTCCGGGCGGCCCAATGACCAGCGCAGCGCCATTTCAAGCGACATGATTGCAGCACACGGATTGGCTTTGCCTTGTCCGGCAATGTCTGGTGCTGATCCATGGACAGGTTCGTAGAGGCCTGGTTTGCCGTCATAGCTGAGAGACGCACTTGGCAGCATGCCGATCGATCCGGTCAGCATTGCGGCTGCGTCAGAGAGAATATCGCCGAAAAGATTGCCGGCGAGGATGACGTCAAACTGTTTTGGGTTGCGGACGAGTTCCATAGCGCAAGCATCGGCCAAAACGTGACGTAGCGCGACGCCTTTGCCTTCACTCTCATGCAGCTCAATGACAGTTTCGCGCCAGAACTGGCCGCTTTCCATCACGTTGGATTTTTCAGTCGAGACAACCTCGCCGCGGCGGCCACGCGCAATCTCAAAAGCGACCCGCGCGACGCGATCAATCTCACCCTTTGTGTAGCGTGAGGTTTCATAGCCGAAGCTCTTATCGCCAATCCCGCGCTCAAATCCGCGCGGCTCGCCGAAATAGACGCCTGAAGTCAGCTCGCGCACGATCATAATGTCGAGGCCTTCGACGATCTCGCGTTTCAAGCTGGAGGCATCGACCAGAGCTGGAAAACAGAAGGCGGGACGCAAGTTCGCAAATGTATCCATGCCCTTACGAAGCTGTAGAAGTCCCATTTCTGGACGCAGGTGGCGATCAACACCAGCCCATTTAGGCCCGCCGACCGCACCGAGCAGAACGGCATCGCTGGACTTCGCTTTAACCAGCGCATCCACCGTCAGAGGTTCGCCATGCGCGTCTATAGAAGCGCCGCCGACCAGGTCTTCGTCAAATTGCAGGTCCGGCACGAGGACTTCTGCGACCCGGCGCGCTTGTTCGGTGACTTCAGGTCCGATCCCGTCTCCGGGCAGCAAAAGCAGGGTCTGGCTCATAGCATCCTCATCTGGCGAAATTTGAGTTTCGCGCCATAGATCAGGTTGTGCTCGCGGAGTCTACTGCGACCAATACGGCGGTGCGCTATAAAGGCATTGGCTCTGGCTCAGCCTCATACATCCGGACCTTGAGATCCTGTGGCCCGACTTCAGCCAATGCTTGGCGAAACTCTGCCATATGCGGTTCGGCGAAATGGCTGACCAGCGCGTCGCGGTCTTTCCAGCGCTCAATGATCCGCAAGAGGTTGGTGTCAATCAAGTCGCGGCTATAGGCGTATTCAATACAGCCTTCTTCAAAGCGGCTGGCGACAATCATCTTGCGCATCGCCGCCTCGGCTTTGTCCCAGGCGTCTTCTGGAATGCGAGCGCTGCCTTCAACGATAATCATTCGACCACCTTGATTTTCAGCTTTAGCGTTTCTGCGACGTCTTCAGGAGAGCGCTCATACGACAGAACCAAATTGGATTTTCCAGTCGAAAGCGCCTCGAATACGAACAGCTGGTGTCCGCCACTGCCGACTAAGCCTTCCGGTGCTGGGTCCGCATTGTACGTATCCGAGATTTGATCCAGCTGAGACGCGTCAATGTCTTTGAGATACCAAAAGTAGCCCGTGGTCGGATTGGAATCGAGCTTCAGATTGAGCTTGCCGCCTGGCCGTAGAGTTACTTCAGTTCCAGACGCTGGATCGGTGAAGGTCTGCACTGGGGCTGCGCCTTCCAAGCCCTTCACTTCAGGTTCTGTATTCATGATATCTGGAACGCATGCGCTGAGCATGAGCGCGCCAAAGGCAGCGGCGATAACGGATTTCATGAAACAGTCTCCAACCAAGGTGTTGCAAGTTTGCGCTGAGCTTCAAAGGTTGAGATCGCATCCTCTGCCTGAAGCGTCAGCGCAATGTCATCCAAGCCTTTGAGCAATTTCTCGCGGCGACCTTCATCATAGTCGAAACTATGCTCAGCGCCGTCGGGGGTTGTGACCGTCTTGGTCTGAAGATCGATTTCGAAGACGCTATTGCTGCCACCCGCTTGGGCGGCGATCGCGTCGCAAACCTCAATGGGCAGGGCGATGGCGAGAATCCCGTTCTTTCCGCAATTATTGTAGAAAATATCAGCAAAACTCGGTGCGATGACGCAAGTGATGCCCTGATCTAAAAGCGCCCATGGAGCGTGCTCCCGCGACGACCCGCAGCCGAAATTCTCGCCCGCGATCAAAACCCCAGCCTCTTTGTATTGCGGCTTGTTCAACACGAAGTCTGGGTTGGGCGACCCGTCTGCGAGGGTCTTGAGCTCATGGAAAAGGCCCTCTGATAGACCGACCCGTTCGGTGGTCTTCAGGAATTGTTTTGGGATGATCATGTCAGTGTCGACATTAACCATCAGCTTGCCCTTATCCATTAGGGGCGCAGCGGTTGAGCGGAGTTTTGTAAAGGCTTTCATGGGCTCTGCTTAGCGTGAGGTGTGGGCGATGAATAGGGTGGGAACGTTCTGGGTGCCATTTCGCACCGTGAAGACTTCTGATCCAGGTTTGCGACCGGTGCGCATTTCACTGACATCCAGCCCTGCCTCTCTGAGGCGTGCATGTGTCGCGGCGAGGTCGTCAGTTTCCCAGGTCAGCCCCCAAATGTGATCGGGCGCAGCCGGGTCTTGATCCTCTCCGAGCCGGTTGATGACTTCCAGCGTCAGACCACCGAGCCGGAAAAACAGAAAGCGCGTTTTCCATTGTTCTGCCGTTCGATCGAGCGCGAAGCGAAGGCCGAGCCGTGCGCCATAATTCGCGACCGCGCGCTCTGGGTTCGGCGTATTGATGACCAGATGGTCCAACCCTGATGCGGACCCCGGTGAAGGGTGTGCCGCAACCAAAGGCGCGTCTGTTTGAAGGACAAAGGTCTTAATCCCGGCCATCACTTGATCCGGGATCCGAAAGCGCTGCCAGCTGCGGGTCGTGCCAGTGTCTTCATTGGTGCTATCGCCGTCGCTGATCTCTTCCGGACTCAGGCCGCGCCGTTTCATTTCGTGATGATCCTGGGCGAGGTCATCAGACCGATAGACCAAGGAGGTCAGGACCGCGCCGTCTTTCGTCATGTCCCGCAATTTAGAGGCGACATCGCCGTCTCCATTAGGCGCGAGAAGTTCGATTGCTGTGTTGCCAACCGCGAAGACGGAAGAGGCAGTGTTTGCACTCTCTGCGCGCCAGACAGGCTCTTCGCCAAGCAAGGTTTGATACTCTGCTGTCGCGGTTTCAATCTCAGGGCAGACGAGAACAAAATGGTCGAGGGATGTGATCATGACCGGAACGCCTCCAATCTCTGCTTTTGGTCGCCAGACGCGTCGAAATTATCGGGATCCAGCCACGCTTCAAAGGCGGATTTCAGGCCCGGCCAATCCTCATCCGTCATCGCAAACCAGGCCGTGTCGCGGTTCTTGCCTTTAACGACCATATCGTTTCGAAACACGCCTTCGAATTGGAAGCCGAAACGGGTAGCCGTGCGCCGCGACGCGGCATTGTCATTGTGACACTTCCATTCGTACCGCCGATAGCCGAGTTCTTCGAACACATGGTGCGCCATCAAATACATGGCTTCAGTCGCTTCAGGGGTTCGCCGGAGCGCGCGCCCGAAAGATACGCAACCGACTTCAGCGCTGCCATGGACTTCTCGAATGCGCATATATCCCGCCATGCCAAGAATGGTTCCATCCCTGACCTTACGGATGACAAGCAGCTCCCAGCCGAATTCGGCGCAAACATGGGTTAAAGTTTTTTCAAACTGGCCTTGGTCTTTGAACGGACCGATTGGCATATAGTCCCATAGGTCGGCTATATCCGGCGCTGCGACCGCTTTGTACAAGCCCTCAGCATGCGTGTCCCAGTCCAGCGGTTCGAGCACCACACGCGGTCCCGTTAGAGGCCACTGCCCAGGCCGTTCGCGGGGCGTCCAGTCCGTTAGGCTCACCCGCCTATGACCCCGGTAATCGCAGCGCGGGCCGCGAGATGGGGGCTCATCAGATGCGTACGACCGCCGCGGCCTTGGCGCCCCTCAAAGTTGCGGTTCGAGGTTGAGGCGCAGCGCTCGCCGGGCGAGAGAATGTCTGGGTTCATGCCAAGGCACATCGAACAGCCGGGCTCGCGCCACTCAAAGCCAGCTGCTTCGAAGATCTCGTCGAGGCCTTCCGCTTCGGCCTGCGCGCGCACCAGGCCTGAGCCTGGGACAATCATAGCGCGCACGCCGTCTGCGACTTTGCCAGATTTTGCGATATCCGCGACGGCTCGAAGATCTTCAATTCGAGAATTCGTGCAGGATCCAATAAACACACGCTGCACTGGTGTTCCCGCCAATTTCGCGCCCGCGTCCAAGCCCATATAGTCCAATGCTCGCTCAGCGGCGGCTTTCTTAACCGGATCGCTCATTGTGGCTGGGTTCGGAATTGCTGCTGAGAGTGGGATGGCCTGTTCAGGGCTTGTGCCCCAAGTGACAGTTGGCTCAATCGCTGCGGCATCAATCTCGATCACCTCATCCCAGGCAGCGTCATCATCAGAATAAAGCGTGCGCCAGTGACGCTCCGCAATTTCCCAGGCCCCGCCTTTTGGAGTGGCTGGGCGTCCTTTCATATATTCGAACGTCACATCATCGGGCGCAATCAAGCCAGCGCGCGCGCCGCCTTCGATTGAGAGATTGCAAAGCGTCATCCGCCCTTCCATGGACAAAGCGCGGATCGCTTCGCCGCGATACTCCATGACGCAACCTGTGCCGCCAGCTGTGCCGATCTTTGCAATCAGGTGTAGCGCCAAGTCTTTTGCTGTGACGCCGTCGGCGAGCTTTCCGCGCACTTCGATCGCCATGTTTTTCATTTTCCGGGCGCGCAGCGTTTGAGTGGCCAGTACGTGCTCGACCTCCGACGTGCCAATCCCATGCGCCAGCGCCCCGAATGCGCCATGTGTGGAGGTATGGCTATCGCCGCAAACGATTGTCATCCCCGGCTGCGTGCGCCCCTGCTCAGGCCCGACCACATGGACGATGCCATTATTGATATGGCCCATCGGGAAAAACTCGATGCCATGCTCTTCGACATTGCGTGTGAGCGCTTGCAGCTGATTGCGCGCCGCTTCATCGCGGACACCATCCAGACCGAGCGCTTGATCGGCGGTCGGCGTGTTATGATCGGCCACGGCCAGTGTTAGATCTGGGCGTCTGACGCCGCGACCAGCGGACTTCAAGCCTGCAAAGGCCTGCGGAGTCGTGACTTCGTGGATAAGATGGAGGTCGATAAAAAGGAGTGCTTCACCCGTCGCCGCATCCTCACGCACAACATGTTGGTTCCAAATTTTATCATATAGCGTTTGTCCGGCCATCTCAGTCCTACCTTTCAGCCGCGTGTATCAGCATGCGGCGGCCGTTTTCGCAAGCACCAGAAAGAGAAAAGGGCCGGTCGGATTGCCCGACCAGCCCTGTTTCGTTTGATTTACTGGCGCGAAGCCAGCGACGTTTCAATTACTGACAGTTACACGGTGCGCCGATGTTCAGCACAACCAGGCTTGCCCGGACTGTTTCGTAGCGGGTTGCGTTCGTCACAGTCTCTGTTTTTGGAGTGACCTTACGGATCTCAACCGGCTGGATGATTTTCCGGTGAACCGGCTGGTAGATGTCACGGTGTGTCACCGCCTCGAAATAGCTCTCAGAGCGCTCTTCTTGGTACTCTTCTGTCAGCTGAGGGATGTAGTTCACAACTGTGTCTGGAACTGAAACAGAGTTCGTGATGCCCGCGAGGGTTTCAGTCTCGTAGCGTGTTGCACGTGTTTCAGTTTCAGTCCGTCCGTTCAGAACTTCTTTCACGACCGGCTGGATCGTTGTGACGACAACCGGCTGGATGATGTTGCGTGTGACATTGTCGATATACACGTCTTCAACTTCCAGAACTGTGCGCTCAGTGACGCGCGGCGTGATGTTCTCAACAACCTGCGGCGCTTCAGCGGTTTCGATGCGAACTGGAAGACGCTCTTCTTCATAGCGCGTGGCTTCCGTGATGCTTTCCGTCGTTCCACGAAGGATCTGACGCTCGATTGGCTGAACCGTTGTGATCGTCTTCGGCTGATACACGTTGCGGGTCGCGATGAATGGAACAACGCGCTCTGTGATCTGCTCTTCAGTCACGGTTGTGATGTCTTCAGTGACATTCTCAATCGTCGCAGGGATTTCAACTGACTGGCGCTGAACCGGTGCGGTGCGCGTTTCGTAGCGGATCTCGTTGGTGATTGTTTCGGTCACTGGGCGAATGATACGGCGCTGAACAGGCACAACAGTTGTGCGCTCAACAGGCTGAATGATCTCGCGGCGTGTGATCGCGTCATAATAAGTCTCTGTGACTTCTTCGACGGTCTCGGTTGTGACCTGCGGGATGTAGTTCTCAACAACAGCTGGAACTTCGTCGCGCTCATAACGCGTTTCCAGGCGATTTGTTTCGTAGATACGGTCTTCAGTGATGTCTTCGACAGACCCTTGCAGCACTTCTTGTGTGATCGGCTGGATCAAAGTGCGCTGAACTGGCTGAGTGATTTCACGGCGTGTGACCGCGTCGATATACTCAGTAGTTTCTTCGATCTCTGTGCGTGTCTCGATTTGCTCGTCGACATTCTCACAGCAGTATGTGGTTTCGATCGCAGTCTCTGAACCACCGAGGTAGCGTACGTCAGTGTCCGCACCGGTTGCGCCAGAGCGCGAAATGATCTCGCGGATTTCGTCGTCAGACAGTGCGCGATCTGATGTGGATGCTCCGCTTGCGGCGTAACGCTCACCGGCAGCTTTGCCATCCCAGCTTGTTTGGTCGCCGTCCGCCATGGCGGTGAACGGAAGCAGGCTTACTGCTGCTATGCCGACAAAAATCGACTTTGAAAGTTTCATGTCTCTCTTCCCCTTTTGTGCGGCCCTTTTAGCCGCCTGGCGGACGTGTTCTTCAGGACCCGATCCATTTCGGGACACCTTCGTGTGCAACGCAAGAAACACGCCTATTGTTTCGTATAGGAAATGAGAGACGTTTAACCAATCGGATTCCCCCCGTGCGGGAAAATCTACTGCTTTTTGAGTGATTTATCTGACTGAAGAAGTCTTAAGGGCGGCCCGTAAAGCAAGGATATTCACCTTATCGGGTACAAAAAAACCCTGCTCTTTCGAGCAGGGTTCAAATGTCTGAGTTCGTCTTTCGAACTACGCTTCAGCGTCACCCTCTGGGGCGGCTTCTGCAGCAGCTGCTTCAGCTTCAGCGGCGGCGGCCGCAGCGGCTTCCTCGGCAGCTTTCGCTTTTGCAGCGGCTTCACGCTCTTTTGCAGCTTCTTCGCGGCGGGCAACTTTTGCTGCGTCGCGCTGACGGCGAAGTTCTGTTTTAGAGGTGGTGATCTCTGTGGTTTCCATACCGTGTCCGGTTGTCCGCTCCGCAATACGAGCAGATTTACCGCGACGATCGCGTAGATAGTAAAGCTTGGCGCGGCGAACGCGGCCCTTACGCTTCACTTCAATGCTTTCGATCATTGGAGAAACGACCGGGAAAACCCGCTCGACGCCTTCGCCGAATGAAATCTTACGAACTGTGAAGTTCTCATTCAGGCCTTGGCCAGCGCGTGCAATGCAAACGCCTTCATAGCGCTGTACACGCTCACGATCGCCTTCTTTAATGCGAACGTTGACTGACAACGTATCGCCTGGCGAAAATTCTGGGATGGTTTTGCCAGCGGTGACGCGGGCAACTTCTTCAGCTTCGAGCTGTTCAATCATGTTCATCGTCCGTCTCCGACGCTCGCAAATTGGGTCCATTTCGGAAAGCCGCCCATAAATCGGGTCGACGATGTTTTGTCAATGCCTGACTCTGCTGATTCCTCCACTCTTCGACAGCTTTATGATCGCCGGACAGAAGAACCTCTGGTGTCGAGCGATTTTCCCACTCTCTTGGGAGCGTATAATGCGGATATTCGAGCAGTCCATTGCTGAAGCTCTCATCCTCTACGGAGGCATGGTTTCCCGCTACGCCTGGGATCAAGCGCAGCGTCGCTTCCAGCATCGCCATAGCAGCGACATCGCCGCCAGCGAGAATAAAATCCCCGAGCGAGACTTCAATCAAATTGCGGCTTTCGATGACGCGTTGATCAAGCCCTTCAAACCGCCCGCAGAAAAACGTGAGCCCCGGGCCGCTCGCCCAGGTTTCTGCGAGGGATTGAGAGAACGGAATTCCGCGCGGGCTGGGGTAAATGATTGGGCACTCATTCGTGCTGACATGATCGATCGCGGCAGCGGCAACATCCGGGCGTAAGACAAGGCCTGCACCACCACCAGCAGGCTTCTCGTCAACTTGGCGATGTTTGCCGAGGCCGAACGTACGCAGATCGACTGTGTTGAGGGACCAGAGCCCATCTTTGCGCGCGCGCTCTAGGATAGAGACACCGAGTGGCCCCGGAAGCGCATCCGGATAAAGCGTGATGAAAGTCGCGGCAAAAGACATTACGGGCCCACCGAAAGCGCGAGGACGCGGGATATTGTCGCCCGAGGGAGACCGGACTGCTCTTGATAGGTGTTGATCGCGGCATCTACGGCTTTCAAAGCCGTCTTGCTGGTTGCTGTAGGCTTGTCCAAGACGCCTTCCCGCATCAGGGCTGCGCACACATCCTTTGATGCGATCCAATTGTCATATCCCGAGAAGCGCAAAAAGTATTGGGCCGTCGCGCGGCCTAAGCGGCTGCCATGCTTGCCGAGATGGGCGAGCAAACTCGCTTGGTCATCGCGGGGCCACGCGCCGAGGAAAGCGCCAAAACTACCATGCTCTTTGGCAGTGGCGGTAATGAAGCGCGCATTCTCAATCGTTGCGGTGATTTTTTGACCGTTTCGAACGATCGCGGCGTCAGAGAGGAGCCGGTCTAAGTCCTCATCGGAATAGAACGCCACGCGATTGGGTTGGAAGCCGTCAAAGGCCGCCTCGAAGCCTGGCCACTTATTCCGGATAACTTTCCAGCTGAACCCAGCGCTAAAAACGGCTTTCGCCATCTCTGCGAGGAAGCGGTCATCGCTGACATCCGTCAGGTCGGCTGCCGCGTGCTCATTGTGGGCGATGGCGAGCACCTGCTCAGCTGAGCCGTGATGGCTCGCGGCCAAATCTAAGATTTGCTCGAATTTACGCATCTTGTGCGTCACGTTCCTCGCGCACCGGCATCACTTTCAGGCCTGTGATTTGATTGCGGTTCTTGCGCGCGATGTCGAAACGATAGCCGTAGAAAGCAAATCGCTGACCTGGCTCCGGGATGGTTTGCGCCTCATGGATCACAAGCCCAGCAATCGTAACGGCTTCTTCGTCTGGCAGCTCCCATCCCATAGCGCGGTTGAGATCGCGAATAGTAACGCCGCCCTCGACATAGACAGACCCGTCTTCTTGCGGGCGCACCCCGCGCACAACAACATCATACTCGTCGCGAATATCGCCGACGATCTCTTCTAGGATGTCTTCCAGCGTGACTAGCCCTTGCAGAGCACCGTACTCGTCCACCACGAGCGCGAAATGGCTGCGTTTCTTCAAGAACAGATCAAGCTGATCTTCCGCCGCTGTCGTTTCAGGGATGAACCAAGGGTCGCGGCAAATTTCAAGAATATCCAGACCCGACGTTTTCCCGTTATTACCGACGATGGCGCGCAGCAGATCTTTGACATGTAAGATACCAACAATCTCTTCTTGGTCGCCGCGGAAGAGTGGCAAGCGTGTATGCGGGCTTGCAAGCGCTTGGCGGACAATCGCGTCGGCGGACTGATCCGCGTCGATCATCGTGATGTTTTTGCGGTGAATCATGACCTCTTCGACGGTCATGTCTTTCAGATCCAGCGCACCAACCAGGCGATGTCGTTTCGTGGCGTCGAGGCCTTCTTCTGAATGGTGCAGGTCAATCGTGCCGCGAATGTCATCCTCAGCCGTCACCGCATCATCTGGCGGCTTCACGCCGAGCAGACGCAGCGTCGTGTTCACAATGGCTTGGATACCGGCCACGATCCAACTCGCGATTGCGACGAAGCCAGCAATCGGCCGTGAGACCGTCATTGCCATCGCGTCTGGGCGTGTAATGGCATAGGTTTTCGGCAGAACCTCCGCGAAGACCAAGACCAAGACGGTCATGACGGCAGTGGCGACGGCTACACCGCTTGGCCCAGGCATCAAGCTAACGAACAGGCTGGTCGCCAAAGCAGAGGCGAGAATGTTCACGAGATTGTTGCCGAGGAGAATGGCGCCGATCAGGCGCTCCCGGTCAGAGATGAGCTTATTAACGAGGCCAGCTCTCTGGTCGCCATCTTTCTCAAGTTGGTGCATCCGCGCGCGGCTCGCTGCCGTAAGCGCAGTTTCGGAGCCGGAGAAGAATCCGGACAGGCTGATAAGGACCAGAACGGTCAATAAAGTGCCGATGATCATCAGCTTTTTTGCAGCTCCTCTTGTAGAAAGTCCTGTACGTCTGACAGGTCTGCGTCGGGATAGATAAAGGATTGGCCGAGTCCTTTGGCAAGGATAAGCGGGACTTTTCCGCCTCGAGCCTTTTTGTCTTGTCGCATCGCCTCAACCAATGGGCCCGCTTCATAGGGGCCGCCAGGCAAGCGTTGAAGTTCTGTTTCGAGACCAGACGCTTGAATGAGCGAGACGCCATGTTCTGCGTCTGTCGACGTCATCAAATCGAGCCGCGCCGAATAGCGTAGCGCCAGAGCCATTCCGGTGCCGACGGCTTCGCCATGCAAGAGGTTGGCGCGATAGCCATTGGCAGCTTCGAGCGCGTGGCCAAACGTATGTCCGAGGTTCAAAAGCGCTCGTACCCCGCCCTCGCGCTCATCTTGCGCGACGATGCCTGCTTTTGCCCGGCATGACACCGCCACAGCTTCAGAGATTGAGTTTGGGTCCAAATTTAGAACTTTATCGCCATGCGCGGACAACCAATCAATAAAGTCTGGGTCATTGATCAGACCATACTTAATGATCTCGGCATATCCCGCCTGACGCTCCCGCGCTGGCAGCGTCGCCAAGACACTTGTATCTGCAAGCACCAAGCGTGGTTGATAGAAAGCTCCAACGAGGTTCTTTCCGAACTTGCTATTCACCGCGGTTTTGCCGCCGACAGAGCTATCGACTTGCGCGAGCAGAGTGGTTGGCACCTGAACGAATTGCATGCCACGTTTCATCAAGGACGCTGCGAGCCCAGTGAGATCGCCAATGACGCCGCCGCCAAACGCGATCAGCACATCGTCGCGCCCTGCCCCACGCTCCAGTAACCAATCCAGGGTTTCGCCCAGCAAGGCCCAGTTTTTCGTGCTTTCTCCGGCCGGCAGTACTTTTTGCAGGCCGGTTAGACCGCCCGTGGCCAAACCTGTTTGCAAAGCTTCACCGTGCAAACTCCAAACCGTTTCATCGCTTAGGACGAATACGCGGTCTTGCTTGGTGAAGGGCGCAATGAGTTGTCCTGATCTCGCGATCAAGTCGGCTCCGATCAGGATGTCATAGCTTCGTGTTCCAAGCTCAACGCGGACTTTTGTAGGCTCTGTTAGGGTTGGGGCGTCCATGTCTCCAGGGCCTTAATAATAGAAGTGACCGTCTTGGAATGCGGCCCGTCCACACTGTGGACCGTTAAGTCAGCGAGCTCATATATAGGACGGCGCTGATCAAACAAGTTGGAAAGAACTTCTTTGGCGTCGGATCTGCGCAAAAGCGGGCGATGATTGCGGCGAGAGACGCGCTTCCAAAGCGTTTCAAGGTCCGCATTCAGCCACACGGTTACAGCTTTTTCGCGCATCAGATTGCGTGTGTCTTCGCTTAAGTAGGCGCCGCCGCCCGTCGCCAGGATTTGCGGTGGTCCGCTGAGCAGCCGTGTCAGGACTTTTTGTTCAACGCGCCGGAATTCTTCCTCGCCGTGCAGAGCAAATATGTCAGAGACAGAAAGGCCCGCCGCTTTTTCGATTTCATCGTCGCTATCAATGAACGGGCGGCCGAGTTTATTTGCGAGCCGGCGACCGACGGTTGATTTGCCGGCGCCCATCAATCCGACCAGCGCGACAGTCCGCCCGGACCACGCCTCATTTCTGTCGGTTTTCAAGGTACTAGATCGGTCTTCAGCCATGGTCTTTTCGGATGTTCCAAACCTGTCCTATACAGGCAAAACGGTTCCGGCAATCTTTGACGATGGCGAAACCATGCGAAAGGCAGATACTCGATGCGCAAATGGCTGATCATTCTTGTTGTAATACTTGCGGCAGTTCTTGGGGTGCTTTGGTGGCTTGGATCGTCTTTAGATAAGCATAAGCCAGACTCGGGTGAAACGCGCATGGAGATCGAGCATGTCCTTTAAGGGCATCTTGCTCGCTGCTGGTTTTCTGACCAGTACTTTGTCGGCGACGGCACAAATTGAATCGGAAAGCTTGGATGATCTCAGCTCCTGGGGGCAGCGTTTTTTACCCTCTGATGAACCCGAGTTCTCCAACACGCTTTGGCGCAATTCGAGCAATGAAACTTTGCTGGCGCTGCTTCAATCCATCGACGTTCGAAGCCTGGGCCCCGCCGAAAAAAGGCTTTTACGACGAGTTGTCCTGTCCCCCGCGACCCGCCCACGCGGAGAGCGTGCGGGCGAATTGCTGACTGAGCGTGCCCGGTTGATGCTCGAGCTTGGTGAAGCGCGCGCGGCGGCAGCGGTAGCGCCAGAGCTTGGTGAAGATTCTCGCGGCTTGTACCCGGAAACGTTCGCGATCGATCTTGATCTCGCGAGCGGACAAGAGGCCTCCGCTTGTAGCGCACTCAACGGTCAAACCGGTGAGGCGCATTACTGGTATAAGCTCCGGGCTGTTTGCGCCGTGTTGCAGGATAACTTTTCCGGCGCAGAGCTCGCGATTGAAATTGCCGAAGCCCAGGGCGTTCAGGATGATTGGATGATCGCCGCTATCTTTGCTGCGGCGGGCGATGTTCCAAACCCACCAAATGCGCGGTTCGATACGGGTCTGAATATCGCTCTTTCGGCGAAAGCAGACCTCGATATGTCGAGCTTTACGCTCGCTGGGGGGCGACCCGATCTCGCAGCAGCTGCTGCGCGACGGCCTGGTATTCCAGATGATTTGCGCATTCGGTTCGCAGAGATCGCCAGTGAGTTCGATCTGATTTCGCCTGAAGAACGCCGCGAGATTTTGAACGCTCGATATGAGTCTGAAGAGGCCGGATCTTTTTCAGCGATCGAAGTGGCGCTCGCGGATTTGAAAGATCCACTGGTGGCGGATGGGCAGCGTCATGAGCAATTGGCAAATGTGATGCGGGCCTCTGCCAGAGCGGATTTGGCGACCTACCGCGCGACGGCGAGCTTGTTTTTGCCAGATCTGCAACAGCTGATCCAAACACCTGTCGCGGCTGATTTTGCCATCGATTATGCGAAGGCCGCGATGATTGCGGGTGACCGAGCAACGGCGCTGAATTGGCTCGATACGTTCAATTTTGAGGGATCAGGCGAACCTGATCCTTATGACGTGGCAGTGATAGAGGCGCTCGACATTCTGGCGGGCGGCGAGTCCTCACGGGCATCCTTGGTGGCCATTGAGACGCGCCTGATTGAAGCGATTGATTCTACAGACCGCGAAGTTCAAGCGGGTGCCATCCTGACCGCCTGGACCGGTCTCGGATATTCTTTGTCACCGCTTGGGCGTGATTTCTTGGCGCAGCTTTCGGACCGAGGCGAGCGCGTTGCGCAGGGCCAACGAACTGGCCTTCGCGCAGCCGTCCTATCGGATGCGACCGCGGAAGCTTCTCTGCTCATACTGAATACAACTCGCGGAGATCCCGCGCGGCTATCCCCACCTGATTTTGCGGATCTTCTGACGGCTTTGGCCGCGCTGGGGGCCGAAGATATCGCGCGCGATTTGGCGATTGAATCGACGGAGTTTTGGAAGGAAACGGAATGAAACGCGTCCTGACCAGTTTTGTCGCCACCGCAGCGCTAACCGCTTGTGTGAGCGTGCAACAAACACATCGCCATGTCGCTCCCACAGAGGCGGTAAAGCCGCCCCCGGGATCAAACCTGATGATGCGAGTCCCGATTACGATTTCGGATGATTTGGAAGTCATCATATCGGACGTCGTCATCCCGGCTGGCGCCACGGTGCCGCGTCATTTTCATCCCGGCGAAGAGTTTGTCTATGTGATTGAGGGCTCGGCTGTGCATGTCGAGGAAGGCAAGCCTGATCAAATCCTCCGCGCAGGCGATGCCTATGTCATTCCCCCTCAAGCCGAGCATGCGCCGCGCGGTGGGCCAAATGGCGCGCGGGCCATTGTGTTTCGCGTCCACAAGGACGGTCTACCGGAACGCATCAATGTCGGGGAAAGCGGGCCCGTCCCGGATGCCCGAACATATGAGTATGAGATTGAGAGCGACCAGATACTGACGCTCATGGACAATATTGAATCGCGCGGGGACTTCCATTGCCACGCCATGTCCTATCCGGCTCAGATGTGTCATTCGGACGATGGTCGGGAACTTTATGTCTTCTCCGAGCCCGGCGCCGAGGCCCATATGTCTTGTGTGGATGGCTCCTGCGATGCAAGGGCTTTTTGAAGTTTCGGCGAGCGTGGTCAGGTACAGTCTTGTGTCCGGCCTGTTGATGAGGCGGTTGTGCCTCTGGCCTTGATGGTTTCCGCGGATCTGGTCCCATTCTGCTTTGCGGACATTCGATGTCCTCGACATTAGACGGGTTTTCCTGATCCCCGGTCTGACCCGGATTGCCATCACTTCTCATCGTCCTTGCAAACTTGTTTGTCCTTCTCTCCTATGCGGTGACAGGGGCTCGGTAGGGTTCACCGCGTGTCAGCACGGCCCAGATGATCCGTGCCGCCTTGTTCGCCATGCACAGCCGAGCCCTCAATGACATAGACAAACTCTTCGCCGGGATGAAAATGACGCGGCACCGTGGCGCCAGCTG
>JBCBGS010000040.1:0-19773 GCA_038526515.1 Pseudomonadota bacterium | reverse complement strand
ATAGCCGCCAAGCTCTAAGAATAGTTCGCGCTCATAGACTGCGCTCGCACCGCAAGGGCTGAAGCAAAAGCTATCTTGGTTTGGCAACGCTGAAACAGGGTGCTCAAAGCCACCGCGCCACGGAATTCCGAAGGCAAAATAAGCGTCTCCAGCCCCATCCAACAGGTCTGGGGCATCCATATTGATCTGGCTGCATGCAAAAACGCGGCAGTTCTCATGCCGCGTTGTCGCTTTGTAGATTTCTGCGAGCCAGTTTTCATCCGCTGTCGCGTCTGGATTGAGCAAAGCGAGCCATTTTCCGCGCGCAAGTTTGGCCGCAATATTATTGCCTTTTGCAAATCCGTGATTTGTGTTTTCGCGTATCACGCGAACGTCTGGAAGATCCTCGACATCCAAGTCGTGAATTGGATTTTTCTCACTGTGATTATCGATCACGAGCAATTCGAAGTCGCGAAATGTCTGATTTTTCAGCGAATTAATTGCGCTTTGGAGAAGGTCCCCAGCATTGTAATTTACAATCACAACGGAGAAGAATGGCTGTACACTACTCACGAATGACTCCCTCACGCCGAGACCGGGGTCTCGGTCATTCTCCTGCAGAGGTATGCACATCGCCTCTCAGACGACAACCATGTTTGTGGAAAAACACCAAACTTGAGACACTCTGAGTAGCATCTCAAATTTGATGATCAGAGTGTAAGCAGCCCTCGAAGTCTATCGAGCGAGCGCCTTTAGTTCATCTACAAGATCGACTTTTTCCCAGCTAAAGGCGCCGTCAACGGTCGCTTCACGGCCGAAATGGCCATAGGCAGCGGACGGGCTATAGATCGGTGCTTCTAGGCTCAAATGGTTGCGAATGCCGCGTGGGCTCAGGTCGACCAGTTCGCGTAATTTCTTCGCAATCGTATCCTCGCCAACGACACCTGTCCCAAATGTATCGACATAAAGGGAGAGAGGTTGCGCCACGCCGATCGCGTAACTCACCTGGATGTTACAGCGCTTTGCGAGGCCGGACGCTACGACGTTCTTCGCCAAATAGCGCGTGGCATAAGCGGCAGATCGGTCAACTTTCGACGGATCCTTGCCAGAGAACGCACCGCCGCCATGAGGCGCTGCGCCGCCATAAGTGTCGACGATAATCTTACGACCTGTCAGTCCTGCATCACCGTCTGGACCACCGATGACGAAGCGTCCTGTTGGGTTGACGTAAAACTTGTCCTCATCCGGGAACCATCCTTCCGGCAGGACGTTTTTCAAAACTGGGCGAATGATCTCGCGCAATTGTTCAAGGGTCGCAGACTCCTTGTGTTGGTGAGACACAACGATGGCATTCACGCCGACAGGACGCGAGCCGTCATATTGCAAGGTCACCTGGCTTTTCGCGTCTGGCTCAAGCTCAGGGTGTTTGCCGCTATGACGAAGCGCCGCGAGTTCGCGAAGGATTTGGTGAGAGTAAACCAAAGTGGCTGGCATCAGCTCAGGCGTTTCATCTGTGGCATAGCCAAACATGATACCCTGATCGCCCGCGCCCTCTTCCTGGTGCAGGCCTTGGCCAGCTTCAACACCCTGTGCAATCTCGGCCGATTGGCCGTGCACGTGGTTTTCAACCGCCATGTGCTCCCAGTGGAAGCCATCCTGTTCATAGCCAATTTTCTTGACCACATCGCGCGCGGCTTGGTTCATTTCATCCTTGGTGATGACCGCGCCATTATTGGTGCGCACTTCACCAGCCAGCACCACGCGATTGGTGGTTGTTAGCGTTTCGACGGCCACTTTTGCGGTGGGGTCTTTGCTCAAAAACAGATCGACAATGGCGTCTGAAATCTGATCTGAGACCTTGTCTGGGTGTCCCTCAGAAACGCTTTCGGAGGTAAATTCGTGGTGCTGCAAGGGCATGGCTTTTCTCCTAAAGCGTTGGACTAGTAGCGGTAATGCTCTGGCTTGAATGGGCCCTGCTGCTCAACGCCAATATAGTCGGCCTGATCTTTGGACAGATCGGTGAGCTCTACGCCCAGTTTCGCAAGGTGGAGCATCGCAACTTTCTCGTCCAAGTGCTTTGGAAGCGTGTAGACGTCGTTTTCGTACTCGCCTTTGTTTTCATAGAGCGCGATCTGCGCCAACACCTGATTGGTGAAGGAAGCGGACATCACAAAGCTTGGGTGGCCGGTCGCATTTCCGAGGTTCACAAGGCGCCCTTCTGAGAGAAGGATGATGCGCTTGCCATCCGGGAACGTGATCATGTCGACCTGTGGCTTGATGTTGGTCCACTTGAAATTACGCAGGCCTTCGACCTGAATCTCATTATCGAAGTGACCAATGTTACAAACGATGGCCATGTCTTTCATCGCGCGCATGTGGTCGACGGTCAGAATGTCTTTGTTGCCCGTCGCGGTGACAAAGATATCGGCCTTCGAGGCCATTGTATCGATGGTCTGAACGTCATAGCCGTCCATCGCCGCTTGAAGGGCGCAGATCGGATCAACTTCAGAAACTGTGACGCGCGCGCCAGAGCCTGACAGAGACGCCGCAGAGCCTTTGCCAACATCGCCATAGCCAGCAACAAAAGCGGTCTTGCCGGCCATCATAACATCTGTGCCGCGGCGGATCGCATCAACGAGCGATTCCTTACAACCATACTTGTTGTCAAACTTCGACTTAGTGACCGAGTCATTGACGTTGATCGCTGGGAAAGGAAGTTCGTTCTTTTTCGCCAGTTGATACAGACGGTTTACACCGGTCGTTGTCTCTTCTGATACACCGCGAATATTTGACTTGATACGGGTAAACCAGCCAGGGGTTTCCGTCATACGCTTGCGGATTTGGCGGAACAGGGCTTCTTCTTCCTCTGAACCCGGATTGTCGAGAATGGATGGATCCGCTTCCGCTTTCTCACCCAGGATCAGGTACATGGTCGCGTCGCCGCCATCGTCGAGGATCAAGTTGACCGTTTCACCGTTCGGCCATTCGAAAATGCGGTCTGCAAACTGCCAGTACTCGTCCAGCGTCTCACCTTTGTGCGCAAAGACGGGCGTCCCGGCATCCGCAATCGCTGCGGCGGCGTGGTCTTGCGTTGAATAGATGTTGCAGCTTGCCCAACGAACTTCCGCGCCGAGCGCTTCGAGCGTTTGGATCAGAACAGCTGTCTGAATCGTCATGTGCAAAGAGCCCGCAATACGCGCGCCTTTCAGTGGTTGGCTGGAACCATACTCTTCGCGCGCGGCCATCAGGCCTGGCATTTCTGTTTCAGCAATCTCGATTTCCATCCGGCCAAAATCAGCTTGGCTGATGTCCGCAACGGCGTAGTCCTGAGACATATCAACGATCCTTTATATGAAGTTTGAGAGCGCTATATCACGGCGACAATCTTTGTACAGCCGGGATTTGAGTTTGCCGCTGCTAACCATATTGCAAACCCTGTCTCACGCTCTGGCCAAGGGGCTTCAGGTTGACTAAGAGCGGGCGAAATTGTTTGACTTATGGAGGCCCCAAATGAGCCTGGTCACTGTTCCGTCTCAAAACTGGAAAATCGGCACCGGCGAACCGCTCGCCGTTATTGCGGGCCTCAATGTGCTTGAGGATGTGGATCTTGCGCTCACCGTCGGCCGCGAGCTGAAAGCGATCTGTGAACGCCTCGGTCTGCCCTACATTTTCAAGGCGAGTTTCGACAAGGCCAATCGGTCTTCCATTACATCCTATCGCGGTCCCGGCTTTGACAAAGGCCTACCGATGCTGGCGGAGATCAAGCAAGAGCTTGGTGTTGGTGTTTGTACTGATCTTCATGAACCTTACCAAGCTGAAGGCGTGGCTAAAGTCGCGGACATTGTTCAAATTCCTGCCTTCCTGTGCCGCCAAACAGATTTGGTGGTCGCCACTGCAAAAGCCGCTGGCGACGCGGGCAGCGCAATCCAGGTTAAGAAAGCGCAATTCCTCGCCCCATGGGATACGAAAAACATCGTCTCCAAGATCGGCGAAGTGCTGCCTGGAGATCGCGTCATCTTATGTGAGCGCGGCTCTAGTTTTGGGTACAATAATCTCGTCGTCGATATGCTTGGGATTCAGCAGATGCAGGCGCTCGGGTGCCCGGTCACCATTGATGCGACACACGCTGTTCAGCTTCCAGGCGCCGATCCGCGCACCGCAGGAGCGTCTACCGGCGGGCGCCGCGAGGGCGTTAGCATCATCGCGAAATCAGCGATCGCAGCGGGCGCAGATGGCGTCTTCTTGGAGTTCCACACAGACCCTGACAAAGCGCTTTGCGATGGCCCGAGCTGTTTGCCACTCACCGCAGCAGAACCGCTTCTGAAAGAGCTGAAAGCGATCCATGAGATCGTGAACTAGGGGCGAACGTTCCAGCTTACCAAAGTGACCGCTTCGCCGGTCGCACGGATGCGCCCATAGGCGCCCGTTTTGAGTTTGATCGATTCAGGCTGGATCTCAAAATCCGTGATCGCGTCGAGCACGAAACGCGCAATCCCGTTTGAGGTGACGATGAGGACAGGTTCGTCAGCACTCGTTGAAGCGAGCGAGTTAAGCAAGTCGCGCCAAGCGCCCTTGAGAGCCTCCGGGTCAACGTCCCATCCAGGTGGCGGGACAGCATCTCGATCCCAAGCGGCTAAGGCCGCCTCGCCAATACGTGCAATCACAGCGTCTTCGGGCTGGTTTTCATCCACCCCGTAATCAACCTCACGCAAGAAATCGAGCGTCTCTACAGCCGGCGGGTCATCGCGAACCGCGAGAACGGCCTCAGCTGTTTGCCGCGTGCGCTGGAGCTCGCTGCAATAGGCAGCGCTGAAACCGACCGGAACTTCCGTGATAAAATGCAAGGCCAGTGCTTCGGCTTGGGTGTGTCCCGATGCGGATAGCGGCAAATCTGTTCGCGCGCCGACGCGCGTGATTGTATCGCCTTTGTCGAACGTGTTGCCGTGCCGGACGATATAGATATCCGTCATGACCGATAAGCCTTCAGCGGCTCACCATGTTTGGCGATCAATTGCTCAGCATGTTCGGCGTCTTGCGGTGTATCAATGCCCCACATCGCGCTTTTCTTCGCAGGCACTTTCACCGCGCGGATCCGCATACCGTTTTCTAGGAAGCGCAGCTGCTCCAGGCCCTCCAACTGCTCATAGTGCCCTTCTGGAAGACCCACAAAACGCTCCAAAGCGGCGCGTTTATATCCGTACAATCCAATGTGGCGCCAAACGGGTGAGAGCGGTCCCGTAGCCCTAAGCCGGTCTTCCTTACGAATGGCTGGCAGAATGTTCTTAGAGAACCAAAGCGCTTCATCTTGCGCGTTCACAATGCAAGAGGTTCCGGAGAATGGCGTTTGCTTCTTCCGTTCGCGCACTTCGTCCAAATCATCCCACGACATCTGAACAATCGGCGTCACCGCATCGAGCGCAGTCTCGCGCCCGGCCTCAATAATCGCGGAGATATAGTCTGGCGGTGTAAACGGCGCATCGCCTTGCAAGTTGACGATAAATTCTGCGTCTGGCGCAACGGCGTTGGCGGCGGCGAGAGCGCGGTCGGTGCCAGAGGGTAGACTCGGATCCGTCATCACAACCGGGGCACCAATCTCTTTGGCGTGCTGCTCGATCGTCTCGTGGTCGGTGGCGACGACATACTCAATCTCCGCGCTCGAAGCCGCGCAAATATCAGCGATCTCAACCACGCGAGACAACAAGGACTGACCGGCGATCAGATGCAGCGGCTTTTGCGGAAACCGGGTCGACGCATAGCGAGATGGGATGACGATCAGCGTCTTCATGAAGAACCCTCGGCTGGCGCAGGATAGTCTGCTCGGTAGCTCCTACTCAAGACGCAGCAGATTTCCAAGCGTCACGGTCATGAGACCCCAAAAAGAAAGGCCGATCATTGCTTGATGCCGCCGCCCATCCCATAAGGGCTGGGCAAATGTCAGCCCGCGTGTGTTCGAACTCGCGCAAACCCCCTATGTGACACATCGCAAAGGCCACTTTAGACGGCCGAAAAGGAATAAGATGACGATCCTGATTACAGGAGTTGCTGGCTTTATCGGCGCGCATGTGGCGAAAACCCTGCTCGCGCAAGGCCGCACCGTCATCGGGTTTGACAATCTCAACCATTATTACACCGCGCAGCTCAAGCAGGATCGATTGGCGACCTTGTGCGCTCATGGCGATTTTTCGTTCCATGAAGTAGATGTCGCCTCACCGGTCGCGTTGCGGCTCGCCTTAGACGGACGCCGCCCGACCAAAATCCTGCACCTCGCGGCGCAGGCGGGCGTTCGGTATTCGCTACAAAATCCAGCCGCCTATACTGAGGCCAATCTGGAAGGGCATTTCGCCATGCTCGAACTCGCGCGCAAGCTTGAGATCGAGAATATGGTCTACGCCTCGTCTTCGTCCGTTTATGGAGGCAATACCAAAATCCCGTTTGCCGAGACTGATCAAACCGATGATCCGGTCTCATTCTATGGGGCGACAAAAAAGTCGAACGAAGTCATGTCGCAATCCTATGCGCGGCTGTATGGGTTCTCGCTCACTGGATTGCGCTTTTTCACGGTGTATGGACCTTGGGGACGGCCAGACATGGCTTATTGGATCTTCGCTGAGAAGATCTTGAAAGGCGAACCGATCCGCGTGTTCAATCATGGCAAGATGAGCCGCGATTTCACCTTCATTGATGATATTGTCGCGGGCACAATTGCCGCCCTGGACCGCCCCGCAAGCGGGCTCGGCTTAGACGTTCCGCACCGAGTCTACAATCTCGGAAACGATCGGCCTGAACAGCTGATGGATTTCATCCGTCTGACGGAAAAAGGCGTTGGCCGGGAAGCCGAAAAACAGTTCGAACCCATGCAAAAAGGCGATCTAGAGAAGACCTGGGCCGTGATCGATCGCGCCCGGGAGGAATTGGATTTCTCGCCAAAGGTCAGCCTCGAAGATGGCCTCGGACAGTTCACAGAGTGGTTCAATCACCACTGGACGAAATATTGCTAACCCCTCTAGACCGCATACACCTCATCTAAGGACACTGGATATGTCTTCGCCACGGCTGACCGCGCTTGAAGTTCTCGAAACAGAACAGCTGGGCCTTACTGCCCTCATGGATGCGCTGCAAAGCGATGAAGCGCCGCTTGCAGTGGCCTTTCAGGCGGCTGTGGACACGATCAAATCCTCGACCGGGCGTATGATTGTAACCGGTATGGGAAAGTCCGGACATGTCGCGCGAAAGATCGCGGCAACCCTGGCCTCAACCGGAACGCCGGCTCTTTACGTGCACCCCGGCGAAGCGAGTCATGGCGATCTCGGAATGATCGCAGATGAAGACGTGGTTCTGGCGCTTTCTAATTCAGGTGAAACCCCAGAGCTCGGCGATATCATTGGCTATTGCGGGCGGTTTGATATTCCCTTGATCGGCATGACCTCTGGCGCAGGCTCAACCTTAGCTGAGGCGTCGAACGTCGCGCTCCTGGTTCCAAAATCAGCAGAGGCTTGCGGCATCACAAAAGCCCCCACCACATCGACGACGCAAATGCTCGCCCTTGGCGACGCGCTGTCGGTCGCTCTCTTGCGTTTGAAAGGCTTCAGTCAAAGAGACTTCCATACGTTCCATCCAGGCGGCAAACTCGGAGCTGCGTTGAAACGCGTGACCGACCTGATGCACCACAAAGAGATGCCGCTTTGCACGCCAGAAACACCCTTCTCTGAGGTCGTCGAGTCGATCACAGCAGGCGGATTTGGCTGCTGCGGGGTGATCGAAGACTCAAAGCTCGTGGGGATCATCACCGATGGGGATATCCGGCGTGCGTTGAGCAGTGCCGGGACCGGCCCAACCGCCGCCGATATTATGACCCGCAATCCGCGCACCATTAGAGATGACGGTTTGGCTGCGGAAGCGCTCTCGATGCTGAGCGAATATCGTATCACCGCACTCTTTATCGTGTCCGCGGAAAACGAGCCGATTGGCCTCCTACACGTGCATGATTGCCTTGCGATCGGCGTTGTATAGCTGGACTTCAAAAACAGGTATGAAATCTACAGCGGTTTGGTCTATGAGGTCGGGGCGATTGCAACCAAAAGATTTGCTGGGATCAAAATGAAGTACAAAATTCATCCCGTCATTCTTTGCGGCGGCGCAGGCACGCGATTGTGGCCCCTCTCCACCCCGGAAATGCCAAAACAGTTCCTAGCACTGACGACGAACCGCAGCATGATTGAGGAGACAGCGCACCGGCTCTCCTCTGTCCCGAGGCCGGATCTGGAGTTTTCTGCGCCGCTCATCATCGGTTCGAAACACCACGAAGCTTTGCTCTCTGCGACCTTGCCCGATGCGCGTAAGATTCTTGAGCCGTTTGGCAGAAACTCCGCGCCCGCCGTTGCCGCAGCGTGTTTGACGAATGACCCCGATGATCTCGTTCTGATTCTGTCTGCCGATCACGATATCCGCGACGTTCCCGCCTTTCAGGACGCAATTGCCATTGCAGCAGCAGCAGCGGAGACCGGCGCGATTGTCACATTCGGGATTGAGCCATCGCATCCCGCAACCGGCTATGGCTATATCAAAGCTGAACGGGTCGAAGCCGCCATAAAAAACGTCGAAGAGTTTGTAGAGAAACCTGATCTGGCAACGGCTGAGCGCTATTTGGAAGCTGGCACCTACTATTGGAATGCAGGCATATTCCTCTTCAAAGTCAGCGCCATGATAGAGGCGCTGAACGAACACGCGCCCGACGTATTGGCCGGCACGCGCAAAGCGATGCCCGCGCAACAGGAAGACCCGATCCACCTCGTCCCTGATGCGTTCGCTGCCACACCGAGTATTTCAATCGACTATGCGGTGATGGAAAAGGCTCAAAACGTGAAGACCGTCCCCGTCCAAATGGGATGGAGTGATATTGGCGGCTATCATGCACTGCACAGCCTTCTGACAGAAGATGACATCGCAAACTACACGTCCGGCCCCGTCTTCGCGCGGAATTCGGAAGGCCTATATGTCCGCTCGAAAGGCCCAACAGTGGCTGTGAACGGCGTCTCGAACCTCGTAATTATTGCGACAGAGACCGACGTCATGATCACGCCGACAAGCGACGACGCTGCCGTGAAAATCCTCGGGTCCGAAGTACAAAGCAAACGCACACAGTTGGGCTTTTCGACCGATCTGAAACAGCGCGCGCAGGCTTGGCTGTGGAATGCGTTTGAGCGTTGGTCTGAGTCCGCTTGGGACGATGAGCGAGGCGGCTTTGTAGAGCAAATCGGTCTCGATGGCCGCCCGGACCTCACCGCTGATCGGCGGGTGCGCGTTCAAGCGCGCCAGATCTATAGTTTCGCACAAGCCGTCAGCCTTGGTTGGCCACAGGATGCCCGGGCACAGTCGTTGATGGATCAGGGACTCGAATTCCTGGATTCGAAGCTGCGAGCGCCAGATGGCGGCTGGGTACATGTCTTCTCCGCCGACGGAGCCGCCAAGGATCAACGACGGAACCTCTATGATCACGCCTTCATCATTCTGGCGGGATCGGCCGCTTTCAACGCAACCGGAAGCCAACTTGGCCTCAAGATCGCTCAGGATGCGATGGCCTTTGTGGAGGCTCGGTTAAAAGACGCGACCAATGGCGGCTGGGAAGAGCAGATCCCGGCGATCTTGCCGCGTCGTTCCAATCCACACATGCACATGCTTGAAGCGATGCTGGCCTATCACAATGCCACGGGCGACAGCCTTGCATTAAAACGCGCGGGCGAATGTGTAACGCTCTTCGAAAAGCACTTCTTCGATCCTGCAACGGACGTCATGTCCGAGTTTTTCAATGAGGATTGGAGCACAGTTGAGACACGCGCGAAAACCGTGTTTGAACCGGGTCATCACTATGAATGGGCGACGCTTTTGTCCCTGTATGATGCCGCGTCTGGTCATGACTCACTCAGCTGGCGCCGTCGTCTGATCCGCCGCGCCGATGCCACGGGGTTGAACCCCAAAACGGGCTTCGCATTCAACTCACTGCGCCAAGATGGCGAGATCATGAATCAAAACAGCCGGCTATGGCATCAATTAGAAATGTTCAGAGCGTACATGGTGCACCCGGGCGTCGCCACGCGGGCCAAAGCAGAAGTGCTGCTCGAACGGATCTTTGAGAGCTATCTTGATCGAGGTCCGGACGGCGGGTTCATAGATGAAGTGGACGAGACCGGTGCACCAATCTCAAAAGCGGTGCCTGCCAGCATGATGTACCACACGGTAACGGCGTTCGTTCCGCTGATTTAGAGACAGCTCTAGGCGTCGACCTTGGCGAAATGGGCATCCATTTCTTTGTAAACCTCAGCAATCGGGCCATACGCCCGCATGACCCCTCTATCGAGCCAAATTCCCTGCTCACAGACGTTCTGGATGAGGCTGCGGTTGTGGCTGGCGACCACGGTAATACCGGCCTCATCCACCAAATCGTTCATCCGTTTCCCGGCTTTCTTTTGGAAGTTTGCATCGCCCGCCCCGATCCACTCATCAAGCAAGAGGATTTCGGGGGCAAAGCAGGTCGCGATCGCAAATAGGAGGCGCATCCGCATCCCGTCGGAATAGGTGCGCAGCGGGAGGTCGATGAAGTCACCGAGCTCGCTGAACTCGATAATTTGGGGAATCCGCTCTTTTAATTCTTCACGCGACCAGCCTTTGATAATGCCGCGAAAGACAATGTTTTCACGCCCGGTCGCATCAGGCTGGATGCCAAGATTCATCCCGTAGAGCGATGAGATTTTTCCGGTAGAAACGACCTGCCCACTGGTTGGCGTATAAATACCGCCCAACACACGCAGCAACGTTGATTTGCCGGATCCATTTCGTCCAACCAGCCCGATATTCTGGCCTTTTTGGATAGAGAAGGTCACATCTCTCAGGGCCAAAATATACTTCTTCCGGCCCACCGTAACGATAGAGTCCGGCTCGCGGTCAGCATTGATATTACGATCAGCACCGCCGGTGAGCGGGTAATGCAGAGACAGGTTAAACGCGTCGATCTGAGCCATGGTCTAAAACCAGAATACTATTCGTTGCCGTAGACGGGAAAAGAGCAAAAAGCCCGAGACAGAGACGATGGCAAAAACCACGCCCATAAAGATCCAGCTTTCGGTCGGGAACGCACCATCCAGGATTGGAGCCCGGAATATTTCGATCGCGTGAAACAAAGGATTCCACCAGAGAACCTTCATCAAGTTTGGCATTTGCGACGGCATCCAAAAGATTGGCGTTAGGAACATCATCGGTAACATTACGGCTTTCACCAAATGCGAAATGTCGCGAATACGGGCTCCGATAATCCCGAGCAGCAACTTGATCGCGAACGCATTCAGCAGCAGGAACAAAATTGCTGGCACAGCATAAAGCGCCTTAATATCAACGGGATACTGCAGGTAAATAAGCGCAACAATGACCACAACGAAGGTGAAGAGCAGATTATAGATCTCTCGCATCACCATCTTATAGATGTAGGTGGAGAGTGGCAGCGCCTCGCTTCGGATCCAACCGCTGGAGCTTACAAATGTATCCGGCGCGCTCATGATGACTTGTTGGGAAAAGACCCACATAAAAAAGCCAATGACCAGGTAAGCATCATAGTATCGGACATCATCTGCGCCGAGCAGCGAGGAAAAGATTGTCAGCTTGATGAAAACAAACGCCGCGAAGGACAGCATCACCCAAAAGACGCCGATCAATGAGCGCCGATAGGTCGACACGAACTCCTGCCAGGACAAAGACAGCCACACGCGCCAAAGCAGAGCGCCTTGCACGATGTCGTTGAACGCCGCTTTTGGCTGCATCCGGAAGCCGCTGAGCGATTGCTGCTTCACTTGGACTTGTCGATAATTCTGGGAATCTAACATCTACGCTACCCGGTGAAAGCTCACACTCTCGATACAGCAAGACAATAGCCGCTCATCGTGCCCATGGACAGAGGGTGGATACACAGCTCGAGGGCTGACAATCCCTAATACATTATCGTCGCGAATGCGAACTTGGTTTGGTTCAATCGTCGCAGACAGAGTTGCCGGTAGCGGTTTCTCAATATTACTGGCATGCGCTTTGGCGCGGCGCAGCGGGGCTAACCGCCCCCCCATATCACTCAAAATCTTGAGGCTCGCATTGAGCGGTGTACCGTTCAGCGTGAGCGACATCCCGCGCAGAATATCGAGCGCCATCGTGTCTACAATGCGAACGCTGACAGTGTATTTTCCGGCCTCTAAGTCCGGCAAACGAAGCGTACTCGACAAAGACGCGCCGGCCCAACGGCCGTGATCTTCGGCATGATGCCAGCCTTCACCATCAATGTATGACTTTAGGTCTATTTGGAGGGTGGGTGCGATCGGCTTTGCCGCCGCGACGGCTCCGACATTCGCCGAAACCTCGCCATTCGCGATCTGCGCCTTCAACTCATTGTATTTGTTGAAATAAAGATGGAGTTCTTCTCGAACCTGTTCGAGCTGTTTTTCCAGCAGTTGCGGCACATGCGCTTCAGCTGCGGCCGTTTCGAGTGCTTCCTTCTCGCGCCGCTCTGTCGCAAGCAAATCATTCAATTCGTCGATTTCTCGATGCGCGCTTAACAAGTCGCTCTGAGCTCGATCCAATCCAGTCAGGTTCTCGTCCAACTCCTTATGCGCTTTGCTCGCCAATCCGCGCCGCGAATAAGCCGATAAGGACATTGGTAGATCCGCAGAGTTCTCCAGCTCCGAAAAGAGATTCGCGAGTTCGAGCTCTTGATCAATCAGACGTTCTGCAATGACATCCATTAGTGCCGATTGAAACAGGAATTCTGCCTGGTTCAATCGCGTAGCGTTTACGTTCAATCGGTCTGACAAAAGCGTCGCAATGGGCTGCGCGGTATCCTCAAAATTATGAAGATTGATCAGCATGCTCACGTCGCTATTCGCATGATAGAAGCGCAGCATTTCCTCGTGATAGTCACGCCACCGAGCGATAATTTCGTCAAAGCCGTCGCCTTCGACATCGTCCACCGAGATTTCGCGCGCGATGTATTCAGCGGGCGATGTATAAATCAAAGCAAACCGGCAGTTTGGCTCAAACGCTTTCCAAAACTCGAGAAATCTCAAATTCTCCGGATGCGCCCAGCCCCAAGACTCTTGGTCAGCATTCGCAATCATGAGATCAGCAGCCGCAAGCTGCCAAGCCTGACCGAGCTCAGGCGCAGCGCCTTTATAGGATGTCTTCCCGCGTGGACGGCTGACCGCGGCCATTTTCTCTGTCAACTCGGATGCAGACATGTGCGATCGCGAGGAGGCAACGGGAGGACTGAACCCCATGCTCTCAAATCGACCTTGGGTAAAAGTGCACCACTCATCATGAATGCTGCAGGTCACCAAAATGGTCATTAAAACTCTCCCGCGACTTCATTCGCGTCATCTAAGCGCCTTCCAAATCAGATAATTTGAGACGACGCCACTGTTTATATGTACTTCCGATGCTCTACGTTAGAGAATAGTGAAAGATCGTGAAACTTCATAGGTTTAAAGCGCTGGTTACGGGGGTTAATTCCCTCGCAAAGGGTCGATTTATTTTCGCTGCGCCTCTAATCCTATGGTTCAATAGTATTGAGGTTTGAGTTGGATCAGCCGAGCATCACAGAAGCAGAATTGCTGTTGGGCAAGATATTGCCGCCAAAGTCCGTCTTGGCGCTTGGTGCCGTAATGCCGCAACGTCTGCGGCATATTTCAAATTTTGGAGCGCCCCCGATTGTTTTGGTTCACCCCGACGACGTCTTTCTTCAGCAAATCTCGGAATCCGCGCAAGAGAAAGACCTGGACTTGGAAGTGCGCTGCGTCGTGATTAGCGCGACCGGAAAGAATGTATCAGTTTTCAAAAACAGTATCGATCGGGAAACCGGTCTGGTCGGCGCCGAAGACTTGAGACCGCTATGGAAGAACCTCGAGCAAATCTCTGAAACCCGCATGTCCTCAGTGACCCTCTCTGAATTTAGCGAAGAGCTTGAGACCAAGCCTAATTGGCTGATCCTGGATCGATTGGATGGCCTATCCATCATCAAGGATGCAACCGATCTCCTTGGCGGTGTGGATGTAATTTATATGCGCGGCAAAAGCGGCGAAGCGGTCGGGCATCTGTCATCGTCCGAAGAGGCAATTTCAGTCCTAGGATCAAACGGCTTCGTCTTGATGGCGCGTGGCTCGGAACGCCACCCAGACATAAATATATTGCTATTTGCGCGGAACTGTAGCGCGGCACTCTCCAGACTGGCGGAAGCGGAAACAGAGCTAGAGGCTTATCGAGACGGCAAGGACAGCGATGCCGAGAAACGCCGGAAGATCGCCCAAAACAATCTGACGAAATTGGAGGAGCGCTATTCTGCGCTCCTGGCGAAGAACAAAAAAACCGAAAAATTGGTTGCCGACATTTTAGAGCGTTTGGCGCGCGCCGAGAGCGCGCTCGGATCTGATGAGTAGCGAGGAGGGAGCCTGATCATGCCCACCTCAACGACTGACTTCTCTCAAGTCGTCTCTGAAATTCTCGCGCGAGCCAAGGCGGATGGCATCATACCCAATGGCAAAGCGCGCCGATTGAAAGCCGATGATGATCCAAAGCGGACGGTAGGCGATGCGATCGAAAAGCTTCGCGAGATTTCCCCGGCTGATCCGCTACAGGTTCGGACGATCCATCACTTTTCCTGCACGGGCGGCACGATGCTCGCCAAGTGTATTGCCTCCATGGCCAATACGGTTGTCTTGAATGAGGTCGATCCGCTAAGTGCCATCCCATTTCGCGGCGACTTGGACCGGTTCAATCCAACAGATCTAGTCGCTCTGATGCACCAATCAGGCTCTCCCCCAGAGCCGGATCTTGTGGCCAAGCTTTTTGGAAACTCAATTGATCAAGTCGCGACGACGCTTCACCAAAACGGCAAAACACTGGTTCTGCGGGATCATACCCATGGTCACTTCCTGTATGGCGAGGGCCGGGACAATCGCTACACGCTGAAGCAAATTCTAGAGACGGCCGGCCTACCGCTCTTGTCTCTAGTCACCGTCCGGCATCCAGTGCGTAGCTATCAATCGATGGTGAAAATGGGATGGGACGGTCATCTTACGCCGAATACATTTGATGAATACTGTCAGCGCTATTTATCCTTCCTCGACGCTTATTCGGGGGTTCCGATCGTGCGATATGAGGATTTTGTCAGTGCACCCAATGAGGTGATGCAGACCATTTGCGAGCATTTGAAGCTCGAATACTACGCTGACTTCCAGGAGGTTTTTCACAGTTTCAAGTTTTCAGGTGATAGCGGCAGAGGCAGCGGAACAATCGAACCGCGCCCGAATACGCCGATCGATGAGGGGATAAAAGCTCAATTGAATTGCAGTTCCTACGGCGAACTTGTGAAAAAATTGAATTATGACAGCACGGTGTAGGGAGTGAACGGACCGTGAGTGCCTTTTTCACCATCGTGACTGTGTCTTACAAGCATGCTTGGTCTTTGACCAAGACCGCGCGATCTGTGTTTCGACAACGAGACGCCGACTTTGAATATGTCATCGTAGATGGCGACTCCGCAGACGGAACACTCGAGCTGACCGAATTCTGGAAACAGGCAGGATTGGTCGATCGATCCACGCATGCCCCTGATACGGGCGTCTATGACGCGATGAACAAAGCGCTGGACCTCGCTGAGGGCCAATATGTTTGCTTCATGAATTCAGGCGATGTGTTCGCTGCCGATGATGTGCTCGCGAAGGCCAAGACGTTCTTACAAAGCGGCAACTATGATGGCTGTATGGGATGGGGCCAGCTCGGAGATAATGTCTGGGCATCTTGGCAAACCGGCGAAGCTTTCAAAATGGCGAGCCTTGGCTTCTGCCACCAAGCGCTGTTCGTCCGCACTGATCTCTTACGCGCAAATCGGTTTGATTCCCGCAAGCACAAAACAGATAGCGATACGCTGCAGCTTGGCCGGTTTTACGAGAACGGAGCAGATATCCCAGTCGTTCCAGAAGTCTGGGCCATCCGCGGCGCCGAACCGGGCATTTCAGCCAATCTGGAAAAGACCCGGACCTCAATCCTCGACACGCTCACTAGCGAATATTCGGGCCTGACTTCGCAGACTGCGAGTTCGATCATCGAGTTCCGTCGAAAGTGTACCCACGTCCGCGAAATCCTGGACCTATTGGGCAGCGGCGACGAAACCGTACGCAAGCACTTGGCCTATACGGTGCTCGACACACTGTTTCAAAAGCAGTCTGTGACCCTCTCTACTGAGGATGTTCGCACCCTTCGAAACGCATGTAAGACGGTCTTAGCTACAGAATGGGATGCGACAGAGACCCGACTTCTAAACGCGCAGACCAAACGCACAGGGCTGATCGCAGAGCAAAGACACGCAAAAGCAGATCTGAAAGCGGAAACACAAACCTTCGCCGAGCAAGAAGACACACGGATGGCCCGCATCGAAGTGCCAGCGCCTCGCGAACCGTATCCTGCCTATCAAATTGGGCTGACCTCTTTCCCGGCACGCATCTCCACGCTTCATTTTGTGATCCGATCCCTCGTCAAGCAAAGCGCAAAGCCGGACAGCATTCACCTCTTCTTGGGCCGGGATGAAATCCCGAACGCGAATTGGCTGCCATCTCAGTTGCGGGCATTCGAATCTTCAGGCCTGAAATTACACTTCCTCGAATCCACCCGGCATCAGTATGACAAGTTCACGCACACAGAGCATTTCGATGCGCAAATGCCGCACGTGATTGTCGATGACGATGTGATCTACCAACCCTATTCGATGGAACGACTGTTAAGCGCTCACAACAAGTATCCAGACACCGTTATTGGCAATCGCTGCCATATGATGCGGGTTGGCGCAGACGGCTCAATTGCGCCTTATGGGGACTGGACCCGCGAGGCACGAACATCGAAGCCATCGTTTAATCTGGTTCCGACTGGGGCCGGCGGCGTCTTATATCCGCCAGGATTCTTTGCGGATGGTTCCGTGACAGATACAGCTGAAATCCTGCGATACGCGCCGTATGCTGATGATATGTGGCTGAAGTTCAATGCGCTCGCCAAAGGTATTCCAACCTTCGCAACGGAGCTGAGCTCTGGGTCTGAATGGTACCATCGGTATACGCCAACCATGCGCGCGGGTACGCTGATGGCCGAGAATGTGGAACTCGGCCTAAATGATATTCAAATCAAACAGTGCGCGGCGTGGCTCACAGAGCAGCGGCCAAACTGGCGCGAGGCGCTCAAAACCACAGAGCTGGAGCGAACCTGATGTCGCTCAAGATCTCATCTTCTCAGTTCTTTGAGACGGGGCCTCACTGCGAAGCCTTTGATACGCTTTTGTTTCAAGCGACCTCACGCAAATGCGTTCTGTCGCTCACGATTGGCCTAAACGATGCGGAGATTTCGCTCTTAGAAGGAACCAACCGGCCCGCGGCGCGGGTGAGCATCGCAGAGTTACCGCAGATTGTCCTCGATCAGAGATGTCCGAACGCAGCGCAAATCCTCTTTCCATTGCTGGGTCAGGTGAAGTCAATTGAGCTGCCCGCTGGAAGCATTTTCGCACTCCGGTCTCATACACGATCGATTGCGGATTTTTGGGCGCGCAATCTCTTTCATGCGCTCAGCTCGACCCAGAACGTTGAGTATGTTGAAAAATTTGAAAGCCGAGACGGTGATGGCCCCACCACCGCCGATGAACTCACCAAGCGCTATCTATGGGTTCTTCGAGACGCGCTCCCAGACAGCAATCTGAGCCGTCCGGATATCCTCGAGCAGCTCATGATCGACTTTCACTTCCCCGTCATCGCTTACGAAAACGAGGTTTTTAAAGGTGGCATGAAGGCCCTGAGACGTATCAATGCGGCAACCCTGGACGACCAAAGACTGTCCGCTGAAGACCTAGAGTCTGCAAAACGCTTTAATACGGCGCGCCGCGACCTGCTCGCGCTCCTGGCGGAGTAAGAAGCGATGGGTGTTGGTGAACGCAGAGATCCGAACACCTCGCACGGCGACGGCGCTGGGCGGATTCACGCCTATTCCAGACACTGGCAACGCCCCGCCGCGACCGAAGAAACAGCTCTTCTAAGACTCCAGGCTGACAATGATCCGCTTGGTTTCGACTATCTCGGATTTGCGTGGGCAACCCTGATGGATGGCCTGAAAGAACGCACAAGCGAGTCAAAAGACATCCTGCAGGCTCTGCTGCACGCGCAGCAATCTTTAAGCAATTCTAGCGCCCGTCGGCGCGCTACCGTCGCGCAGCATATTCGGGCGATCAATTACTTCGATCTCTTCAAAGCCGCGGGCATTACGGATGTGTTCTGGTCACACGCCGTCAACAGCTACCAAACGTCTCGAGGGATCCGGATACATCCCTTCCCGCTTTATCCGGCACAGGCACCTGATTACAAGGGCAGTGACGGTGCAGAGAAGCGCCACCTCGCGAACTTTGTCGGCGCCTACAACCCCAATATCTATCTCACCAATGTGCGGGACGTGATCTTTGGCGATGAAGGCAAATATGCTGACCTCCACATCGTCAAACGCGATCGCTGGCACTTTGACCGCGCGGTTTATGATGAGCAGATCGGCGGCCGCACCGCGTCAGACGCCCAACTCAAAACCGAGGCGCAACATAAGCAGGACTATATCGACGCGATCCGCCAGTCCTGGTTCACCCTCTGTCCAACCGGATCCGGCCCGAACAGTATCCGCATCTTCGAGTGTTTGGCATTAGGGTCGATCCCGATTGTTTTGTCCCGCGAACTAACGCTTGTCGGCGACCAAGATCTGTGGGATCGAGCAGCGATTATTGAAGAGGACTCTGAAGACGGATATCGGCGCGCGATTGAACGTGCTCGACGGATGCCAGACACAGAGCGTGTAGAGATGCTGTCCGCTGGAAAAGCCTTATTCGACCAAGTTGGTCCAAACGCATTTGGTGACATCATTCGACAGGGCATGGCATGATCGACCCAAGTTCCGAAGGGTACATTTTGATCGCCGCCAACAAGCACCATTATCTGGAGCTTGCAGTCTCGGCGGCGTGCTCATTGAAATATAATGATGACCGTCCGATCGCACTCATGGTTTCGGGCGGTTTGTCAGTTCCCAAATGCTATTTCGGTCTGTTCGATCACATCGTGGCATTCGATCCAGGTCCACCTTACGATGGCATGTTCGTTCGACGGTTTGTGCTCGAACAATACAGCCCATTCGCTCGGTGTATGCATATCGACGCGGATTGCTTGTTGATTGGCGACAACATTGATCGCTTCTGGAAAATGTTTGCAGATCGCCAATTCGGCGTCATGGCGAACCTCAAGACCTCCGGAAAATGCTACCGCGATACGCTGGATATTGATGAAGTTGTTCAGGCGGGCCTAGCACCGGGAGTCTACATCACCAATTGGGGCGTTTTCTATTACGAGAATACCGGTGACAATATCGTTCTCAAGAAAGGACGTGACCTGCTAGAGATGATGCTAAACGATGATGAAGCGTTCAAAGCGTCATACTTCAGCCGCCCCGGTCAATTGAGCGATGAACCGCTTTGGGGCATTGGCCTGGCCCAAACAGATATTGATGTGCCGGAGCATAATTACAGCGCGCTTTTACAACTCACTTCACCGAATACGAGCAACCATCAGTTCGATTTCGCCGGTCGTAAGTTCCATGCGCGAAAAGGTGGTATTCCAGCAGCCAGAGGCGAGATCTACCACTTCGCGGCGATGAACCCACTCGACGGGTATCTAGATGGGACGCGCTTTTATCGCGAGCAAGTCG
>JBCBGS010000039.1:0-19858 GCA_038526515.1 Pseudomonadota bacterium | reverse complement strand
GCGCAAGCCGCTGTGATCGAAGCCGCGAAGCATATGGAGCTGTATCCGGATGGCTCTGCTGGCGCGCTTCGCGATGCGATCGGCGCCAAGTATGGCATCGAGCCAGACCGGGTTGTCTGCGGCGCCGGATCTGATGAGATTTTCCAACTGCTTGGGCGCGCCTACCTGCGCCCCGGTGACAATATCGTGCAGAGCCAGCACGGTTTCCTAGTCTACCGCCTGATCGCACAACAAGCCGGAGCCGAAACCCGGAGCGCGCCAGAAACAGATTTGACGACCAATGTTGATGCCATGCTGGAGCAGGTCGACCAGAACACCAAAATTGTATTCCTAGCGAACCCGAACAATCCAACTGGCAGTTACATTCCTTATTCTGAGGTGAAGCGCCTTCACGCTGCGCTCCCAGAAAACGTGTTGCTCGTCCTTGACGGCGCCTATGCGGAATATGTCCGCAAGAATGACTACAGCGCCGGAATGGAGCTCGCGGGCGAGATGGCGAACGTGCTGGTCACGCGCACTTTCTCGAAAATTCACGGTCTCGCCGCCCTGCGGCTTGGCTGGGCTTATGGTCCGGAAAGCGTGATCGACGCGCTGAACCGCACACGCGGCCCGTTTAATGTGAGCGCGGTCTCGCAAGCCGCGGGCATCGCGGCGCTGAACGATGATGCCTTCATGGCGAAATCGGCAGATCACAATGATGCAGAGCTGATCCGCGTCAAAGACGCCGTTGAGAAAGCCGGGTTTAAAACCTTCCCGAGCGTCGGCAATTTTGTGCTGATCGAATTTCCTGAAGAAGCGGGGCGCACCAGCGCCGAGGCTGACGCATTTCTGCGCCAAGAAGGCATCGTGATCCGGGACGTAAATGTTTACGGGCTACCAACGTGCTTGCGCGCGTCGATCGGAACGACCGAGCAAAATGACGATCTGATTGCCGCGATTGAGAAATTCTCGAAGAGCTAATGACCGACCCCGAGTTTAAACACGTTGCGATCATCGGGATCGGCCTATTGGGCTCATCGATTGCGCATGCGGTGACCGCTTATGGCGGCGCCGAGCAAGTATCCATGTGGGACAGCTCCGAAGATGCACGAGCTCGAGCAACCCGCGTTGTTCCAGGGCACGTGTTTGAGACTGCAGAAGAGGCAGTCACTGGCGCCGATTGTGTCATCCTGTGCACGCCCGTCGGCGTTTTGAAAGAGGTCACGGCGCAAATCGCGTCCGCGATGGCGGACGGTGCGGTCCTGACCGATGTCGGATCAGTGAAGGCGAAGGCGGCGGCGGATATGGCTGCAGCGTGTCCGTCGCACGTTCATTTAATCCCGGGTCACCCGATCGCAGGGACGGAGAAATCAGGTCCAGAAGCCGGCTTTGCCAGCCTATTTCAAGACACGTGGCATATCCTGACGCCAAGCGCTGAGACGTCTGGTGAGTATAAGGACGCTGTTCAACGTTTGACCGCCTTTTGGATGCGACTCGGCGCCAAAGTGGAAACGATGGATGCAAACCGACATGATCGCGTGCTGGCCATCACATCACATCTGCCACACTTGATTGCCTACAATATCGTCTCGACCGCTTATGACATGGAGAGCGTAGAGCAGGGCGAAGTCGTGAAATATTCGGCTGGCGGCTTTCGGGATTTCACACGGATTGCGGCCTCGGATCCAACGATGTGGCGGGATGTCTTCCTGACCAATAAAGATGCCGTCCTCGAAACCCTCGGTCGCTTCAGCGAGGATCTCGCGGCGCTCCAACGTGCCATTCGATGGGGCGATGGAGACATGCTGATGAAAGAATTTTCGCGCGCACGCGGAATTCGAAAAGCGATTATCGATGCGGGTCTGGACACGGCAGAAGCCGATTTCGGCCGCCGGCAATTAGACTCTGATCAAGACGAATAAACGGGCGACGCTCCCCTTTAAAACGCCGCCCATTCGTGAGCCGCTCTAAAGCGGCACCTTCGCGCTGAGCGGCGTGCGCCTACGGACGTGCACATTCGCTCTCGCGGTTGGACGCCTGCGGATCGTAGCAATCTGGGATCACATGACCGCCCCCCGTCCTGCAACAAGTAGTACAGGAAGCAAGATGAATGAACTCGTTGTAATGTGTTGGCGCGCGTTCATCTTGGGTTGTGTTCTGTTCAGGTTCATTTGGACGTGCTGATATGATTTTCGAAGATCTTGGGACAGGAGGATATTCGCTATGATGAAATGGGTCGCGCTTTCTGCACTCGCATTTGTAGGCGCTTGCGCCACACAGGCGCCTTATGGGCCCGCCTCACGCGATGGCGGGGCTGGATACTCCGTCCAGCCGATCGAGAACAATCGATTCCGGATCACCTATACCGATACGAGCGCCGAGCTCGCGCGTAGCCGAGCGCTACGACGCGCCGCCGAACTCACTTTGGAACGCGGTGATGACTGGTTCCAAATCGTCACGGCCTATAGCGACCTGGGCGAACTCGCGGGCGGAGGATCTTCCGTTTCAATCGGCGGGTCTGGCGGCTCGAGCGGGCGCACGAGTGTTGGCGTTGGAGTCGGCATCGCCCTCCCACTTGGCGGCGGGTCTAATTCCGTGGAGCATGTCATGGAGATCGTGACGGCAAGCGGCGCCAAGCCGGATAATCCGGATGCTTACGACGCCTCTGATGTCCTTACCAATCTTGGCGGCGCTTAAGCGGGAACTTCTTTTCCAGCCCAATCGAAGACTTTACCGGAATCGTTTGAGGTAAGCCCGTCAATCACATCGAGCAAATAGGCCGCCGATTGCTGAGCCGAGAAGAGCTGTTTATCCGGCACCCCTGACTGGAACGGTTTGGAGAGCGCGGTATCAACCGTCCCCGGATGCAAACCCACAGCGATAAAATCCTCGTTGCGACGCGCCTGCTCAATCGCATAATTCTTGATCAGCATATTCAAGGCGGCTTTTGACGCGCGATAAGCATGCCAGCCGCCGATCCGATTGTCTGAAATCGATCCCACACGTGCAGAGAGCGCCGCAAACACAGCTCGCTGCTTTCGCGGCATAATGGGTAGGAAGTGTTTCGCAATCAGCGCGGGCCCAATCGTATTGATCCGGAATACCTTCTCGAAAGCCTCTGGGGCTTGCTGGCGATACGATTTTTCAGGCGAGAGGCCAGCATCATCCGACAAGATCCCAGTTGAGACGATGACGAGGTCGGGTGCGCCGTCTGTGCCGATTTCTTTCGCGGCGGCGCCGATTGTTTCTTCCTGTTCGAAATCAATGCGAAGAGGCGTGACCCTATCAGATCCGGCGACGGGGCGCCGGGACAAAGCATAGACCCGCTCACTCTCCGCACGGGCTGCGAGTTGCTCAACAAGAGCCGCCCCGATGCCGCCCGAGGCGCCAATAATAACCGCTCGCATAGAAACGCTCCTCTTCGACGAGGAGAGCTAGCTCAATTGGACACAGAGAAAAGCTAGACCCGCAGACCCGTTTTGTCGCGATAGATGGTCAACAAATCCAACTGGCTATCGGTCGGATCACCTTCGGCTTCGGAGACCGTAACCAGCATACCGTCTAGATCGACCAGTTCCTTGCCCGTCATACCAGGTGATTGGCGCACGAAGTCTGTCATCTTGGACATCACGACATGGCTCGCGCCGCCGTTTCGGGAAAGCCAACCCGCTTGACCGATCAACGAATTCGCATCCGCTTCGGTAAACTCAAAATGGCGCATCACCTCGCCGCGAATGGCCGCCTCTTGGCGTTCTGTGAGCGTGCCTCGCGCCTGAGCAATCTCGAGCATCAGGATGGTCGCGGCTTCACGAGGGTCGTCGACGACAGCAAGGCCGCCTTTGCCGGACTTGTTTTTGAAGCGCATTTTGCGGGGCAAGTTGGCGACTGTTTCGACAACTTTGCGGCCGTCCTTGGCAACTTCCTGCAGCGCTTTGATCCGCCAGTACCAGACGGCAATAAATCCGAAAAACCCGAGAAGGATTACAAGAAACTGCATCAGCAAGGCCCGTTCAATATTAAGCTATCGTAACCCCAATCGAAGTCGGATTGAAGTGAACAATTTGCTCTGTCATGATCCTCCGATGACTTTGGACGAATACAATGACTTTTGTAAGGCACTGCCCGCGACCAGCCGGGTGGTCCAATGGGGTGGTAGTCATGTTTGGAAAGTCGGCGGAAAAGTCTTCGCCGTCGCCGGATGGGGCGATGAAGATGTGTTTGCGGTGACGTTTAAAGTCACGCCGCTGTCTTTTGAGATCTTAGCAGAGCAGCCCGGGCTGCGTCCTGCGCCCTATCTTGCCTCGAGAGGCATGAAGTGGATCCAGCACTATGCTGAGCCCGGCCTGAAGGATGGGGATCTCAAAGCCTATATCGAAACAAGCCACCGGCTGGTGGCCGATGGCTTGTCCAAGAAGAAGCAAAAAGAACTCGGTCTTCTTGCGATATAATTATTGTAGGCCGCCGCCCGTATCAGCTGCCAGCCCTTCTGGGTTGTGCGCCTGCTGAACGACATAGGCACGGATCGCTTCGACTTCGTCTTCCGAAAGAACGTCCGCAAACGAGACCATTCCGATCGATTGCAAATTGCCGTCGATAACCACGCCTTTCCAAGCTTCCGCGCTGGTCGTGTAGCTCGACCATCTCAGATCCGGCAAAATGCCAGAGCTTGCTGCGAACGGTCCATGGCACACTGTACAGTTACGCGCATAGTGAACCAGGCCCTCGGCGAGTTGCGCCTCTGTGCCAAACTCATCGGTTTGCGGAACAGGCTCAGTCAATGGCACATCGATATCCGCAATCACGGCATCACCGCCCAGCTTGAAGGTCACGACTTTGCCGACTGAAGGCGGGACTGCATCAGGTGCTGCGAGGCCGCCTGCAGTCAGGAGATAGGCAGAGCCCCATCCCGTCGTGATTGTGACATACTGCTCGCCATCGATCTCATATGTCCCAGGTCCAGAGGCCGCGCCCGACTTCACATCTGCGACCCAAAGCTCATCGCCTGTGGCCGCATCATACGCCGCAAATTCGCCGTTCAGCTTGCCCTGGAAGACGATACCTGCAGCTGTTGAGAGAACGCCGCCATTCCAAGGCCCCGCGTGCTCTACCGTCCATCGGGCTTCTTGCGCGACGGGGTCCCAAGCGATCAAGCGCCCTTTCAAACCAGATCGCAGGAACTTCACCACTTCGCCTGGCAGCACTTGCGGCACACCGGCCGCGAAATCTGCTCCCGTATTCCATTTTGAAGAATTGTCCTGGAACCGAGGATCCGTCGCATAAGCCTGCGGAATCTCTTGGGCCGGAATATAGGCGAGCCCAACATCCGGGTTATACGCCATTGGGTGCCAGTTGTGTCCGCCGAGTGGTCCCGGGGTCTGCATGAACGGGATTTCCGCATAGCGCGCTTCTGGCACTTCGACCGGACGTCCGTTTTCATCAAGGCCTGTCGCCCAGTTCACCGGCACATAATTGTTGCCGCTGATAAACTCGCCAGTGGCCGCATCGAGGACGTAGAAGAAGCCATTCTTCGGCGCTTGCATGACGACGCGGCGATCCGCACCGCCTTCGCCGAGTGGCAAAGTCGCGATGATCAAAGTCTGCGTCGCCGTATAATCCCAATTGTCGCCCGGCGTGGTTTGGAAGTGCCACTTATACTCACCGGTATCCGCATCGACGGCCACAATCGACGAAAGGAACAAATTGTCGAGGCCGGACGGATCCCGCAGTGTCTGGTTCCACGGCGATCCATTGCCAACGCCAAAGATCACGGAATCGGTCTCATCATCATAGATGATCGAGTCCCAAACCGTGCCACCGCCGCCATCTGTCTTCCAAGCGCCGTCTTCACCCCAAGTGATATTCCCAACAGTTTCGAAAGCGCTATCAGACGCGGCGCCGTCGGGCTGCTTGTCTGGGCTCGGAACCGTGTAGAATCGCCAGATTAACTCGCCGGTTTCAGCGTCGAGCGCATTCAGATAGCCGCGCACGCCAAGCTCCGCGCCGCCATTCCCAATCAGGACTTTGCCGTCAACCACGCGCGGCGCACCTGTGATTGTGTAGGGCTTGGACTGATCGACCGTCACTTTCGACCAAATCAGCTCGCCAGTTTTCGCATCCAAGGCCTCTACGCGGCCATCAATCACGCCCAAGAAGAGTTTGCCTTCGTATAGAGCAACGCCTCGGTTGACGACATCGCAGCACGCATTCACGCCAACGGCGCGATCGACGTCCGGGTCATAAACCCAAAGCTCTTCACCTGTTTTTGCATCAAGCGCGTAAACAATCGACCAGGCTGAGGTGACATACATCACGCCATCGATCACGATGGGCGTTGATTCCACACCGCGTGAGGTCGCAAGGTCATAGGTCCAAGCAACCCCGAGGTTGCTGACATTCTCAGCAGTAATGCCGGTCAGCGGCGAGTGGCGCGTCTCCTCGCGGTCAAAGCCATACCCAAGCCATTCAGCGGGTGTCGACGCTGCATCATTCAAACGGTCGTCTGAGACGGCAGCAAAGGTGACCTCTTCAGCAGAAGCATTGGCGCTGTCATCCGCAGGCTCTTGCCCACCGGAACAGGCCGAAAGAATAAATAAAGACGCAGCCGTAAAGGCCGCAATGTTAAGCGGTTTCATGAACGCTTTCCTCGTTTCCTCACTCTGGATGGCGTCTTTCGCGCCCTTTTTAGGGTTGTTACACTAGCCGAAATCAGTGTCCAGTCGAGACGCGACCCTGCGGCAAGCATGATTGCTGACAAAAAGGTGGTGCTGGCCGCAAGGCGACTTATATCGCAGGTGCGAAAACGGGCAGAAACGGGGTTTCGCTATGGCTGATGAGAAAAAGCTCAAGAAGAACCTCACACTGTTTGACGTCTATGCCGTCTCCACAGGCGCCATGTTCAGCTCCGGATTCTTTCTCCTTCCAGGGATTGCAGCGAGCTATACAGGGGACTCTGTCTACCTGGCTTATTTGCTCGCAGGCTTCCTGATCATCCCAGCAATGCTGTGCATGGCGGAACTTTCAACGGCGATGCCGAAAGCCGGTGGAACTTACTATTTCCTCGACCGCGCGTTGGGACCTTTGTTCGGCACGATTGGCGGGCTCGGATCCTGGGTCGCGGTCGTGTTTAAAAGCGCCTTCGCTTTGGTTGGGATGGGCGCTTATCTCAGCCTTTATCTGGATGTCCCGATCTTGGTTCTGGCGGTCATACTCACCTTAGTGTTTGGCCTGATCAATGCTGTCGGCGCGAAAGAAACGACGTTTCTACAGAGACTCTTAGTGGCCACGCTTGTGGTTATATTGGCCGCCTTCGTTATCCTTGGGATTGCCCATACCGGCATCTCAGAGGGCTTGCGGCCGAACGGCGAGACACAACCTTTCTTCACGGCGGGAACCGTCGGTTTTGTTGCCACCATCGGCTTAGTCTTTGTCTCCTATGCCGGTCTCACGAAAGTCGCCAGTGTCGCCGAAGAAGTCCAAAGCCCGGATCGCAACATTCCGCTTGGCATGATGCTGTCCCTGATCACCGCGACAGCGATCTATACGTTAGGCCTGATTGTTATCATCGCCATTCTCCCGATCGACAGCTTGTATGGCAGCCTCACGCCTGTCGCAGACGCTGGACGTCAATTTGTAGGCAACTGGCCATTTGATCTCGGCGTGATCCTCATCGTTGTTTCAGCGATCGCCGCTTTTGCATCCACGGGGAATGCCGGAATAATGTCGGCTAGCCGCTATCCATACGCGATGGCGAAAGACAAGCTCCTTCCTGAGCGGTTCGCAGTGATTGGCCGATTTGGCACGCCAGTCTTTTCGATTGCGGTCACCACATTTTCGATGATTGCCGTGCTGCTCCTGTTCAACGTTGAAGCCGTCGCGAAACTTGCCAGTGCCTTCCAACTCTTCCTGTTCGGCTTAGTCAGCGTCGCCGTGATCGTGATGCGCGAGAGCCGGATCGCGACCTACAAACCCGGCTACCGCCTACCGTTTTATCCTTGGTTGCCAATTGCCGGCATCCTGGTGTCATTCTGGCTGATTGTTGAGATGGGGATTCTGGCCATCGGCTTTACCGGCATGCTGACGATCGCTTGCGCACTTTGGTACCAGTTCTACGCGTCCGGCCAGCTAGCCCGGCGCGGCGCGATTTTTCATGTCCATGAGCGCTTGGGACAGATGCGCTATGAAGGCCTTGAGCGCGAGCTGATGACGATCATCCATGATCGCACCCAGAAGCAAAACCTGACCTATGAAGCCCTCATCGCGCGGTCTGTCGTGCATACTTACAGCCACGGCACATATTCCCGCGAAATGATTGTCGATGAGGTCAAAAACATCGCGCATACCGCTTACGATATCGATGAAGCGGTTATCGAAGACGTCTTCAATTCGGGTGCTGCTACGCTGCATCCCTTGAGTGATCATGTTTTGCTAGCCTATCGCAGCCATGATGGCCTCACGAGCCCTGAATTGGTCGTCTTCCGTTTTACGCGGCTCGCCGCCATGGACATGGAAGAGGCGAAAGACGTGCACACGATCATGATGCTGATCTGTCCACGCAAACCCGCTGGATTGGACCTGCGCTTGGCGGGTCACCTGGCAGAAGTTGTTCAAGCCTACGATTTCGAGCGCCGTTGGCTCGCCGCGACCTCAGATAAAGAGATGAACGAGATCCTGATGCGGGACGATCACTTCCTGCACGCGCCAATCTCGGATCTTGGCAATCTCCAGGACTATGTCGGGCGCCCTCTGTCCGAGATCGAACTGCCAAAAAGCTGTCTGATCGCGATTATTGAACGCGATGGCGATGTGATCATCGCTGCGCCAAACGAAGTCTTACAGCCCGGCGATCATGTCGCCGTCATTGGTGAACCGGAAGACCTTACGGCGCTGGTAAAAGGCTAAGCGTTTAAAGCGCGGCTTTCAGATCCGACTGCGCCGCTTCAATCGCATCTGCAATACAGGTCGACCAGTCGTCCATGCTGGTTGCGCTCTCTGATCCCTTCGGGAAGGTCACAGAGCGCGATGCATTCACACATCCGCCTTCGCCATTCACAAAACTCGCGACCGCATCCGACGCGCCTGCGCCCTGCGCGCCATAACCAGGTACGAGGAACAGCGCTTCGGGCGCCAATGTCCGCAAGTGTCTCGCTTCGTCAGGACCGGTTGCCCCTGTAACCAGAGTAAGGCCAGACCATCCACTATCGCCTTTCAGGCGTTCAATCATCGGCGCGAGACTTTCAACGACCCGCGCGAACAATGGCGCGCCCTCTAAATCGCGGGCCTGATAGTCGGCGCTGCCTGGATTGCTTGTTCGTGCGAGCACGATCACGCCTTTGCCAGCCACCTCAGCGGTGCGCACGTGAGGTTCGATTGTATCCAGCCCCATGTATGGATTAACGGTCAGCGCATCGCACGGAAAAGCAGCATCCTTCGACAAATAGGCGGCGGCATAGCCCTCAGCCGTCGACCCAATGTCGCCACGTTTGGCATCTGCAAGGACGATCAATCCTTCTGCCTTGGCAGCTTCCAGAACCCGGCTGAGCGCGCGCATGCCTTGCCAGCCATGACGCTCAAAAAGCGCGACCTGAGGTTTCACAATCCCGGCGCGCCCGGTAATGGCCTTAACCACGGATATGCCCCATTTTTCGAGGCCTTCGGGCGTATCACCCCCGAACAAATCTGGGATTCGGCCAGCATGCGGGTCAATCCCAACACAAAGCGGGCCATATTTGCGGGTGGCCTCAATAAATCGGTCTGCGAACATTGTCTTACTCTTCTACGCTACAAGCGACTTTCACGACTTGCAGATTTCGTCGCGCGTGGTCCGCCTCACGCCCATAGGTCGCGGTTGAAAATTCTCGTGCTGGCTCGCCAAGTGTTTCAGCGCCAGTCGCTTTTATAAAGGCTGCAACGGTTTCAGGCGCCGCCGTATAGATGCGGCCCCGACGGGCGCTTTCGGCCACGATGACACCGCGCACATTGCCGTCTTCATCATAAACCGGCCCGCCACTGAGCCCGCCGAGGGATCCCATCAGACCGCGGGTACGTCCTGTTTCTGCCCAAGCCAAAACGGACTCGCTGTTCGATCGACGACCACGAGAGATCAAATTTGACCGCGCTAAAAGCCTCGAGGCCGCTTCGCCAGGGCGCCCTTGAGGATAGCCGACATGGAAACCGTAGGAACCAATCGTCAAATCATTGTCGGTGTTGATGGACGCCGGGTTCGGGCTCGTCTCCGTCTCGATCAGTGCGAGATCGAATTGCTCTGAGACGATTATGCTACGGGCGGGGTCATACTGCCCGGGAGCGACAAGTAGTGACACCTCGCTACAGCCATCAACCACGTGACGAGCGGTCAACCATTGCCCCTCATCATTGATCGCGAACGCTGTCCCAATTCCGTTCTTCGGCGCCGTCACCTGCACCAGAACCCGCTCATCGAACGCCGAAGGAGGCGGTAACATCGCCCCTTCCTCTTTGATCGCTTCGGGGGGCGGCGGCGGCGCGTCATCAGACCCACCTGAAAAAATCGCCCAAAGAACGACGCCGAGGACCAACGCGTAAATGACCCAATCCGGGATCAATCTCAGCACAGTCAGTCGCTCCTCTTACACACGCCCAATATTTGGATCCCAAAGACCCGCAGCCAGCAGCATAGCGACAGAAATTTTCGCCGCGATCAAGACAATTGCTGCGCCGGCTTCATCATTTTGGATCCGGTTCGGAATATCGCGCAAAACCATGTCGATAATGCGATAGGTCAAAAGCTGTAGAAGGAGCGCCACGGTTCCCCAGAGAAGCAGGTCCAACAGCGTCAAGCTCGACGCGAGGCAAGACGCGATTGGGATTGCCAAGCCAGCGATTGCGCCCGCCAGCGCTAAGCCCGCTGCGCCGTTTCCACCGCGTACCAAGGCCAATTCTTTCCAAGGCGTGAGGAGAATATAAATCGTGCTCGCCAGCAGCAAAAGCACGCCAGCTGTGCCTGTCATCAATAGGAAGTCTGGAAAGCCCTGGCGAAAAGATTCGAACGTTGCCGTCATGATACAATATCCCGCCTATTAAGGTGTCTGCATTTGCTCTAACCAAGGCCGGTGCTGCACTCAAGATGGAAGGACGCAAAATGCTCAAAGGAAAGACCGCCCTTGTCACAGGATCGACGAGTGGAATTGGTTTAGGCATCGCCAAAGCCCTTGCAGAACAAGGCGCTGATATCGTGCTGAGCGGTCTTGCAAGCGACGCGGAAGCAGACGCCCTCAAAAAAGAAATTTCGGAAACCTATGGCGTAAAAGCTGGTTTGTCGGGCGCAAACCTCACCGACCCTGACGCAATTGAGGGAATGATGGGGTATGTGGCGCGCGATTTTGGCGGCGCCGATATCCTCGTAAACAACGCTGGCGTTCAGCACGTTTCCCCGATTGAGGACTTCCCAGTGGCCCGCTGGGATTTGATTATTGCGCTGAATCTCTCCGCCGCGTTTCATACGACCCGCATGGCCATCTCTGGCATGAAAGAGAAAGGCTGGGGCCGCATCATCAACACTGCGTCTGCGCATGCGCTCGTCGCCTCACCATACAAATCTGCTTATGTGGCGGCGAAGCACGGAATAGCCGGTTTGACGAAGACCGTTGCCCTCGAGGGGGCAGAGCACGGGGTCCGCTGCAACGCGATCTGCCCCGGCTATGTCTATACGCCACTGGTCGAAGGCCAAGTCGCGGACACCGCAAAAGCGCGAGGAATTACGGAAGAAGAAGTGAAGCGTGACGTCTTGTTGGCGGCGCAACCAACAAAAGAATTCGTGACCTCCGAACAGATCGGAGCCTTTGCATCTTTCCTGTGCTCGCCTGGGGGTGATGGCATCAATGGCGCCATCCTCAGCATGGACGGTGGCTGGGTCGCACAATAGTCCGGTTACGGAAGAAACTGCAGCAATTGATAGAGAAAACCTATCACCCGCTTAGCTGTAATTGGATCACGAATTGTCGAATCACCCAATTGATCTCAATTCTGTAATCCGTTAGCCAGCAAGTCGATTGGGCATCAATCAAGCTAGCTCCGGAGCCGTTATGTCACTTGCTGGTTACGAGATTTTCGCCCTGATTGGTTTCTTTTTTGCGGCCTATGCCGTGATCGCCAACGACTCGATCCAAACCCTCGGAACGTTCCTCGCATCCAATTCGCACCGTCCGTGGTGGGTGCTCTGGTTGTTTGCCGCCGGGATCATGGTCGCAGCCCTTCTGTTTCAGCTATTTTATGGCGGCGGTGATATCGCCGATGGAAAGCTGAACAAAATTCCATATCCAGAAGGCGGCATTCAGTGGTGGCATGCACTACCGCCGATTGTTCTGCTGTTCCTAACGCGGTTTGGTATTCCGGTTTCAACGACCTTCCTCGTTCTGACCGTGTTTGCGCTTTCTGGGGGATCTGCCACCGAAGGCGTCATGAGCAAAATGCTCATCAAATCACTCACTGGCTACGCTGTCGCCTTCGCAGCGGGTGCGGTTGTATGGCTTCTGATCTCACGCATGTGGGAAGTCTGGGTAGGCCGGACCCGCGACGGAGATGAGCGCCTTCATCCAATGTGGACTGTGTTCCAGTGGGCAACCACGGGCTTCCTCTGGTGGACCTGGCTGCTCCAAGACTTTGCCAACATTTTCGTCTTCATGCCGCGCGAGCCCGTCTACGCAGACGATGGCTCCATCGCAATGATGGTGTTTAAGCCCGAGGTGATCATTGGCGGCGCACTGCTTATGGCAGCTATGATGGCGTATATTTTCCGTACGCGCGGCGGCGAGATCCAAAAGATCGTTCTGTCAAAAACGCATACAACGGATGTCCGCGCGGCGACCATTGTCGACCTGATCTATGCGATCGTCTTGTTCTATTTCAAAGAACTCAACGATGTTCCGATGAGCACGACCTGGGTCTTCCTTGGCCTTCTGGCGGGCCGCGAGATGGCTATCTCCTTCGTCACCGCTCTACGTGAACGCGGCGCAGCGATTAGAGATGTCAGCTCAGACGCTGGCCGCGCCCTGATCGGTCTGATCATCAGCGTAATCTTGGCGGTAGGCATGCCATGGGCTGCCACCGGCCAGATGCCGAACTTCTAAAGCCGGCGTCTATCGATGCTCGAATGGATCACGCATGAGGATCACATCCTCACGCTCCGGCGAAGTTGAGACCAACGCGCAAGGCTTTCCCACAAGCTCTTCTAACCGGCGAACATATTTCACAGCCTCAGCTGGCAGATCGTTCCAAGACCGCGCGCCGCGCGTAGATCCACTCCATCCTGGCATCGTCTCGTAAATTGGCTCCACGGCTTCCTGCGCAGCAGCGGTTGCCGGCAGATAATCAAGCACCTGATCGCCCAGCTTATAGCCCGTGCAGACTTTGATCTCTTCCATGCCGTCAAGAACGTCGAGCTTTGTAAGGGCGAGCCCATCAACACCAGACACTGCGCAGGCTTGGCGCACCATCACAGCATCAAACCAGCCGCATCGGCGCGCGCGCCCGGTGACCGTTCCAAACTCATGACCGCGCTCGCCCAGACCCTGCCCGATTTCATCAAACAGCTCAGTGGGGAACGGACCCGTTCCGACGCGGGTCGTATAGGCTTTGGCCAAGCCCAGGACATAGCTGACGGCGCGAGGGCCCAGCCCTGTGCCTGCTGCGGCTTGACCAGAGACGACATTCGACGACGTCACGAAAGGATAAGTGCCGTGATCGACGTCAAGCATCACACCTTGCGCGCCTTCGAAGAGAATCCGGCGGCCGAGTTTCTGACTTTCGCCGAGGACCTTCCAAGCTGGACCAGCAAAGGCGAGCACTTTTGGTGCGATTTCTAGCAGTTCCGCTTTCAAAGCGGCTGCATCTGGCGCCTCTAGGCCAAGACCAACGCGCAATGGCGCGTGGTGCGCGATGAGGCGCTCAAGTTTCTGATCGAGCGCGGCTTCATCCGCGAGATCAGCCACCCGAATGGCGCGGCGTCCGACTTTATCTTCATACGCAGGACCAATTCCGCGCTTAGTGGTTCCGATTTTAGCTTTGTCGCTCGCGGCACCTTCGCGCGCGGCGTCCAAGTCACGGTGCCAAGGCAAGATGAGACAAGCCGTTTCAGCCAGCAGCAAGTCATCCGGGGTCAGCGTGATCCCGGCTTTTTCCATGTTCTCGAGCTCTAACAGAAGCTGCCACGGGTCGACCACGACGCCGTTCCCGATGACTGAGAGTTTGCCGCCACGAACAACACCAGACGGAAGAAGGTTCAGCTTGTAAGTCGTGCCATCAATGACCAAGGTATGCCCGGCATTATGCCCGCCTTGAAACCGCGCAACCACATCTGCGCGATGGGACAGCCAGTCCACGATCTTGCCCTTGCCTTCGTCGCCCCACTGGGCACCGACAACCACAACTCCAGCCATGTCGAAGAACTCCGTCTGAAAATGACCCGCGCCACTGACCCCGTTTGGGTCAAAAAGGCAAGGCCCCGACTGGTCGAAACTGTTGGTTAATTAGATAAAATTCGATCGATTGATTTATCCGTATTCCAACGCCTGTTTGATATTGCATCCGTATGAGGGACACGAACCGAAAGAAATTCGGCGCCGTGTTGCGCATGGGCGTAATATGTGCCGGAACCGCTATATGGGCTTTACCGCCCGCTATGACCGATATGGTCGACCGACCGCACTTCAAAGTGGATGGAGTGGCGATCGTTTGGGCTGCCGACTCGTCGGGCAACACACCGATCGCTTCGGACTTCATCATTGAAAACGGCGGCACAAACGTCGATTTGATTGGCACAGATGTCCATACCGTGGTGACCGGGTCACTGGACGCCTTGGATGGATCTTTTCCTGATGGCGCCGGCGCGACACTACGCATTCAGAACATCCCGGGAAGCGGTAATCAGACGACCCGTCAGGGCGATCGATTTACGTCCTCATCTGATGTACTCAATCCATTCCGGCTTGATGCCTCAACAGATGTCCGCACGATCCGCAGTGACATTCTGAGCAGCTTTTATGTAGCGACCAACAAGGCGTTCAATATCGACGTTGTCGCCTCATCTGTTGGCGATCCTGCAGACCTGAACTTGATCCGCTTGCGGATGCGAATGACAGAGTCCGGCACTGATGGCGGGCTCTCGTTCGGAAGCGCGGCTCAGCTCCCGCATTCTGGCAACACGAACGCCTCTGGCATGCAATGGGGCGGGTTCCGTCGTTTGTCTCTGCTCACAGGTGGGTCCGACATCTTCCGCGGCAATCGTCGCACGGCGGAGACGCCAGGATCGATCGCGGATCAATCTGTTCGGTTTGATCTCGACTATCGCTGGAACACTGGAAACATCGATCTCAGCGACGGCACATTCGATGTCGAAGCTGAAGTGATTTATACGGTCTACATTCCGTAATCAGTGAAATATGGCAGGCTTAGACGCTTCAAAGCGCTTTTGCGCGCGAGCAATCGAAGCCTGCTGTTTAAACGGCGCCATCTGATAGGTTTGATCCCGCAAAAACGACATGAGCTCATGACGTTTTCCTGCATTCGAGAGCACTTCCGGCGTGAGCGTCTCGCCGATATGCACAGGCACAGCCGTGCCGATCCGGCGCTTCACTTCTCTGAAGATCAATGCCAAGCGCAGTTCAATCGACATATGGCTTGCCCATTGGAACAGTCGCGAATTCTGTCCCTCAAAGAAGATCGGCGTGACATGCGCTTCGCTGCGACTGATCAGTTTCGCGGTGAAGGGTTTCCATGTGTCATCGACAGCGCTTCGGCTAAATGGGGTCGGAGACGTTGAGACGCCGCCAGCCGGGAACACAATTATGCACTCGCCATTCTTCAGCCGCTCCATGCTTTCTGCGCGGGTTGCGATATTGGTTGCTCGCGCTTCTCGCGTGTTTGCAAAGTCGATGGGTAAGAGCCATTCCCGGGCCTCAGGGGCGCCATCCAGGATCGCATTGGTGAGCACTTTAAAGTCGGTGCGCCGCAAAGATATGATCCAAGAGATCAGAAGCCCGTCCAAGACCCCAAATGGATGATTGGCGACAACGACGAGCGGCCCAGTCGATGGGATTTGCGCTAAACGCCTGGAACTGAACTCAACATCGAGATCGAGCAATTTGATCGCGGCCGCGAAAAAAGGCTCATGCGTTAGGTCTGCACGATAAGTCTCATAGAGTTTCTGCAAATACGGTTGGCCGGACAAACGCTCGATTGTTCTGACCATGCCGCGCTTAAACGGATGATCAAAATAAGGCGCATAAGAGAGCTTCGGCGTGTCCTCCATGCCTTGAAATTGCTCTGATTTTCGGGTTTCGGCAAGAAAAGACGTCAGTCTTTCATCAAACCAGCCGCTTTCAGCGTCTTACCCGCGCGGATCACCTTGGCGAGTTTTTCCTCTGATGATCGGTCACCGCTATTGGAGTCTGGGTGGAAGCGGCGCACATATTCGGCATAGCGTGCCCGGATCTCCGGTGGTTTTGCCTTAGCATCCAAATCCAATTCTTCGAGCGCACGTTTCGCGATTCCGGTGGCTGAGCGATTAGCCCGTCTTTCTTCGCGCGCGGCTGCGCGGTCCTGGAAGAATTCAGCGCCCTGCCAGGTTTTCGGATCATGCGCCTTCCCGGCTTTGTCACCGCCCATTGGGCCAGCGCCAAACTTCCAGGTCTGCTTAAACCCGTAACGCGCATTCTCATTGAACGCCTTCAATTGCTCTTCATTCATCGTGTCGAAGAAATTGAAGTTGCGATTATACTCCGCGGCATGACGCTGGCAGAAATAGTGCATGCCATCCCCAAATTGTTTTGGGGCTGGATACTCTCCGGCCAGGTCGCAGCCAGGGTGTTCGCAGATCCGTGTCTTTTGTGCTTTTGCACGCGAGGTATCGTCGGCCGGCGGCTTCACCCTTATATCGGTGAACTTGGGGCGATATTTGTATGCGTCATCCATAGGCGGCATAACATAGTGGCTTCGAGTTAAAGAGACCAGAACTTATGATCAGATCAGAACGTATTCGCGACATTTTAACAGAGGCTTTCGCACCAAGCGCGTTAGAAGTGATTGATGACAGCCACAAACATGCGGGTCATGCAGGCGCGAGCCCAGACGGCGAAACGCATTACACAATCAAAATCACTTCGTCTGAATTTGAGGGCCAATCCCGTGTAACAACACAGCGTTCCATTTTAGCGGCCCTAAAACCTGAGTTTGAGACCGGCCTGCACGCGCTTTCCATTAAAGCGAATTCATAATGTAGAGACAGATTTCGTTAAGTCTTCGCCGGTATTCTACATTCAACGGAGCGTAGAATGTCAGCACAACCGAAACGCGATCTTCCGCAAGACCCCGGACATATGACGGTGCGCATTCCTGCGACGCCTGACCAAACCTGGGCGCTGGATGCTGATTATCTTCATGGACGCTTGGATGTTCTGAAAAGCCTCGGCAACCATTACGCCAATCGGATCTTTCTGCTCGATCTGGTGTCAGACCTGATGCTGCTTGGCGGCATTTTGACGACCTTCTTTGTCGCCTGGTGGACATTCATTCCCATGACGGGTCTCGCTTGTCTTCAGAAAATATCGAACCGCCGCATGGCAGGCGAATTGGCTGGACGGGCCGCGCAGGAATCAACTGACGCGTTTTTATATCTGTACAATTCTGGCGTGCTTTGGCTTGAGCGCCCTACCAGTCCGTCATCGGACCGGCTACGCCAGCTTCTGTTGCGCTAGCCTTCCTCGCAAGGAAACGCCTTAGCGGCGAAAACTTCGAAGCCGCCAATAAACCCAAAGTTCTCATTGGCTTGGTGAGCATTAAGTCATTTGAGAACAGACGATCAATCGCATCGAGGGCGAGCGCCGTCCCCGCACCATCAAAGTTGCGTGCTGCGCTATAGTCTTCAAGCATTTGCGGCGACCCAACTTCACCGCCGACCCGCAATGTGTCCTGCGCAATCTCGATCAGAGCAGCGACATCTCTAAAGCCTTGGTTCAAGCCTTGCCCAGCAAGCGGGTTCACGCGCCGCGCCGCATCACCGATGAGCGCAATACGCGGCGCCATAATCGCGGTCGCGAGCTGTAGGATCAGCGGATAGGATCCGGCTTTACCTTCGATCTTCATTTTGCCCGCAAAGTCTGCGAAGCGTTGATTGAGCTCTGCCTCGGCATCTTCCGTTGGCAGTTTCGCGAGCGTCTCAGCCGCGCCGCGCTTCATATACCAAGCCAGGTTTGCACGATCCCCGACCAGGGGAAGGGTCGCAAATGGCCCTTCGGGGGTGAACAATTGCCGGGCAATTCCGTCATGCGGTGCGCTCAAGGTAACATTCGCGGTAAAAACCGACTTGCCGTAATCGCGCCCCTCCGTTGAGATCCCAGCGGCTTGGCGGACAGGCGAGTTCATACCATCCGCACCCACCAGCAATCTGGCTTTGAGCTTTTGCCCACTTTCCAGCTGAATTTCCGCGTGGCCCGCCTGCACATCCACCCGATCAAAGCGTTCCGGAGCGAACCATTGTATCCGGGAATCGTCCTTCATGGCCGCGTCTAAGGCGGCCTGAAGCGGCTCCGCCATGGTCATATGCCCTAAGGGTTCGTCTGGATTGACGCTCTCTAAATCGTCTTTGGTAAAGAGGACGGACGGCTGACCAAAATAGTGGGTGCCGCCATCTGTTGCTTCTAAGCCATTCAGCGGTTGGCTGGTTCCAGCAAGCTTCGACGCGACACCGATAGAATCTAATAAACGCCAGCTCCCCGTCACGATCGCGAAGTTACGGCCATCCTTTGGCGGTTTAGCTGCCGGATCTCTCGCATCGATCACAGCCACATCAAGGCCGCCTTGCGCCAAACCGAGCGCGAGGCAGGCCCCCGTCGGACCCGCGCCAATAATTGCCACGTCAAACATTTGCTCGCTCATGCAAGCTACGTATGAGCTCAACTGCATATGGTCCATGCCTGACAGAGAAACGGGCGTTTGGGTCGCAGCCTGCTCGAATTTTGGTCACTCCCTCCCGCGTCACAGATGAACAGCTTTTTAATTCTGGCGGAAAACTAGGCAGATGGGCTTTTTGCCGAGGTCAACTAACCAGAGCTGCGGGAGATACGGGCAATGAGTTTATGGATGAAAACAGCTAAGCGGAGCATGATGTTGCTACCGCTTGCAGGAATGGCGGGACTGGCAGCACATGCTCAAGACGCAAGCGCGGTCAGCGCATATGTCGATAGCAGCTACCTGTTCCTGATTGGCGGCCTGATCGTCATGTTCATGGCAGCAGGCTTCCTCTGCCTGGAGTCTGGTTTGGTGCGGTCGAAAAACGCATCTATGCAGTCTTTGAAAAACGTCGCGCTCTTCTCAGTCGCGGGCCTGATGTTCTGGCTCGTCGGCTACAATATCGCGTACCCAGCTTCGACCGCGCTGGGCGGCATCATTGGCATTCCGGGCGCTATTCCGTGGAGCGGTGAAGAGTCCCTCGACACGGGCTACGCAGCCAGCTCTGACTGGTTCTTCCAAATGGTATTCGTTGCGACAGCAGCCTCTATCGTTTCAGGAACAGTCGCTGAGCGTGTGAAACTTTGGTCTTTCCTCGCCTTCGTCGTTGTTTTGACAGCCTTTATCTACCCAACTGTTGTCAGCTGGGAATGGGGCGGCGGTTACCTCGACACTGAATGGGCCTTCTCTGATTTTGCGGGTTCTACACTCGTGCACTCTACCGGTGGCTGGGCAGCCCTCGTCGGTGCGATCATCATCGGGCCACGTGCTGGAAAGTACTTCGGCGAGAAAGTGAACCCAATGCCGGGCTCTAACATTCCGCTCGCTGCACTTGGTACATTCATTCTGTGGTTCGGCTGGTTCGGCTTTAACGGCGCGTCTCAGCTCGCAGCAGGTACAT
>JBCBGS010000038.1:0-20477 GCA_038526515.1 Pseudomonadota bacterium | reverse complement strand
GAGTTCGATGTCGACGGTTATCGCGCTGACGTGGCGGGCTTCGTTCCTCTCGACTTTTGGGAAAATCTTCGCGCGGAACTGAACACAATCAAACCTGTCTTTATGCTCGCGGAATGGCAACAGCGCGACCTTCACCGGCATGCGTTTGACGCCACATATGCCTGGCACTGGAAAGAAGCCGCTCAGCGTATCGCCAAAGGACAATCAGATGCGGGCGACCTGCGGGGCTATCTAAGCGAGCAAATCTCCACCTGGCCGCTCGACGCCTATCGAATGCTCTACACAGAGAACCACGATCAAAACGCCTGGGATGGGTCGACAGGGGCAATTTACGGCGATGCATACCATGCCATGCTTACCCTCTCTTTCGTCACCGAGGGCATCCCACTCATCCATAATGGCCAGGAAGTCGGCAATCAGAACCAGCTCGAATTCTTCGAGCGCGACCCGATCGACTGGGGAGACTATTCGCATCCGGACGGCGCGCTAATCAAGCAGCTGATCGAGATCAAAAAAGCCAATCCCGCACTCCACAATGGTGCTGCGGGTGGCCGGATCATTCCGGTCTCAACCGATAACCCTAGCCAGGTCTTGAGCTTTGCGAGGGAGACAGACGGGAACCGCGTGGTTGTCTTATTCAACCTCTCAGCATCATCCGCTGACTATGAATTGACCGATGGCCCCGTCGCAGGTGAGTGGATCGACGCGTTGACGGGAAAGTCTGAAAGCGCTGCTATTGGCAGCACGGGCACGCTCGAAGCTTGGCACGGCAAAGTCCTGATTTCAAATAATAATAAGAATTAGCGGAGGATCAAAATGGCAGTCACGGGAGGCGCAGTTGGCGCGCAAGATTCAGTTCGAAAACCCGAACTCAATCTGTTTCAGATCGTCAACATGTCATTTGGGTTCTTTGGAATTCAAATCGGTTTCGCGCTCCAGAATGGGAATGTGAGCCGTATCTTCCAAACGCTTGGCGCGGATATGAGCACCTTGCCTCTACTCTGGCTTGCTGGCCCAATCACCGGCCTGATCATGCAACCCATTGTCGGCTATTTCAGCGATAAGACCTGGGGCCCACTCGGCCGACGCAGGCCATACTTCCTGATTGGCGCAATCCTCACAACGCTCGCGCTATTCATAATGCCGAACTCGCCTTGGCTTTGGGTCGCGGCGGGAACGCTTTGGATTTTGGATGCCAGTTTAAACATCACGATGGAGCCGTTTCGCGCCTTCGTCGGTGACATGCTGCCCAGTAAGCAACGCCCGCTTGGCTATTCCATGCAGACCATTTTCATCGGCGCGGGGGCTGTCCTCGCCTCAATCGCGCCATTCGTATTCAATGCGCTTGGAGTATCGAATGAAGCCGCCGACGGCGTGATCCCTGACAATGTGAAATGGTCTTTCTACATTGGCGGGGCAGCGCTGTTCATGGCGGTGATGTGGACCGTGTTCACAACAAAAGAATACTCACCGGAAGAGCTCGAAGCCTTTGGCAAAGACGAAGACAATATCTTCGAACAAGAAGGCGGCGTGGAGAAAGATGAGCGGCCCGTGGCAAGCTTCTTCTCAAAATGGGGCCTGATCATCGCAGCAATCGGCGCAGCGTTCACAGCAGCCGTCTATTTCGCCAATGGCGACCAGCAATTCTACATTCTTGGCGGCGGCCTGATCCTTTTAGGCGTGCTCTATTTGTGGAACAGCCAGCTGGTTAAAACCGACCGCAATGCGAGCAATTTCCTATCGGATGTATTGGGTGACCTGACCACAATGCCGAGCGTTATGAAGCGCCTGGCCTTCGTTCAATTTTTCTCTTGGGTCGGTCTCTTCATCATGTGGATTTATACCACGCCCGCAGTGGCCTTACAGGCATGGGAAACCGCGGATGCGAGTTCTGCCGCTTACCAGGATGCCGGGGACTGGGTCGGGATCATGTTTGCCGTTCAGAATGGTGTCGCGGCGATCTACGCCTTCGTGATCGCAGGAATCGCGCGCCGGGTCGGAACGCGCAGCCTTCACGCCTTCAATTTGCTAGCAGGTGCCGCAGGTTTTGTCGGCTACCACCTGTTCGCCTCACAATATGGGTTGCTCATCCCGATGATCGGTCTCGGCATGGCCTGGGGATCGATCCTGGCATTGCCCTATGCGATACTCGCAGACGCTCTGCCGGTCCGGAAAATGGGCATCTATATGGGCATCTTCAATTTCTTTATCGTGCTGCCGCAGATCCTCGTCGGTGGGACTATGGGCCCGATCTTGAGATCGCTTGAAACAAGTATCGCACCAGCGGTTGGCGGTGTCCCACTTCTCGCGGTTCTATTCGGCGCTGTGAGCTTCTGCCTCGCCGCGTTTGCGATGACATTTGTAAGGGTGGAGCGGGGCTAAACCGCCCCGTCGGAACCCCTACCGGTTCTGCCGGTTGTCTATCAAGTCTTGAACGACTTCTGGTTCTGCGAGCGTGGATGTATCGCCGAGATTATCGAAGCTATTCTCTGCGATCTTCCGCAAGATGCGGCGCATGATTTTGCCTGAGCGCGTTTTCGGCAGACCGGTCGCGAACTGGATCAGATCCGGGCTCGCGATCGGGCCGATTTCAGTGCGAACATGCTGGACGAGGCTCTGCTTGAGTTCTTCGCTTGGCTCGGTGCCCGCCACGGGGGTCACATACGCATAGATGCCCTGCCCTTTGATATCGTGCGGATAGCCGACCACAGCCGCCTCAGCGACCGCATCATGGGCGACCAAAGAGCTCTCTACTTCGGCCGTACCCATACGGTGCCCGGAAACGTTGATCACGTCATCGACACGGCCGGTGATCCAGTAGAACCCATCTTCATCGCGCTTGCAGCCATCACCGGTGAAATAATTGCCGGGATAAGTTGAAAAATAAGTGTCGATAAAGCGCTGATGATCGCCATAGACGGTCCGCATTTGGCCCGGCCAGCTATTGGTAATGATCAAATTGCCTTCGGTTGCGCCAGTGAGCTCTGTGCCCTCGGAATCGACGAGTTTTGGCTCGACACCAAAGAAGGGATGGCTCGCCGCACCTGGCTTTTGATCGGTCGCGCCTGGCAGCGGCACCATCATGCAGGCGCCCGTTTCCGTCTGCCAATACGTGTCTACGATTGGGCATCGTCCCTCACCAACGGTGTGATAGTACCATTCCCAAGCCTCTGGGTTGATCGGCTCGCCAACCGATCCAAGAAGGCGGATCGTGCTTCGGCTGGTCGATTTGACCGGACCTTCGCCTTCCCGCATCAGCGCGCGGATCGCGGTTGGCGCTGTGTAAAAGATGGTCACGCTATGCTTATCACAAGCCTGCCAAAACCGGCTCGCATCTGGATAGGTCGGCACGCCTTCAAACATCATCGACGTCGCGCCGTTCGCGAGCGGGCCATAAACAATATAGCTATGCCCAGTTACCCAGCCGACATCGGCGGAGCACCAGTACACATCATCCTCTTTCAGGTCGAAGACATATTCATGGGTCATCGAAGCCCAGACGAGATAGCCGCCGGTCGTATGTAGCACGCCCTTTGGTTTGCCAGTCGAACCTGACGTGTAGAGGATGAAAAGCGGGTCTTCAGCATTCATCGGCTCAGGCGGACAATCGCGGCTGACATCCGCGCCTGCCTCATGCAGCCAGATGTCCCGGCCTTCGTGCATACTTACCGGATTGCCAGTGCGGCACACGACGAGGACTTTCTCAACCATCCCGCCTGCCAGCTCACAAGCCGCATCTGCATTCTTCTTCAGCGGAACAATCCGACCGCCGCGAATGCCTTCATCGGCGGTGATCATGAATTGGCTGTCGCAATCCGTGATCCGGCCGGCGAGCGCCTCGGGACTAAACCCGCCAAAAACGATAGAGTGGACCGCGCCGATCCGGGCGCAAGCCAACATGGCATAGGCGGCTTCGAGGATCATCGGCATATAGATCGTGACGCGGTCGCCCTTCTTGACGCCCATCTCTTTGAGCACATTTGCAAAACGGCACACTGCGCTGTGTAGCTGTTTGTACGTCACCGTCGCTGCATCGGACGGATCATCGCCTTCCCAGATCAGCGCAACCTTGTCCCCGCGCGTCGGCAAGTGGCGGTCGATACAATTGTAGGAAACATTCAACTCCCCATCGGAATACCATCGCACATGCAAATCCGACTTATCCCAGGAAACGTCTTTGACGGTCGTATATGGCTTGGACCAATGCAGTCGTTTGCCGTGCTCCCCCCAAAAGGATTCTGGATCTGCAATCGACGCGGCATACATCTCCCGATACTTCTCTGGGCTCAAATTCGCTTTGGCGGCAAATTCTGCTGGAACCGGATAGATGGGAGAGTCTGTCATTTTCATTGCTCCGTTGAGCGGGTTACCAATACCGTTTTCTACAATGCGGATTTGGCAGCCAACGTAAAGTCAGCTGCGCCCACCGGATTGTGCCTGCGGTTAGATTGAGAGCGTAATTTTACCGAAATGCTGCTGACTTGCCTGATGCGCAAACGCTTCAGCGATTTGATCCAACGCAAAATCCTTATCCAGCACAGGTTTTATATTGGATGCTTCGATCGCCGCAATCATATCTTCTTGGTGCTCGGCTGACCCGACTGTGATGCCCGACATCGTCAAATTTTTCGAGAAGAAGGCGGCGGTTGGGACCTCACCCGACACGCCCGTCAGTACGCCGATCAGAGAGATATGTCCACCGACACGGCAAGCCTGAATAGACTGCGCCATGGTGCCCGGACCCCCAATCTCAACAACTTCGTCGACGCCGCGGCCACGCGTGAGCTCCAGGGCTTTTCTCCCCCATTCGGGAGTCTCTTTGTAGTTGATCACATGGTCCGCACCCAAGGCTGTCATGCGCTCAAGCTTTTCATTTGAGGATGATGTTGAAATCACCCTCGCGCCAGCGGCTTTGGCCAATTGTAGCGCGAAAACGGATACACCACCCGTGCCTTGAGTCAGCACCCAATCGCCGGGCTTTACAGAGCCCTCAACGAACATACCTCGCCACGCCGTCAACGCCGCGCACGGAAGCGTCGCCGCTTCTGAATAGGAGTAGCCTTCGGGCATCCGTGTAAACGCAGTTTCCGGCATTGCCACAAGCTCGGCTGCGAAACCGTCTGCACCATCGCCTGGAACGCCGCCAAACCCGAGCGCATCAATCTCGCCCTTTCGCCAATCCGGGAAGAACAAGCTGAGCACTTTATCGCCTGACTTGAATTTCGTGACACCGTCGCCAACCGCGACCACATCTCCAGCGCCGTCAGACATTGGGATACGTCCGTCATCGGTTGGGATACCACCCATCACGACGACAAAGTCGTGATAGTTCAGAGAGGATGCGCGAATACGCACCAGAACTTCATCCGGACCAGCGACCGGATCTGGACGCTCTTCAATAATCAGATTGCCGGGACCACCAGGCTTCTTAACGGCTGCAACTTTCATAGCGTTTCCTCTTTTTTGCATCCGGTCCGTGGACAGACGCTAGGGAAGTCAAGGGAAGTGCAAATCAATCGACCTGGGCGGACCAAGCAATGGAAATAGCAGTCTCTCCGAAAAGTGAGCGTTTGTTGCCGGAGCTGCCGCATTTCTTGTCGGCCAGGTTCTTTTTTAGCCACCACTTTCAGCATCTATTGATTGCACTCGCCGTGCCAATTGTGGATAGCGAGAGACAAATGACAGGAACTGCATAGTCTTCATGCTGGACGTAACCAAGCAAAACCAAGCAACGCACCCAGACGGATCTGCGAATGGTTCGCCTCTGCGCATTTGTATTCTGTCTTACCGCTCCGATCCAAAGGTTGGCGGTCAGGGCGTCTATGTTGACTATTTGAGCCACGCTTTGGCAAAAGCGGGCGCCCTCGTAGATGTCGTCTCGGGACCGCCCTACCCGGAACTGAGCGCAGATGTGAACTTGGTCAAACTTCCTTCGCTGGATCTGTTCTCAAAACCGCACCATGGCCATTATGAGCTGCGTCCAAGACATTTGCTTAGCCCAACCGACACGTACGAGTATTTCGGCCACCTGTCCGGTAAGTTTGTTGAGCCTTTCACGTTCGGACAACGGGCCTATCAATACATCAAGCGCAATCGCACAAAGTATGATGTGATCCTGGACAACCAAACCTTGGCGCACGGCATTGGACGGATTCACGAAAGACTGGAACTGCCCCTCACGACGATCATTCACCACCCGATTACGCAAGACCTGAAGCTTGCCGTTGAGGCGGCTCCCGATTGGAAGCATCGCTGGATGGCACGGCGTTGGTATTCATTTATCAACATGCAGATCAAAGTCGCGCGAAAGCTTCCGACAATCACCTGCCCTTCCGAACACGCTAAAGCGGATATTGTGAGCGAGTTTGGTGTTGCGCCGGAGCGTATCCATCCGATCTCCCTCGGCGTAGATCAGCAAGCATTTTGTCCGGACCCACGCATCAGTATTTCGCCTAAGCGGATCGTGACCACAGCCAGTGCGGACACACCACTCAAGGGTCTACACATATTGGTTGAGGCCTATCACAAACTACTCGAACGCCATCCAGAGCTTGAACTCGTGGTGATTGGCAAGCTGCGTAAAGGCCAAGCACGAAATACCATTCTGGATCTCGGCCTAAAAGACCGTATCGTTTTCAAGAGCGACCTTACTCGAGAAGAACTCGCCAATGAGTTTCGTAGCGCCACGATCGCGGTGACACCGTCCCTTTATGAGGGCTTTGGCCTCCCTGCAGCGGAAGCAATGAGTTGCGGGACACCGGTCATTGTAACGGATGGCGGCGCCTTGCCGGAGGTTGCGGGCGATGCTGGTATTATCGTCCCAAAAGGCGACCCTAATGCGCTCGCCGAAGCTATTGACGATTTAGTTTCGCACCCGGATCGGCGAGCTCAGATTGCAGCAGCCTGTCTGAAGCGCGCCAAAGCACAATTCAATTGGGATAGCATCGCTCCGAGATACTTGGACTTTTTCCGTGCGGCGATGGCGGCGCAATGCTGACCGCGCGACTAAAGCATTTGGGCCTGACGCCTGGCGATAAAGTGCTCGACCTCGGTTGCGGCGAGGGCCGCCACGTGCACGGCCTATATATGCTGGGCGGGCTCGACATTTACGGAGTTGATCTCGACGAGCCTTTGCTCAAAAAAGCAGAGGAAGGTCTCGTTTGGCTCCCAAAGGCTAGCAACGACACGGAAACCCAAACGACCTTCGAGACGGGTGACGCAACGGCTCTGCGTTTCGAAGATAATACGTTCGACGCGATCATTTGCTCAGAAGTCCTTGAACACCTTCCGGACTATGACGCCGCCATCCGCGAAATGCGGCGCGTGTTGAAGCCTAGCGGAAAGCTCTGCATCACGGTCCCTCACGCGTGGCCGGAACGGATTTGCTGGCAGCTTGCCCCGCCCCCTAATGGCTATGCTTTTCAGCCTGGCGGACACATCCGGATCTTTGATGAGGTTGACCTTAAAGCATCCGTTGAGCGGCGCGGATTTAAGATGTTTAAGCGTCATCACGCGCACGGAATTCACTCGCCTTTATGGTGGCTGAAATGCGCGTTTTGGGAACGGCGTGACGATCACCCGATGGTCAAAGCCTATCATGATTTCCTGGTCTGGGACCTTATGAAGCGTCCGTGGCTGACCCGTGCATTGGACACCGTCACATCTCCTTTCATGGGAAAAAGCCTGGTCATGTATTTCGAAGAGAGCGAGACCTGACATGGATGGGTCCTTCTCAACCAGCTCAGCGCTTTCCATCACACACCTGCGCCCTGCGATCGATCGCATTCTGAAAATCCAAACGGAACAAGGCGCGATAGCCTGGTTCGAACACGGGCCTTGGGATCCTTGGAACCACACTGAAAGCGCCATGGCACTCACCGTCGCCGGGGAGTTGGATGCAGCAGCGCGAGCTTTCGATTACCTCAAAGAGACGCAACGAGAAGACGGCGCCTGGTTCGGGGAGTATGGTAATTGCTTGCCCATGGTAGACCGCGACTTCATCAGCCGGGAACCTGCCCCAGCCTTTCTGGACTCAAACTTCTGCGCATATCCCGCTGTCGGCATCGCGCACTTTTTGAAAGCCACAGATGACAAAGCTAGCGCGCTGAAATGGTGGCCAATGGTCGAACGCGCGCTCGTTTTTGTGCTCACACTACAGAAGCCGGATGGAACGATTTCTTGGGCCGCCGAAGCCGTCGACACGGATGAAGATGATGCGCTTCTCGCTGGGAATGCGTCGATTTTGAAGAGCCTGGAGTGCGGCCTGTTTTTATCGGAAGAGTTCGGTACCCAGAAACCCGACTGGCGCAAAGCACACGGCAGGCTCCTCAACGCCCTACTAAACACTCCGGAGCGGTTCGACCGGCGCCAAACTGGAGCACGTTTCGCAATGGATTGGTACTATCCTGTCCTTGCCGGCGTATTCGCTACGCCTGAAAGCGCGGATCGACTAGAGCGGTCTTGGAGCAGATTTGTGATTGAAGAGCATGGCTGCCGCTGTGTGTCGAATGAGCCTTGGGTCACGGTCGCGGAGACAGCAGAACTCGTCTTGGCGCTCTTATCGGCGAACAAAAGAGCGCCCGCCGAAGCGCTCCTCCAGTCCACCCTAAGTATACGTGATGAAAACGGTGTGTTTTGGATGGGCCATCAGATCGACGAGGATATTTACTGGCCGCGAGAGCAGCCGAGCTGGACGCAAGCCGCAGTAATCCTCGCTACAGACGCGTTCAATGATGGGTCCGCGACAAGTAAGGTTTTAGCTCAGTCGCTTCTCAAACCCGCCGCAATATCCGCAAGCTCTTAATCGCTTGCTCCTCGACATAGAGATCGGATGCGAGCGCGCGCTGATAAATTTCAAACGGCGGACGTCCGCCATCCGCTGGATCGGGAAACACGTCATGGATAGCTAGCACGCCGCCTGGCATGATGTGCGGAGTCCACCCACGATAATCATTTAGCGCATGCTCCATCGTGTGACCGCCATCGATGAATAGGAAACTAAGCGGCGTGGCCCATCGCTTCGCGATATCGATTGAACGTCCGATGATCGGAATGACTGTCTCTTCGAGACCTGCCTGACGGATCGTTCGCCGGAAGAACGGCAGTGTGTCGACCGCCCCAGCATCCTCATCCCAAACCTCCTCGTCGAAATACTCCCAGCCTGGCTGGTTTTCTTCAGAGCCGCGATGATGGTCGATCGAGAAATGAAGCTCTTCGTGCTGCTGGCAGGCCGTGCCGATATAGACCGACGACTTACCGCAATAGCCGCCGATTTCGAGGCATGGCCCGTGAGAGGCTTGCGCTAGCGCTGCATTATACAAGGCTTCTCCCTCTTCAGGGTCTAAAAAGCCTTTGATTCTAGAGACATCGATTGGAAGCTTCATTCCGCAGGTACCGCATTTTCGGTCGTCTCTTCATCGAGTTGCCGGGCCACATCGCCGGGCGATCCAGACCCTCTCGCAATCAAAGCATAAGCGGTTGGAACGAAGAGTACCGTGACCAACACCGCCGCGATCACACCGAACAGGATGACCACACCAATCGCAGCCCGCGTTTCTGCGCCTGCGCCGCTAGACAGGATGAGCGGAAGCGTCCCCGCCGCTGTGGTTAGTCCCGTCATGACAATCGGACGGAGCCGCGCCAGTGAAGCTTCTTTGAGAGCGCTCTCAAACTCCTCGCCTTGATCACGCAATTGATTGGCAAATTCTACAATCAGAATGCCATTCTTGGCCGCCAGCCCCACGAGCATAATCAATCCAATCTGAGTATAGATGTTGAGACTGTTGCCTGTCAGCCAGAGTCCGAGCAGGCCGCCCGCAAGTGTCGCCGGAACACAGAGCATAATGATTACAGGGTGACGATAGCTTTCAAATTGAGCCGCCAGAACCAAGAACACGATAGCTAGGCCGATCGCAAAGACAAACATGATCGATGAGCCAGAGGTTTTGAAATCCAGAGACTGGCCTTTAAAATCAATCGTCGCCTCGACCGGCAAAACATCCCGCGCGATCGTCTGCATCTGATCCAAGACATCGCCAAGCGAAGCGCCCTCCGCCAGACCAGCTTCGATTGTGATCGCACGCACTCGATTGTAACGGTTAAGTGTTGGACTATCCGCAATCGCTTGAATGCTCATCAGGCTAGAGAGCGGTATCAGGTTGCCCGACCGCGAGGACCGGACGTAAATGTTCTCTACGTCATTGGGATTGTTTTGATCAGAGCGCAGCCCCTCCAAAATGACGTCGTACTCTTCGCCGCCATCAATGTAGGTCGTGACTCGCCGGGACCCCAGCATAGTCTGCAACGTAGATCCGATATCAGAGACGGTTACGCCCAGATCTGCTGCGCGATCATAATCAACCTGGATACGATATTGGGGCTGCGTTTCCTTATAATCCCAATCGATATCGACCAGTCCGATATCACTCTCTTCGAGCGCCGTGACGAATGTCTCGCGCCACTCTGTCAGCAATTCATAACTCGGGCCGCCGATCACGAACTGAACCGGTTTCCCAGTTCCACCTCCCAAACCTTGGCGCATTCGGGCAAACCCTCGAACGCCAGGAAGGTCGGATAATGCCCTATTGGCTTCTGAAATGATGACATCCGCCGGACGTCTTTGACTCCAATCATTCAAGACAACGATGATGAAAGCTTGGTTGAACGCAGACGAACCAAATCCCGGCGCGCGGAACAAAAGGCGATTTACTTCCGGCGGCTTGCCGTCTTGGCTCTCAGTGTACGGCAGCAAGCGTCGCTCGATCTCGTCGATGTAACGTTCCATATAGCTGTAGGACGCCCCTTCAGGACCTCGTACCGCGACAAAGAAGGCGCCGCGATCTTCACGCGGAACATATTCCTCCGTCACACGCTGAGACAGACCCCATGTCGATAGAAACAAACCACCCAGCAAAACCGCCATCAAGATGGGGCGCGGAATGAGGATTTTGAGCAGCCAGCTATAGCCCTTGCGGACGACACCGAACCCTCTGTCGACGAGGCGTGGTAAAATCGAACTGATGCTCTGTCTATCGCTGTGCGGCTTCAGCAGTTTAGACGCCATCATCGGCGTCAAAGTGAGGGCCAGTAAACTCGAAAACACAACGGCTGCAGCAATCGTCAGCGCAAATTCTGTAAACAAACGTCCGACTTCGCCCTGCAAGAATGTAATCGGCACAAACACCGAGACCAGCACAAGTGTTGTCGCAACAACGGCGAACCCAACCTGGCGGGTGCCTTTAAAGGCGGCGACGAGCGGCGTCTCACCATACTCTTTCATTCGCCGGGATATGTTCTCAAGAACGACGATTGCATCGTCGACGACGAGACCAATCGCGAGGACCATTGCGAGGAGAGTCAAAAGGTTGATCGAGAAGCCAAGGGCGTAAAGCACAATGAAGGTCGCGATGATCGAAATCGGGACTGTAATCGCCGGGATAATGGTGGCACGCGCGCTTCCGAGGAACAGAAAAATGACGAGGGTCACGAGGGCCACTGCTATGGCGAGCGTTGTATAGACTTCTCGGATAGAGGCAGAGATAAATACAGAGCTGTCAAAACTCCGCGCGATCACCATGCCTTCGGGCAAGGTCTCGTTCAATTGGTCGGCAAGCGCTTTCGCGGCATTCGCGACGTCGACCGTGTTAGCGGTGGATTGTTTGACAATGCCAAGCCCGACCATGGGGACGCCATTGCCGCGGAACATATTCCGGTCTTCGACCGTGCCGCGTTCGACGCGCGCGACATCTCCAAGTCTAACGAGATAACCATCTTCCCCTTCAGCAACGACAAGCCCGGCGAAGTCTTTTGGCGTTTGGAACGCTCGATCAATTCTCACTGTGTAGGCGCGGGTATCAGACTCAATGCTCCCGGCCGGTGCCTCGATATTCTCCCGCCGCAAGGCTTGCTCAATATCGGTGACAGTGAGATTTCGAGCCGCCAAGGATCGCCGGTCTATCCAAATCCGCAGAGCATAGTCCCTCGACCCACCAACACGGACGCGCGCCACTCCGTCCAAAGCTGAGAACCGGTCGACCAAATAGCGCTGTGCGTAATCCGAAATCTCAGGTGTTGTGAGGTTCTCAGCGGCTAGGTTCAACCAAATGATGACGTCATCGTTTGAATCGGCTTTCTCAACTTCGGGAGGATCTGCGTCTTCAGGTAGATTATCGAGCACGCCCGAGATCCGGTCTCGGATATCGTTCGCGGCCACATCAATATCCTGATTGACGCCAAACTCGATGGAAATTCGGGAGCGGCCATCACTCGAGTTCGAGTTGATGAAACGGATCCCCTCAACACCCGCGATGCGGTCTTCTACGATCTGCGTGATCCGGGTTTCTACGACGCTGGCAGAGGCACCGGGATACCGCGTGTCGATGGTGACGATTGGGGCATCAATATCAGGATACTCACGCAGACTCAGGCGATCGAACGAAACGACCCCAAGGATCACGAGGATTAGGGCGATAACAGATGCGAAGACGGGTCGCTTAACGGCGGTATCAGATAACAGCATCGCCTCGCTCCTTTAGTTCGCAGCGCCGGCAGAACCATTCGCGCCGCCGCGCCCTCGCCCGGCTAAAGTCCCTTCTGGAGACAGCATTGTCCGCTCTCTCAATCGAACTTCTGTGCCTTCTCTAACCCTGATAATCCCCTCAGTGATCACCTTATCGTCTGAAGACAATCCGGAGACGACCTCGATATAGCCGTCTGCGCGTTGTCCAAATTCAACTTCAACGCGCCGGGCTTTTTGAGCACCCTCTTCTGCAGAAACGCGCCATACAAAGGTCTTGGGGCCAACAGGTTGCACCGCCGCTTCGGGGATCGCGAGGCTGTTCCGCGGATCAGCCGTCACGGTCACGCGCATAAACATTCCCGATCGAAGGAGAAGATCCGTATTTGGGATGGTCGCTCGCGCTCGAATAGCGCGCGTCACGGGATCAATGCGATTGTCCAAAGTTTCAATAACGCCTTCGAAGACCTCTCCTGGGAGGTCATCCGTTTCTGCGATGATTGCGGTGCCGGGTTGAATGGACCTCGTGAAAATCGATGGGACATCAAAGTCCAAATTCATCTCGCTATCGTCGATTAGGGTCGCTACAACGTCGCCGGGCCGCACGAAAGAGCCAACACTCACGCGCCGAAAGCCTAATACGCCATCAAACGGCGCAACGAGAACTCGATCTTTTTGGCGCGACTGAAGCGCACGCAAATTAGCTTGCGCCGCATCAAGATCTCGTTGGGCGCGATCAAGTTCAGACTGAGAGACAGCCTCGGCATCCGCGAGCCGAACGACCCGCTCTAATTGGCGCGCTGCTTCTTCGACATTCGCTTCCGCCGATTCAACCAAAGCTAGTTGCTCTCTTTGCGCCAAAGAGAGAAGCGTTTTACCCTGACGCACGCGCTCGCCATCATCAAAATACAATGCTGTGATGCGGTCCGACGCATTCAGTGAAAGATCAACCTGCTCATTGGGCTCAAGCGTTCCAAGTGCTTCGATGTCTCTTGAGAATTCGCGCTCTATGACCGGATCAGCGAACACATTCGCAGGACCGCCGCGTTGTGCATAAGCCGAAGACACGGAGAGGAGCGCGATAAAGAAGGCGAAAGCCACAAGTCTTAGCATTTTGAATTCACTCGCTTTCTGGTGTCGCATCTATGAAAGCTGCGTCCTGCCAAATGCCCCCTAGGGCTCTGTACGCAGCAATCGCTTGTCTGGTTGTAGCAAGCCGACTGATTTCCAACCGGTCTTGCGCATCAAGAAGAGTTCTCTGGGCATCGATGACATCTAGAAAATCATCCAATCCCTCGTCAAATCGCAATCTCGCGAGCTCAAGGGCGCGTTCTGCTGAGACTGCAGCGGCTTCTAAATCAACCCGCCTCGCACGTTCTTGGACATAAGAGATTAGCGCGATTTCAACTTCGCCAAGCGCTTCAATGACCGTGTTTTCGTAGTCCGCAAATGCCACTCGGGTCTGAGCATCCGCAATTTCTATATCTGCACGGACGCGGCGCAAATCCGGCCCGTCCCATCGCAATGCTGGTCCAATTCCGAACCCAAAGCTGTTATCTAATGTACTATCTTTGGTGAACAGGCTCAGTAGGTTCGCATTGAACGTTAGAGTTGGGAACAATCTTGCCCGTTCGACCTCGCCCAAGGCAAGCAAGCGCGAGATGTTGGCTTCGGCGGCACGGATATCGGGTCGGCGACGGATCAGCTCCTCTGGACGCCCCACCGTTAGTGTCTCCGGCGGAACAGGGATTGTTGCGATTTCGCCAATTGGATCCAGCGCCGTCTCGTCAAACTGAAGATCTGAACGCCCTGTTAGCACGGCTAACTGGGTTGCCGCTGTCCGGATGTTGATCTCGAGTAGCGGGAGCGACGCTAGTGTCGTTCGATATTGTGACTCTGCGCGCTCGACATCCAGTCGGGTCGCCCGTCCATTCTCAAACAAGACACGTAACAGTTCGACGCTTTCGCCTTGCAGATCCGCGTTGCGTTGCGCCACGGCAAGACGAACTTGATTGCCGCGATAGTCAACATACGTCAAAGCTGTATTCGCTGCGATGGTAACAGCGGCATCTCGGCGAAGCTCATCGAGCTGCTCAACTCGTAACGCCGCGCTTTCAATCTGTGATGCAATTCGGCCAAACGCATCATATTCCCAACTTGCCCCAAGTTGGCCGCTCGCGCTGAGCTCAGTGTCCGCGCCCTGACGCGCAGCCCTTCCAAGTTCTGCGTTCGTCGTCGCGCTCGTAGAGTATGAGCGCCCTAAAGACTGTCTTGCTAGTATGGCCCTGGCAGCTGAAACGTTCGCCTCGGCGATGGCGAGACTCTTATTCTCGGCAAGCGCCTCATTTACGAGGTCCGTCAGTAGCGGATCAGAAAATCCTGCCCACCACTCGATTTCAATCGGCGCTTGGGAAACCAGAGCACTATTTGCGGCTGCGTAGCTTTCACTCGTCATCGGCGCGTTCGGAGCGTCTGGCGCAGGTGGAACCGTCGCGCAGCTTGCGAGCACAAGTCCTACGAGTGTTCCGAAAAGAGGAGAGCTGAAGGTTCGCATGCTGCAGCAGATAATGCAGGATGCCCGAAAGTCAGTAGGTAAACCTACACAAAGTGCCTTTTCTGTTCGGATTGCCGCATTAGAGGGCATCGGCGTCTCGGGGTGAATAGGCGGCGAAAGCGCGGTTGTCTTTGTAGATTGGGCGAAGCGCGGTACACTCGGACTATAAAACGGGAGGTTGTACAAAATGCACACAACGATTCTTATCTGCTCAGCCGCGCTTGCGATCCTGACTCTATTGCTTGCTTTCTGGACAAGCGTGCAGCGCGGATCGAGCAATACTATTGCTTATGGTGCGCCATTAGATCCGTCATCCGCGATGGCAAAAGCGCAACGCGCACATGGCAACGCTGCAGAGTATGCAGGCCTGCTCATCGCCTTGTTTTTGGTCACGGGGTTTGCCTATGCCGGCCGTGATCTTGGCGGGCTCGTAACCTGGACGATCATCGCGGTCACAGCTGCGCGCGTTGTCCACGCCGTCGGATTCTTGATCTGCAGCACACTTGAGAAACCGCACATCCTGAAAGCAATCGGTGCGCTCTTCACGTATCTAGGTGGCTTAATCTTATCTGGCCTAATTATCTCACAGGCGCTTTGATCACTTGCCGTCAAAGCTCGGCGTACGCTTTTCGAGGATCGCATTGACCCCCTCAATGTGATCCTCGGTATGGTGCATCATAGACTGCGCGGCTGCCGACATCTCCATGATTGTGTCATAACTCGCAGTCGTGCCATGACGCAGTAGCGTTTTGGCGACACGAAGGCTCTGGGGCGGCTGCGCCGCCATCCGGCTAGCCAGCGCCATCGCCTCGTCCATAAGAGTCTCCCCCGGCACCGCGCGTGAGATGAGGCCCCACTCTGTTGCAGTCGCAGCATCAATAACATCACCGGTGAACAAAAGCTCTGCCGCGCGGCTGGCGCCGATAATCCGAGGCAAAAGCCAAGCTCCACCGTCTCCCGGAATCAGACCGAGTTTGAGGAAGGTGACGCCAAACTTGGCTTTGTCGGATGCAATCCGGACATCCGCCATGCAAGCCACGTCGCACCCCAGCCCTATCGCTGCGCCGTTCACGGCGGCAATCAAGGGGGTCTCTAGATTGTAGAGTGACTTCACGATCCGGTGGATATTGCGGCGATAACCCTCGCGCACACTGTACGGCGATCCCGCAAAAGCGCCGGTGCGGTCGCGCATGGCTTTGACGTCGCCGCCAGCAGAAAAAGCGCGTCCCTCGCCAGTGAGGATGGTCACACGGATCGACGGGTCGGCTTCGATCTCAGCGCAGGCTTCAGCAACGGCCGCGCCGTCGCCTTCCTTACCCAAAGCGTTCATCATCTCGGGCCGAGTCAGCGTTAGGGTTGAGATCGGGCCATTCTTCTCGAGTTTGATGACAGACATTTCGGGCTCCTTCAAAACTTTGGTTTGCTTTTACAGAGAGGAGAGACGCTGTCACCACTTGCTTCGCGGCAAGTCCTGTGCGGTTTGGGCTCATGAACACGATCGCGCACATGGTGATTGCCTCTGCTGCACTCGCACGCCCAAACACGCCAAAGCGAAATTGGGCCGTGCTCGGTGGCGCGCTTATCCCTGACGCATCGATGTTTGTGTTTTTCGCGTGGAGCCGCCTGCAAGGTTGGAGCGGTGACGAAACTTGGAATGTTCAATACTGGAATGAACCTTGGCAGACGTTAGGGGCGGTCTCCAATTCAATCGCCTTGTTCGGTCTGCTTTTCATCGTGGCGCTCTGGCGTAAATGGGGCGTTTGGAGTGTGCTCGCGCTCGCGGCGCTCTTCCATATAGCGCTAGACTTCCCGCTCCACGCTGACGACGCTCACCGGCATTTTTGGCCGGTCAGTGATTGGCGGTTTTTCTCTCCGATATCCTATTGGGACCCGGCTAAAAATGGCATGATTGGCGGCGCGATTGAAACGATTAGCTTGCTCCTCGCAACGGGGATCCTCTGGTGGCGATTCACGCGCCTTCGATGGCGTATTCTATTCATAGCTTTGGCAGCGTTGCAGTGTTTGGTTTTTGGCGCGCAGATATTTTGGGCGCCATCTGATTAGGGCCGAGCAGGTTCGATCTTCGAATAAATCCCGGTGAACCAAGTGGACCACTCATCCTTTTCAGGATCATATTGTTCGAAGTGCTGGGTAACAGTCCCATCCTCGTTCAGAGACCACTCCCCCGTGAAGTCTGCTTGCTGCTTTGACGTGGTATAAGCAATCTCGCCCATAAGCTTCATTGATCCGGTCTCGGTCAAGCCGCCCTCATAGTCGATGATGAACCCAGAACTCACCCAGACCTGTCGCCACTTATCAGTCGCCGGATTGTAGTAATTGTAGCTTTGCCCCGTGCCGCCGGTCGCGGATGTCCAGGTCTCTAGGATCAAGCAGCCATTCTCTTCGCTGGTGATTTCGTTGACACCAGCGACAGCTCCATTTGGTGTAGTCACCTCCCAAGTGCCGAGCCAAAAGTCGAACTGTTTGTATGCATCTTCGCTGCACGGCGGGACCGGCAATGCGGTGTCCGCATCCTGCGCGAAGGCGTGATACCCGAGAACCACCCCACAAAGAATCACCAAAGCAAAACGCCACATCTGTCCCTCCATACAAAAATCCCTGCCGCACAGAAACACGCGGCAGGGATTAATTGTCAAATGGAGGCGAAGCTTATTCAGCTGCAGCCTTCAGATCTGTTGCGCTCAGCTCAGTGTAGCGGCGCATGTGATGGTCGACATTACCGAACTCGCTATCGATCATTGTGAGGCGCTTGAAATAGTGCCCAACCGCCAGCTCTTCGGTCATGCCCATACCGCCATGGATCTGGATCGACTCTTGACCGACAAAACGGCCTGACTGGCCAATGCGAACCTTCGCAGCAGACGCGGCTTTCTTACGCTCAACCGGATCTTCGCCAAGCTTAAGGGTTGTCATGTAGGTCATCGAGATAGACTGCTCGTGCTCCATGAACATGTCGACCATACGGTGCTGCAGAACCTGAAACTTTCCGATTGGAGTTCCGAACTGTTTCCGCTGGCGAGAATACTCGACTGTCATCTGGTGAGCGACGCCCATGGCGCCGACGGCTTCCGCGCAGGTCGCTGCAGTCGCTTCGTCAACGACTTGCTCGATTAGCGGCAGGCCTTCGCCTTCAGCGCCGATCAAAGCGTCAGCTCCAACGGACACGTTTTCGAGGTAAACTTCTGACGCGCGGCGTCCGTCGACAGTCGGGTAGTCGCGCGTTGTGACGCCGTCAGCGCCTTTATCGACGATAAAGACAGAAATGCCGCCTACATCGCGGCGGTCACCGCCGGTTCGAGCAGTCACAACAAGCTTGTCAGCCCAAGGCGCGCCAATCACGACTGACTTATGACCGTTCAGGACATAGCCTGAACCGTCTTTTTTCGCCGTGGTTTCGAGGTCCGCTAGGTTGTAGCGACCGCGAGGCTCTGCGTAAGCAAAGGCGAATGTCGACGCACCGCCCATGATAGCTTGCAGGTGCTCTTCTTTTTGAGCTGCAGTTCCAGCATGCTTCAGGAAACCACCTGCGCAAACAACGCTTGGTACGAACGGCTCGACAACGAGACCTTTCCCGAACTCTTCCATGACGACCATTGAATCGATTGGTCCGCCGCCGAGGCCGCCATCTTCTTCGCTGAATGGTGCCATCAGAAGACCGAGTTCAGCGAACTGAGCCCACATCTCTGGGCGCCAACCGCTTTCGCTTTTCACGACACCCATGCGCGTATCGAAATCATACTGCTCACGGATCAGCCTAGCGAGGCTGTCACGGATCATGGTCTGCTCTTCGGTGAAATTAAAGTCCATCTATATTCCCTCCTGTTGCCCGGCTGCCCTTACAGGCCCAGGATCATTTTTGTGATGATGTTGCGCTGAATTTCGTTGGAACCACCGTAGATCGATGTCTTACGGAAGTTGAAATAGTTCGGCCCAGCATGATGGGCGTAGTCTGGGCCGATTGGGAACTCGTTAGAGCCGTCTTCTGGGAAGCCTCGGAAGTAAGGCGCGCCATAAGAGCCAACCGCTTCGAGCGTGAGCTCGGTTAAGCGTTGCTGGATCTCTGTTCCCTTAACTTTCAGAATGGAGCTTTCAGGTCCTGGACCTTTCCCTTCTGACTCGCGGGCTAGGGTCCGAAGCTCGGTAAACTCGAGCGCAGTCAGATCGATCTCGAGCTGGCTAATCTTGCGCGCAAAAGAGTCGTCTTTGATAAGGGGCTCGCCTTCGAGCAGTTCAGTCGACGCGATATCACGGAGACGCTCAATGCCGCGTTTCGAACGGGCGACGCCCGCGATCCCAGAGCGCTCATGCGCGAGCAGGAACTTTGCGTACGTCCATCCTTGGTTCTCTTCGCCAACGCGGTTCTCGACCGGCACGCGAACATCTGTCAGCCAGACTTCATTGACCTCGTGGCCGCCATCAATCGTGATGATCGGGCGTACTTCAATGCCTGGTGTATTCATATCGACCAGGATGAAGGAAATACCTTCTTGTGGCTTCGCTGCATTCGGGTCGGTGCGGCAGAGGAAGAAGCCCCAGTCTGCGTGCTGAGCGAGGGTTGTCCAAGTCTTTTGTCCGTTGATGACATAGTGATCACCATCGCGAACCGCAGTTGTCTTCAAGCTCGCGAGATCCGATCCGGCGCCTGGCTCAGAATAGCCCTGACACCACCACTCCTCGCCCGAAAGAATTTTCGGCAAATAGCGAGCTTTTTGCTCCTCGTTACCGAAAGTGTAGATCACCGGGCCAACCATAGAGACACCAAATGGAAGCGGCATCATCGCGTCTACGCGCGCGTTCTCTTCAGACCAGATGTATCGCTGGGTGGAAGTCCAACCTGTGCCGCCATACTTCTCCGGCCATGCTGGTGCTGACCAGCCCTTTTTGCCAAGAACTTTGTGCCAAGCGAGGAATTCATCACGAGAAAGATCCTCACGAGAGCCCATACCCTTCAGCTCTTCTGGGTAATTTTCTTCAATAAAGGCGCGGACTTCGGCGCGAAAAGCAACTTCTTCAGGCGAAAACTCGAGATTCATGGCAGATCTTCCCAACAATTGAGACGGTTTAACTTAGGCATGTTTTGCCGTGGCATAGCCGAGATTGCAAGTTAACGCGAACGTAAACGTCACTTTGTCTCATATGCCGTCGCGGCAGTCTTATTTGCCTGCTGGCTGCGCAATAAACGGCGCGCACGCGGTTCTAAGAAGCCCGATCGCAGCAACAGACCCCATTCCGCCACCGGTATTAAACTCAAAGTCTGCAAGCGGCGTCATCCCAAGCCGCTCCAGCGCCGCTTGGTGCGCCGGTCGGCGCGTCACGTGCGCAGCTTTGAGTTTAATACCGGTGGCGGAATGGGGTCTGTTGCTGCGATCGGGCTTCTTAGAACCGCGT
>JBCBGS010000037.1:0-20607 GCA_038526515.1 Pseudomonadota bacterium | reverse complement strand
CGCCCACGGCCATCCGGTCGGTGATGGCGTTTTACGCAAAGCCGCAGAGCGCATGGTCAATGCGATCGGCACGGATGATCTGGTGGCCCGTATTGGCGGCGATGAGTTCGTGATTGTCACAACAAAGCTATCTCGAGACCCCGTGACCAAAATCCAAGCCTTTTGCGAGAATTTGATTACGCAAATCAGCCGACCCATTCTGGTCAATGGGATTGAGTGCCGAGTCGGTGCGAGCGTTGGATACATTATCTCTGATCGCGCTTGCAGCTCGACAGAGTCGCTGATCGCCAATGCCGATATCGCTCTGTATGAATCGAAACGCTGCGGTCGCGGCGTGGCTCACCAGTTTACCGGCGCGATGCGGGAAGATGTGGAAACACAGCGCTCGCTCGTCTCTGATCTCAAATTGGCTTTTGAAGAAGATCGCATCACGTGCGCGCTGCAGCCACAGGTCTGTCTCACCACGGGCGGTTTGCTTGGGATGGAAGCGCTTGGCCGGATCGAGTGTCCGACGGATGGGCGACTGATGCTCCCGGTCGAGTTCCTCGATGTGATGGAAAATGTTGGACTGATTGATGCCTTTGATGAGCGGGTGATGAGCAAAGCGCTCGATGCGCTTGTCGACTTGCGAAGCCGCGGCTTTGATGTGCCGACGGTCGCCGTGAATGCATCAGCAAAGTCTCTCCGCTCCACGCACTATGTCGAAACCATGCAGCGTGAACTCGCAGCCAGAAATCTAAACGGCGACAGCATGGTCGTGGAGGTTCTAGAATGCATCCTCATCGAGGATCGCGATGATCTAGCCGCCCAAACCATTGAAGCGCTGAGCAATGCAGGTATCAAAACGGTCATCGATGATTTCGGGTCAGGTCATGCCTCAATGTGGGCGCTCCTAGAGCTGCAACTCGACGGGATCAAAATTGACCGGTCGCTGATCACCAACATTGAATGCGAGCGTTCTCGCACGGTCGTGGAAGCGGTGTTGAAGCTTTCTCACGGTCTAGATCTCACAGCAGTCGTTGAGGGGATTGAGACGCCGCAACAATATTCCGCGCTACAAAGCATGGGGTGCGAGGCCGCTCAGGGCTTTGGGATCTGTAAACCACTCGAGCTCAACCAAATGAGAGATTGGCTCGAAACGTTCGGCAAGTCGGATGTGACCCATATGCAGGCGTCGCTCAAAAAGTCGGGCTTGGTTTAACCTGCCCTACTCAGGACGGACCTTGAGCGTATAGACCTCACTCGCGCGCCGCGTTACACTCGAGTCTTAGACGCGACTGGCGATTTAAGTGGAGCACCACTGGGGAGCGTCGATCAGTTTTAATCCGTGCCGTTCGCCTGGGCCATTCACCAAAAGGAGATGGTCATGCCTGAACTTTCACCGCAATCCGTTGCGTTTCTACTCTTTCCAAATGTCACTCAGCTAGATCTGACGGGTCCCGCACAGGTGCTGTCGCGGCTCGGGAACACTGAGCTGAACCTCGTCTGGAAAGACAAAAACCCCGTCCCGACGGATGCCGGTTTTCCACTTTTGCCGACGGCCACGTTCGATGAAATTGAGCACGTGAATATCCTCTGTGTGCCTGGCGGATTCGGCACAATGGATGTGATGCAGGATCCAGAGGTTTTGGAGTGGCTCCGTAAAGTCGCGGCTAAGGCCGACTGGGTGACTTCGGTCTGTACAGGGTCGCTGGTCCTTGGCGCCGCAGGGCTTTTGAAAGGCTATCGGTCTGCTTGTCATTGGGCGTCGATTGATCAGTTGAAATTTTTCGACGCCATCCCGGTCCGAGAGCGGATCGTTGAGGACCGCAATCGATTTTCTGGTGGCGGCGTCACGTCGGGGATTGATTTCGCTTTGGCGCTTGCGGCACGCATCCGAAATGAGGACTTCGCCCGCTTCATCCAGCTCAGCATCGAGTATGATCCCAATCCACCTTTCGATGCAGGGTCGCCAGAGAAGGTTTCGCCTGAAATCTTGCAGCGTTACTTCAAAATGGTGGTGGCGGCGGTGCCGGACCGGGAAGCCAAAGTGAAAGCGATTGCCGAGGCGCTCGGATTTTAGCCTCATTTGCAGCTGATACAGCGCTTCACGCTAATTTTTCTTGGCACTCCAAGCTCGACGGCCCATACTTACGACCATGCTCAAAGCGCTCGCCTTTTCTGGACTTCTCCTTATCAGCAGCCCTGATTTTGGGCCGTCTGACGAGATGTTTGACGAGCTTAAAAATGCCCCGAGTGAAGAGGAAGCCAATGATGTCGCGCTGGATATCTGGGCCTCCTGGATGGAAAGCGGCTCTGATGCGGCTGACCTGGTCATGGAGCGGGCCGTTCGGGCACAAGCCTTCGGCGATCTAGAGCATGCTCGGGCTTTGTATGACCGCGTCATTGCAATCCAACCGGACTATGCTGAAGCTTGGAACCGGCGGGCGACGGTATTCTTGTCACAAGAGAACTATCCAGAAGCTTTGCGGGACGTGAATGAGGCGCTTCGGTTAGAGCCACGCCATTTCGGCGCGTGGGGCGGTCTGGGAGCTGTTTTAGAAGGCCTTGGATCCAAGGATGAGGCGCTTGCTGCCTATCAAAAGGCGCTCGAAATCTATCCGCTCTTTCCTTCCGCGCAGCGCGGCTTAAATCGCATCCGACGCGAACGGGAAGGCCGACCGGTGTGAGAATGCTAACAATTGGATTGATTGTGCTCGCCCTGGGCGGCCTCGCCGCATGGGTAAATAGCGCGGCTTACGCGTCGCGTATGAATAGTGCTTACCCGGCTGAGGGGCATCTCGTTGAAGTGAATGGCGCCGATGTGCATGTTCTCGAACAAGGCGTGGATGGACCGGTTGTGCTGATGATCCATGGCGCCTCGGCCAATGCGCGCGAGTTTACTTGGACCCTTGCACCGCGCTTAGCAGAGACGCACCGCGTTCTGATGGTGGACCGGCCGGGGCATGGCCATTCTGAGCGGCCTGACGATGCCAACTCACTAAAAGTGCAAGCAGAGCAGGCTGCGGGCGCTTTGAAACTGCTAGCGCCAGGACAGAAAGCAATTGTGGTCGGCCATAGTTTCGGCGGTGCCGTGTCGCTTCGGTTGGTGCTTGATCATCCGGAATTGGTCGACGGACTCGTTCTACTCGCACCCGTCAGCCATGATTGGGGCGGTGGCGGTGAGGCCTGGTACAATAAATATGCTGGCCATCCGTTGATCGGTCCCGCATTCACACAATTGGTACCCATCGTTGGGCCCGCGCAGGTGAAGAGCGGCGTCACCAATGTGTTCTCGCCCAAGCCCGCACCAGAAGGTTATTTTGAAAAGTCCGGCATTGGCCTTCTGTTTCGGCCATCAAACTTCACGGCAAATGCAAGAGATGTGAATGCGCTTCGCTTGGAGCTTGGCGCGCAGCAAGAGCGATATCCTGAAATCAATGTGCAGACCGTTGTCTACTCTGGCGCTCAGGACACCGTGATCAGCCCGCCTTTGCATGTTGGGAAGCTAAAGCATCAAGTCGAAGGGTTGGAACTCGTCAAACTCGCCGATGGCGGACACATGCCGCATCATGCCTTCGGCGCCGATGTCGCAGAGACGATCCGAAAGCTGAGCGCAGCCGCTGAATAGGTACGCTTAGGTGCGGGCGAGGCCTAGGCGGTCATCTGCATCCACCGAATCGCTATCGAGATTGGCGAGATACCACTCAACCGTTTCGCGCAGACCATCGTCGAGGCTTCGTTCTGGTGCCCAGTCGATCAGGGTTTCGGCGCTCGATGGATCAACGCCATAGCGTCGGTCATGGCCTTTGCGGTCGGTCACAAACTCTAGTTGAGCCTCATACTTGGTGGCCTTGGGTCGGATCTCATCAAGGACGGCGCAGATCGCTTTGACCAGATCGAGATTGGTTCGCTCTGCGCGGGCGCCGAACAGCAGCGTCGATCCTGGCGCTGCGCCGCAAGCCTGGATCAGGCCGCGCGCATGATCTTCGACATAGAGCCAGTCGCGAATGTTCTGTCCGTCGCCATAAATCGGGATCGGCGCGCCAAGCACCGCCTTGCGGATCACGGTTGGGATGAGTTTCTCTGCGTTTTGCCAGGGGCCATAGTTATTCGTGCAATTGGTGACCAGCGTGGGCAGGCCATAGGTTCGCTGCCAAGCGCGCGCTAGGTGGTCGCTCGCGGCCTTACTGGCGGAATACGGCGAAGAGGGCGTGTAGGCCGTGTGTTCGTCAAAGACGGGCTCGTCCGGGCCCAAATCGCCAAACACTTCGTCGGTCGAAACATGCACGAAGCGGAAGGTCTCATCGCGTTCATTGCGCTGCCACCAATTCAAGGCGGCTTCGAGGAGGCAAAACGTGCCGTCGACATTGGTCTTCATGAACGCACTTGGCCCATCGATCGAGCGATCGACATGGGTTTCAGCGGCGAGGTGAATGACGGCATCGGGGCGTGCAGCTTTGAACAGGGCCTCAACAGCAGGGCGGTCGGTAATGCAGGCATGCACGTTCTGTACTTCCAAGCCGGCAATCGCGCTCGGGTTTGCCGCATAGGTCTTCTTGTCGAGATTAAAGACGTCGTGGCCTGACGCGATCAGCTGGCGGATGACAGCGGATCCGATGAAACCGTATCCTCCGGTAACGATATAGCGCATTTGCTCTCCCGCTAAGCTTGTCGCATCCCACTCAATCTGAGCTGAATACATGGGCGAGCGCGATTGCGCCAGCCGTGGCAACATTAACGCTGTCGAAGCCCGCTCGCATTGGAATTCGCACGGGATGAGCGGCGTTGATTAAGGCTTCTGGCAGCCCTGGACCTTCCGCACCGAGCAATATGGCGAGTTTGTCTGGAGGCGACAGCGTGTGAAGTGGGGCAGCGTCCGCCCGCGGGGTCATGGCCCAGATTTCAAACCCGGCGCTTTTAAGCGCTTCGATGTGTTCGAGCCCAGTGCCGCTATGGTGGTAGGGCAGCCAAAGGCTTGCGCCGGACGAGACCCGGATGGCTTTGCGGTACAGGGGATCGCACGAGCCCGCATCCAGCAGAACGCCCTCTGCGCCAAACGCGGCGGCATTGCGAAACGCGGCGCCGACATTGTCGTGATTGGAGATCTCATTGAGCATGAGCAGGCGTTTTGCGCCAAGAAAGTCATCGACAGGCAGGGCATCGCCCTTCTTCGCACAGGCCAAAATACCGCGATGGATCGGAAAGCCAGCGATCTCGTCCATCAGCGCTTGCGGCGCGGTAAAGACCGGAATGTCCGTTGGGAGGCGCTCCAGGATATCTGATAGCGGCGCCAATCGCGTCTCACAGAGAAACAGGCTCTCTACGGCGAACCGAGATTGGGTCAGAAGAATGGACAGCGGGACTTTGCCTTCGACAATGAAACGCCCATCCGCACCGCCTGTGAGATCACGCTCTCGGATACTGACAAAAGGGGCGACCCGTGGATCGCCCCTTTCGGTAATTTGAATGAGGTTTCGTTCGCTCAAAACCTAAACGCCCATTGGGAGGCCTTGTTCCTTCGCCATTTTCTGCATGGCTTTTTGGATCTTTTCAAACGCGCGTACTTCAATCTGGCGGATACGTTCGCGGCTGACATTGTAAACTTCAGACAGCTCTTCGAGGGTCTTCGGCTCGTCGGTCAGGCGGCGCTCTTGCAGAATGTGTTGTTCACGCTCTGACAGGTCTGCCATCGCCGATTGGAGCAATTCCATACGGGCATCAAACTCTTGCGTCCGCGCGAACTCGTCAGCCTGGTTTGGCTCATCATCTTCGAGCCAGTCCTGCCATTCCATGTCGCCTTCAGCGCCCATTGGGGCATTCAGAGACGCATCCGAACCGCTCATCCGGCCGTTCATGGAGATAACGTCTTTCTCGGACACATTCAGCTTGTCAGCGATGTGTTTGACCTGATCGGGCTTTAGCTGCGCATTATCCAGCGCATCAATCTCGCCTTTCATCCGGCGCAAGTTGAAGAACAGCTTCTTCTGCGCGGCTGTGGTGCCGAGCTTCACCAAGCTCCAGCTGCGCAGGATGTATTCCTGGATGCTCGCACGGATCCACCACATCGCATATGTGGCGAGGCGGAAGCCCTTGTCCGGATCGAATTTCTTGACTGATTGCATCAGGCCGACATTGCCTTCTGAGATGACCTCAGCCATCGGCAAGCCATAACCGCGATAACCCATCGCGATCTTCGCCACGAGGCGCAGATGCGAGGTCACCATTTTCTCGGCGGCTTCGGTATCTTCGTTTTCTTGCCAGCGCTTGGCGAGCATAAACTCTTCGTCTTTCGCCAGCATTGGGAATTTACGGATTTCTGAGAGGTATCGGCTAAGGCCTTGTTCAGGGCTTAGCGTGAGCGCACGGCTCGCAGTTGTATTGGCCATTATAGGTCCTCCTTATCCCCTTCTCCGACCCTCGCTTGAGGCATCCGATCCAGTTCTATCGTTGGTTGGGTCATAGCCCCGATCATCGGCGGCGTCTTTCCCTGTTTCGCGAATAGTCCCTATCGCGATATTGCATAGATAGGGATGACAAGTGCGTTATTTAAGGCATCCCAGTGACGAAAAGTGTCAGGACAATTTGGACATGGCACGGCATCTGCTTGCACTTGTTCGTGATGATGTCTGTAAATGCGAATACTGATCTATCCGGCAAACGGGTCCTCCTTTTGGGAGATTCCCGAATGGCGTTTCCGATTGCAAAAACGCTTTCGAAACAAGGCGTAAACGTATTTGCAGGTGTATCAATTTACTCGAATTATCTTGAGTGGTCACGGTACCTGAATGGTACATTTTCACACCCATCAACGGATTCTGGAACCGATGCCGCGCTGCCTCATATTCTGCGGTGGCTAAATACGAATGGCCCCATAGATGCGATTCAGCCGGTGAGTGAGTCCGCTTCACGCCTTGTGTGGCGGCACCGCGATACGTTCGAGGCCCTTGCTCCCTTGATCATGCCGCGGTCGGAAACGGTTGAGACATGCTGGAACAAGGCTGAAATGTTCAGGCTGTGTGAGCGTTTCGGGGTACCGCTAGCACCTTATCGGATCGTCGCCTCCAAAAGAGATGTCTTCGATGCTGCGACAGAGATTGGTTTTCCCGTCATCGTCAAACCGTCTTGTGTGGATGCCGAGGTTTTCGGGCGCAAAGCGCTGATCATTCGATCGACACCAGATCTGAACTGCCTGTTCCCAACATGGCCCCAGGACCATCCTGAGCTGATCGTGCAGCGCTATGTAAGCGGGCGGCGGCATAGTGTGATCTTTAGTGCAGAAAGTGGTCGGGTTCTAAAAGCGGTCGAGGTCGCTGCTCATCGCACGCATGAGCGCGATGGCACCGGTTACACAACATTGGGGATCTCGGTTGTGCCGACGCCCGCCGTAAGAATGGCGACAGAAGCCTTGGTTCAGGCCCTGAACTATACGTCGACGGGGTGCACTCAATTCATGGTCGATCCAAAGTCTGGGGCAGTAACCTTTATGGAGCTGAACCCTCGGACGAGCTTGGCAAGGATCGCGGAAGCAGCGGGTGTGCCGCATAGTCTGCTTGGTCTTCAGAGCTGTTTGAATGTGCCACATCCTGATTTGGGAGATCCATGGGAGACAAGAATTGGGATGCGCTATGCCTGGACGAAGGGCGATCTGATGCGGCTCAAGCGCACGATCGGTACGGGGCAAGGCTCGGCGGGTGAATTCTTCTCGGATCTGGTAAAGATTGGCGTGGATGCGGTGACCTCGACCCATGCGATTTTTGATATGACAGATCCCGCGCCTGCTCTTGGCGTCTATCTGAACTTCCTTTTGAAACGTGTTCGCCGTCCCGAGCGATATGAACTGATCCCAGAGCCGGCGGTTTGATGATGCTCTCACATTTCAAAGAACAATTCGACCTCGAGAAGCGACTCTTATTGATCGTCATCGCATTGGCGGTGGTCCTGGTTCTCGCAACAGCGCTTCAGCCTTGGGTCGATCCAAGATGGCTTTACATGGATACCCAATCCGTGGGCGAACTATCGGGAGACTGTTGCCATATTTATGATGGCGCAATGTCGATGCTCGGGATCATGCTGTGGTTCGGAACATCGGCGATCTCGGTCCTCGCATGTCTTGTTTTTTTATATCGGTCTGATCTCAAAGGGGCTTGGTTTTCCGCCCATGCGAGCCTTGTGTCTGCGATCCTCGCCTTGGATGATGCTTTCCTTCTGCACGATGTTGCATTTCCGAACCTCGGCATTCCGCAGACAGCTGTGATCGGGTTTATCGGCGCGCTTATTCTTTCTTATCTCTGGCTGCAGCTACATTTTTTCGGTGCCCCATATCGGTGGTTGCTGGCGATCAGTCTGTCTGGATTTGCGATGAGTGTCGGGATCGATCAGGTGTTTCATAGTATTGAGACGTTTTGGATCGTCGCGGAAGACGGCCCGAAGTTTCTGGGGATCGTGACCTGGTTCTTGTTGCACCTCATGGTGCTCATGCGCCGACTGGTAGATCTTTCCGAATAAACCTGTCCGTCCTGTAAAATGATGACGGATCTTTCAATAATCTGGAAACTGACATAGGTGTAAGTCCAAATCGCGTTCCAAAAACGCGGCATAACAAAAAACGAACTCGCTATTCAAACTCAATTTGTAATCGAAATGAAGCGGGAATTCGTTATTCATGAACATCATAAAAAGTGCGCGCTCGGGAGCCTCGCTCCTAGGGACAGCGTTTATATTGAGCTTGTCTGCATGTGGCGGTGGAGGCAGTGGCGGCGCGAGTGAGCCTGCCGCGCCTCCAAGTGGTCAGACACCCCCTCCAAGTCCGCCGCCTCCGCCTCCTGCGCCGACGCTGACGTTCAACGCGTCAGCTGAAGATGCAGATATTGGGCAAGGATTTGTCCTGTCCTGGACCTCGACGAATGCAGACTCTTGTTTGGCGACCGGCGGATGGACAGGAGAGAAACCTGCCTCCGGCACCGAGCGGGTGACACCTACAGAAACAGGCTCGGTCCGCTTCGAACTGTCCTGCACAGGTGAAGGTGGAGATGTTCAATCTGATGTTGATGTTTTCATTACTGACACCGTTGGAGCGATGGCATTGGATGAATGGTACGGAACGCCGACTCCTTCTTTCGCGCCGTCGCCCCCGCTGGCTTTCCAGCAATTCGAGAGTAGTCCCGGCGTGCGCTATCTGGGTGGACCAGAAGGGTTAGATCATCAGCCAACAGACTCGCCGGGCGGCGGGAAATTTATCTTCAATCGCATATACCGAGCGAACAAACATGGCCTTGGGGTCCAGGAGCAGTTTGGCATCTTTTCATCCTGGCTGCAGGCGTTTGGAACCAACTCGATTGAGGGCGGGCTCTGGGTGAATCCGGAAACGGCGGGCGCGACCTATTACCCATCCTTGCATTTGGCCGCGATCGGCGACCCCTACCATATCTGCAATGATGTCGCCGTCGGCGGCGGCCTGTATGGCGCCGTGATCGGCGACAGATGGCTGAACATGACACAAATCTCCAACCAGGTTCTAACCGTGCCTGGCAGCAATATCGCGTTCGATATGAACCAGAATCCGCATGAAGAGGAGAATGGAATTTGGGCTGGGTTTGGATGGACCTATTTGAACCTCGAACATCCGGAGGATTACAAGTTCTGGATAAGTTTTGTTGAGACGGACTCTTATCAGGGGCCCATCAACGGATACGTCCCCGAACACTTCAATTGGGTTGATCCAGAAAAGATTGCGAATGGCGATTTCCAAGCTTTGCTTCAGCGCAATGAAGATCAATTTGGAACGTTCGCGACGAAAGGGGCGGAGTCCAATTTTGGTACCGGGAACGAGTCTTACATCACCGGTATTTTGAAGGTGAGTGAGGACGTCTTCTACGCGCCGATGCCGAACTTTCCGATGAAACGAGAGCGAGAGTATTTATTGGCGCATGCGCAAAATGTCTCCCAGACAGCAATGGAAGAGTATTCTCGTCTTCTCACCTCTGGTGCGCTCGACCAGCCTCTAATTCAGACAACAAATCTGGCCTTCAATTCGATCTACCAATCCCCCCATCAAAGTATCAAAATCTATGAACAGGTCGGCGATGAGGAATATCGTTATTATGTCGATCCACTTTATGAGATCGGTTTTGACGGCCACCTGGGGTTCGTCGATTGGGACTTTACGAACAAAGAGCAGTTTCCGCTCCTGCAGGCATCGAACGGCTATGCCTATATCCGAAAGTCGCCGAACAAGTATGAGTTCGGCGCCGATGAGACGGATGCTTACGCCACCCATCCCAATAGTTATCAGACCGAGATTGTTGCTGCGCCTGATACCACGACCCGGGCGCCCAAAAAGACCTATCGATTCCTGAACTATAATGAGCGGGATACGTCTCATCCGGACTTCTCCAATTGGGACGTCACTGGAAAAACGCGGTATGAAACCGTGCTGCAAAGCGGGGCGACGGTGACCTATGTCTGGTTCAAATTCGTTGAGCAGCCCGCCATCTTATCTGCGGCGCTAAACCATCCGGAAACCTATACGGAGACCTATTTGCGAACGCTTCAGGCGCATATTGAAAGCTTGCATCAGCTGGTGAACAGGACGTCTGAACCAACACCCTCAGACCCTAAATTCATCAATTATCGCGGCGCTGAGCAGCCGGATGGGGAAGACTTCAACTTGGCCAAGATTGATCCGGCGCAGGTAATTACGCCGCCCGAAGGGTTTGAGATTGGCTATGTGCCGGTCGTGATCAGCGTTCACTATCCTGATGAATACAGCGTCAATTCGAAAGAGATTCGATCGGCGCCAGATGAGGTTTGCTCAAACGCAGCTTGGACTGACACCTTCTATCCGGACATCCCGTAAAGACTGTCGCGAATGAAAAAACGCACCGCAGGGTTTGCTCTGCGGTGCGTTTCGATTTCTGGGGCGATTTTTAAGCCGGTTTGCGCGCGTTGAAGGCTGCCATCTGCTCAGGCGTCGCCTCTGTCTGATGGTTCGCCTTCCACTCGGAATAGGGCATGCCATAAACGCGCGCCCGAGCGTCGTCTTTTGACATTTCTAAGCCTTCAGCCTCGGCGGCCTCGCGGTACCAATCGCCGAGACAGTTGCGGCAGAAGTCCGCAAGGATCATCAGATCGATATTCTGGACGTCTTTGCGATTGTCGAGATGCGACAGCAGGCGGCGAAAGGCTGCGGCGTCGAGCTTATCCTGTTGGGCTTGCGTGAGCTCGCTCATCTTACTCCCCCACCACGCGGACATCCGCTTCGACCACCAAAGTCATCGGTTCGCCGGCAGCCTCAAAATTAAAGGTAATGTCGACGGTTTCACCGCCTGTGACGCCTTCGCCGACGTCGAACATCATCAAGTGATTGCCGCCGCGCTTCAGCTCAAGCGTTTCACCATCGGCGATCCCAAAGTTTTCGACCTGACGCATCTGCATCCGGTCATCCACCATCGCCATGGTGTGGAGTTCAATTGTTCCGAATGCTGGAGACGACGCGCTGGTCAGCGTCACATCTCCGCCCTCAACACTAATGGTTACGCCGCCCATGGTCATATCGCGGCCTCCAATCGGTTCCATCACGAACGCGTCGCTGTAAGACAGAACCGGGCTAGCCTCGCTGGCAGGAGGTGTTGGGGCATCTGCCGGAGAACACGCCGCAACCAAGCCAAAGGCAGCCGCGCTCATAAGCCATTTAGACATCGCAAATTCCTTATTTGATCAGGACGGATATAGAGCGGGATTAGACCTGCCAGAAGCCCACAACGCGTCGCACCTCTTCGATGATTGGCGCAGCGACCGCATTCGCCTTCTCAGCGCCCTTCGCCATCGCGGCATCGATCTCGGCGGGATCGTCGAGATATTCGCGCATTTTCTGCGTGATTGGTGAGAGTTTCTCGACGGCCAAATCAGCGAGCGCCGGTTTAAACGTACCAAAGCCTTTGCCGCCATACTCGGCGAGAACCTGCTCATCGCTCATCCCAGCAAGCGCCGCATAGATACCCACCAAGTTCGCCACTTCTGGGCGAGCGGCCATGTCTTCCACGGTTTCCGGCATGTCGCCGAGCGTGTCAGTCTTCGCTTTCTTGATCTTTTTCGCGATCGTGTCTGTGTCGTCGATCAGGTTGATGCGAGAGGTCTCAGCCGGGTCCGACTTGGACATCTTTTTGGTGCCGTCCTTCAGGCTCATGATCCGTGCACCAGGACCTTCGATCAGACCTTCTGGAAGCGGGAAGAAGCCTGGCACATCGTATTGCTGATTGAACCGCGCCGCGATGTTACGGCTCAGCTCAAGGTGCTGCTTCTGGTCTTCGCCCACAGGAACGTGCGTTGCCTTGTAAACAAGAATGTCAGCGGCTTGCAGCACAGGATAGTCGAACAGGCCAACGCTGGCGCGCTCTGAATCCTTGCCGGACTTGTCCTTGAATTGGGTCATTTTCTCGAGCCAGCCCATGCGGGCGACGCAATTAAAGATCCAGGTTAGCTCTGTATGCGCTCGAACCGACGATTGGACAAAGATGGTCGAGGTGTCCGGGTCGAGCCCAGCCGCCATCATCGCCGCTGCGATTTGCCGGGTTTGGTCGGCCAATGCGCCCTTGGCGTGGGGCATCGTGATCGCGTGCAAGTCGACAACGCAATAGATCCCTTCCCAACCTGCATCCTGGAGGTCGGCGAACTTTTTCAAAGCGCCAAGATAATTTCCAAGGTGTAGATTTCCGGTCGGCTGAATGCCGGAGAAAATCCGCTGCGGGCCAGAATAGGATACTTGCTCAGTCATGGCAGCGGGGTTTAGCGGATTTTAGCTGCGTGGCTAGTGGGGAATTATGTGGCGCTGCGGCGGAGCATCGCTTTCAAATCACTCGGCCGGATCGCGCCGAACACCAGTGCCGCGACACCATAGACGGCTGCGCCCATGAAGATGAACGCCAAGACCTCCGCAAATTTGCCATACGTGACGTAGGTTTGAAGCGTGCCTTGGTGGCCGAGCAGGAAGATCAAAGCCGCGCCCATGGCCAGGCTCGCGAGTGTGACCGACACCAATCGTGAGATGAGGCGGGCGCCAGGCTTATACCAACCTCGTGCCTGAAGTCCGAAGAAGAGGAGCGCTGCATTGATCCAAGCCGCAATGCTCGTCGCGATCGCAAGTCCAGGGAAACCTGGCCATCCTTGCGCGCGGAACCAGAGGAAGAGACCCGCGCCGAGCACTGTATTCAGCGCCACGGTGAACAAGACAAACCGCATGGGCGTTTTCGTATCTTCGCGCGCGAAAAAGCCAGGTGCGAGGACTTTAATCAGGACAAAGGCGGGAACGCCCCACCCGTAATGGACGAGCGCCAAACCGGCTTGCTGGGCATCCGATACAAGGAATGCGCCGCGTGCATACAGGCCTTCGATCAAATAGGCTGGCGCCACCATCAGCGCGATCGCAGCCGGTAGTGTCAGAGCCATGGCCAGACCAATTCCGTCATCCATCAGCGTGTTGGCGGACTTGCCATCGTCAGACCGAGCTGCGCGGGCAAGACGCGGGAGGATGGCCACGCCGACGGCGACACCAACAATCCCAAGTGGCAATTGATACAACCGGTCTGCATAGAACAGCCAAGATTTGGCGCCCGTTTCAAAGCTCGCCAGGGCTTGGCTGACCAGAATATTGATCTGGGTTCCGCTGGCCGCAATGGTCCCGGGAATGGCCAGAGCGATAACCTTTTTCACAGCGGGCGTTAGCTTCGGCCACCCCAATGATAGCGATACCTTTTGGCGGCTGACGCCCCACCAAAGCAAAGCCGCCTGCGCGACGCCTGCCAAAGACACTGCGATCGAGGCCAGGAAGGCGGTGTGGCGTTGATCGTATCCCAAAAGCGCTGCCGTGATCAAGAAGATATTGAGCAGCGTTGGAGCCCCTGCCGAAAGCACAAATCGCCCGGCTGAATTCAGAACGCCCGATAAGAGCGCCGCCAGTGCCATACAGGCCAAGTAAGGCATCGTAATCTGCGTCAGGAGGATCGCGAGCTGGAAGCTCTCGCTGCTTTCTTCATAGCCGCCATGAATGACTTTCATGATCCAGGGCATCGCAAACTGCGCAGCGATGACGAGGGCTGCCGTGGCCGCGAACAGCCCGCGCATGGTCTGTTTTGCGATTTCCTGCGCCGCTTCCGGGCCTTCTGCTTCCAGCGTTCGAGCATAAGCCGGGACAAAAGCCTGTGCGAAGGCGCCTTCCGCAAAAATTCGCCGGAACAGATTTGGGAACATCAGCGCAGTGACGAATGCATCGCCAATCGGGCCCGCCCCGACTTTTGCTGCGATCAAAATGTCTCGTAAAAAGCCCAGAATACGGCTGCCGAGCGTGAGCGAAGATTGAGTGAGCGTATTACGCAGAAGGCTCATACAGACATGCCCGTCTTAGAAACTATCAGCAGCGCTGGCGCGTTTCAGTTTACGGGCTGGCGTGCGTGGTCCGTCTGGTTCCTCGCGTCCAAGCGCGGCGAGGAGTTGGTCACGCAATGACGATTTCATGGCTTCATCAAATCCGTCCGGCAATTTGACATAGAAGGCGTCGAACACGCGCTCGCCATACGAGCCGACATGCGCTGAAACGATTGAAATTCCGGCATCGGCGAGGACCTGGCTCACATCGCTCAGAAGGCCAGGACTGTCGCGCCCAGAGACATCAATCACTGTATACGCTTGCGAGGCATCTTCCGAAATCGAAACGCGCGGTTGAACGATAAATGCAGCCTTGCGTTGGTTCTGGCGCAGGCTCGGTTCTGGAAGCTGCGTCTCCGGATCGATCGCCGCGAGGATGCTTTTCTCCAGTCGGTCCAATCGACTTCGGTCGCCCTTGGCGAAAGGGCTTCCATCGCCGTCTTCGAGGACAAACACGTCGATGATGCGTCCCGATGGACCCGTGAAGACTTGGGCCGCCACCGTATGCGCGCCGAGGCCAGCAATGGCCTGGGTCAGGCGCGCGAACAGTCCCACGCGGTCCGGGGCCGAGATAAACAAGATCGTCCGATCATCCGTTCCGGACGATGCACTGACGATAATTTCTTCGGACGAGGAGAGCTTCTTGGCGTGCTCGACAAGAACCTCGGCATCAAACCCGGTCCAATAGGCTTCATCCATTTCAAGCATGACCTGTGGCAACGTGCCAATTTGGTCATTCACGAGTTCACGATTGGCTTCGGCACGCGCCTTCAGCTCTGCTGTGACAGTGGACTCGTCGGTTCGACCGCCGCGCAATGCGGCTTCCGTATTGTGATAGAGATCGCCGAGCAGCTGACCCTTCCACGTATTCCAAACATTCGGTCCAACCGCCCGAATGTCGGCCACAGTAAGAATGTAGAGCAGCCGTAAGTGTTCGAGATCCATGACTTTCTCAGCGAAGGTCACAATCGTTCTTGGATCCGCAATGTCCCGCTTTTGCGCGGTTTCGCTCATCTCCAAGTGATTGCCGACGAGCCAAGCGACAAGCTCAATTTCGGGTTTGTCTAAGCCCAGGCGACGGCAGGCGCGGCGCGCGGTCTTCATGCCTTCGACTTGCTGATCGCCGAGGCCTTTGCCAGTATCGTGCAAGAGCATGGCGAGATATAGCGCCCGGCGATTTTCGATCTTGCCGTAAAGCTGTTTGGCCAAGCCGAACCCGTCTTCGCCTTTATCCATATTGGAGATGTATTCCATCGCACGGATCGTATGCTCGTCGACCGTATAATGGTGGTACATGTTAAACTGGGTCTGCGCGACGATGCCGCCAAATTCCGGAAGAAATCTGCCCAGCACACCGGCCTCGTTGAGGCGGTTTAGCGTCAGGCCGAGATTATCGCTATCGAGAAGAATCTCCAGAAACACCTCCACCATATCTGGCTGAGATCGATTCTTTGCATTGATGATTTTCGTGTTTCGCGTCGCAAAAGTCAGGGCGTCTGGGTGGACGTCCAGAGCGCTTTTGTCCGCGATCTGAAAGAGCTTCAGAAGCACTTTCGGATCTTTTTCGACGACATCCGTGTCTGCGAAATTAACGCGGTTCCCGACCAATTCAAACCGCTCGTCGGCGAGCGCTTTCGCTTGCCCCCCGCGCGAAAGGAACCGGCGCCAGCCTTCAGGTTTTGCTTTTTGTTGCGCTTCGAGTTTCGCCGCCAAAATACGCGTCAGGCCGCCAACATCTTTCGCGGCCAGGAAATAGCGTTTCATGAACCGCTCAACCCCGAGCTGTTCGCCGCGATCTTGATATCCCATACGGGCCGCGATTTCTGGTTGAAGGTCAAAGCTGAGGCGTTCTTCAGGGCGTCCGGTGATGTAGTGCAAATGACACCGCACCGTCCAAAGAAAACGCGCCGCGCGCATAAACAGATGATACTCGTGCTGCGTGAAGATTTTGGTTTTCATCACATCCTCGAGCGAGCTCGTATCGTCGGGATGCATGTGCTTCACGATCCAGTAGAGCGTTTGCAGATCGCGCAATCCGCCTTTGCTTTCTTTCACATTCGGCTCAACCAAATAGCGCGCATTCCCCTGACGCGCGTGACGATTGTCGCGTTCTTCAAGTTTGTCCGCGATGAACTGCGCATCTTGGCCTATGACAGCTTGGCGATTGAAAAGCTCGCGTGTTTCATTCGCGAGTTCTTTGTCGCCAAACAAATAGCGCGCATCCAGTAGGCTGGTTTTGATCGTTACGTCTTCTTTGGCGAGACGCACACATTCTTGAGGTGTTCGGAAGGCGTGGCCGACTTTTAGGCCCATATCCCAAAGCGCGTAGAGCATGTATTCAATCACGCTCTCCGCATGCGGGCTTGCCTTGTAGGCGCGAATGAAAAGCAGATCGATATCCGACGATGGGGCTAAAACGGACCGGCCGTAACCGCCGGTTGCGAACACCGCCATACGCTCGCCTTCGGTGGGGTTCCGGGCGCGGAAGACGTGGGTTGTGATGAAGTCAAACAGAGCATGGAGTACTTCATCTTGAACCGCTGCTAACAAGCGGGCCGTATCTAGCCCGTCCGCGCCTTGTTGAAGACGTTCTTGTGCGATCAAGCGGCCTCGGAAAAGCGCGCCGTGTAAAATATCCAGAGCTTCTTTTCGGGCGGCTTTGTCATCGCCTTCATGGCTGAGCGCAGCGGCCGTCAGCTTTACACGCAGCGCGCGGCCATCGATGATGGAGCTTAGTCGCCATTTGCCTGGTGCGCGCCGTGTTGGCGTGCGTTTTTCGACGAGTTCAACATCTTGAGCCATGTCTGTCGTCTAGCGCGTTTTGGCGCGTTCTGGCTAGTTCCCGCGTGGGTTTAGTTTGCGGACCGACGCAGCGAAATCAAAGCTTGGTCAAGGACGCCTTGGTTAGAGGCACAGACGAGTTGCCCACCTGGCTTCGCCGGGTTCCCGCGCCAGTCACATGCAAGCCCGCCGGCGCCGCGCACGACGGGGATCAAGGCGGCCGCATCATAAGGGGCGAGGCCTGCTTCAGCGACCAAGTCAATCGTGCCAGCGGCCAGCCGCGCATAGGCATAAGCATCTAGGCCGTACCGAATGATGCGGGCTGTATGACGCAGATGCGTCCAGGCGCCTTGTTCGGCAGGGGTCATAATGAACGGATCTGTCGTCGCAATCACCGCTTCACGGAGATCATCGCACGCGGAGACGTTGATTTGTGTCTCGACCTGCGCCGTTCGTAGAAATGATCCGTCCGGGGACCCGTAGTATCGCTCATCCAAAACAGGTTGATCAATCACACCGACAACCGCATCTCCATTGTCGTCGACCAATCCGATGAGGGTCGTCCATACTGGCAGGCCAGCCACAAAGGCGCGTGTTCCATCGATCGGATCCAGCACCCAAGTCCAACCGGTGGAGCCATCTTGTTTGCCAAACTCTTCGCCATGAATCGCGTCATCTGGGCGGAGGGTTTTCAGCACCTCGCGCATGGCTTCTTCGGCAGCTCGGTCGGCGACCGTGACCGGATCGAAATCCGCGCCATCTTTTTTGTTTTCGATTGTGTCGAGAGCACGGAAGTGAGGCGCGATCGCGGTCCGTGCCGCGTCCGCCAAAGCGTGCGCAACGCCGAGGGCGTCAAAGTCAGGTGTAAGCGTCATGCGCCGCGGTAAACCGCGTGCGCGAGCTTCGGTCAAGCAGCGCCGCTGTCTGACGCTTCTGTTTCGAGCGCTTTTGCGAGTTCAAGCAACCGGCGACGCGGACGCTCTCCCAGTCGATAATAGGCCCGTACCAGTTCAAGCGTTTCTTTCTGGCTGAGAATATCAGCATCAAGACGCTCGGCATCGTTAGCGGCTGTCCCCATCAGAGAGTCGCTTTCGAGCCCATCAAAGAAATACTGAACCGAAACATTGAGCGCACGAGACAAGTCGTACAGCCTCGAAGCTGTGACGCGGTTCGCCCCGCACTCATATTTCTGAATCTGTTGGAACCGAACGCCAACCATGCTGGCAAGATCCTGCTGGGTCATGCCCAATAGGCGGCGGCGGCGACGTAGACGCTTGCCAACATTTAGATCCGTATTGTCCGTCATACCGTTCTCCCGGCTGATCGGAGCCCCTCGTAAGAGTCCCGAAATGGATATTGCGCCAGACAACAGCAAGTTGCGTGCCGAACCGAGAATTGTGCCAGAGATTCAGGGATGTGTTGCGCCTGAAGAGTTGGATTGACGCTTACGTATACGTCAACGCAGAGGAGTTATGCGGCAGTGCAGTGCAGTAAGGGTTGTTTTTTGTGCGCCGCACAATAGGTTGGTCTCAGCACTGCGGTGCTAGCGCCTTCTGGCGTTTCCTCCCTTACCTGATACAGCCGCGCTCTTTAGCGCGGCTCTTTTTTTGTCAGGCATTCTCAGCGATGGCTAAATCGACGATATCAGCAATCAGGCCTGAGACCTTTTCTTGAAGATGGTGGAATTGGTTCGACTTCTCGACATCCGCTTCATTCAAGTAGAGCGCTCGGTTGAGCTCGATTTGTAAAACGTGCACCCCGCGGCGGGGCCGTCCATAACGGCGCGTCGTATACCCGCCGGCATAAGGAGCATTTCGCGTGACGCTGAGGCCCTCTCGGCGAAAGAAGCGTTCCACCTTGGAGGTGAGTTTGGCCGAGCAGCTTGATCCAAAGCGATCGCCTAAGACGATATCGGGAAGGTTTGAGCGTCCAGGTTGGCGTGATGGCATAGAGTGGCAATCAATCACGAATACATCCGCCCAGTCGTGCTTGAGCGTGTCGATCTCTGACTGAAGGGCCGCGTGATAGCGGTCATGTACGGTTTCCAACCTGAATTGACCGTCAGCGCGAGAGATCTGACTCGCATAAATGTCGCGACCGCTGGCCCCAACACGCGGCAGGCACCCCAAGCCTGCTTTAACGCGAGCGCTTGGCATCCCCGCAACGCGCGGCACGCCATCGGAAAACATGCTGGTATCCAGTTCTCTTGCATCCCGATTGAGATCGACAAAGGCCCGCGCGAATGTCGCATGCAATAAGACCGTGCCCTGGTGTGGCGCGTCGGCGTATAATTCGTCGACAAAGGCATCCTCGGTCCGTTCGAGATCGCGCAGTGGCACAGACAATAAGTCCGTCATCTGCTGAGGATAGACCTTGCCGCTATGCGGCGAGGCAAAGATAACAGGCGCAGAAACCGTCTCGCCTCGCGCGATCTTGTAGGGCGCAGGCAAAGTTTCGAGGGGCGTTTGGGATCTGTCGACAGCAGTTTGCATTGTCCTCAAGGTCGATGTTCTGCGCCTGAGGTCAAGGCAAAAAAAAGCACTAGCCGCGTCAAACTGTTTGTGAATCGCGCACGCGCTCACTTTTTATTTGCGATTTGCTGTCATATTCACACAGGGTTTACGGTCTTTCCGCCATTAAGGCGCGGATTATTCAGGGACGGATTCGGATGAGCAAAATCTTGCTGGCAGAAGACGATGATGCGATGCGCACCTTCTTGAGTGCATCCTTGCGACGGGCCGGACATGATGTGCAAGACTATGAAGATGGTGAGGGCGCCCTCGAAGCGCTTGAGCGTGAAGTCTTCGATTTGCTGCTCACCGATATTGTGATGCCTGGAATTGATGGGATCGAACTGGCACGCCGTGGTGCGGAGTTGGATCCGGCCATGAAGATCGTCTTTATTACCGGATTTGCCGCTGTTGCACTCTCTGGAAGTTCTCCGACACCAGCTGGCGCGAAAGTTCTCTCAAAGCCGTTCCATCTGCGCGAATTGGTCGACGAGGTCGAACGCGTCATGGCCGCCTGATATTGGTTGCAGTTCAGGCTTGACTTGGCGCGCCCAAAAGGGGATGACGCCTCCTTCAAAACGGATGGTCGATTAGCTCAGTGGTAGAGCACTGCATTGACATTGCAGGGGTCACTAGTTCGAACCTAGTATCGACCACCATTTTTCTCAATTAAATCAGTAATTTATACGGATACCGTTTCTGACGATTGCTTCGATGGGAGCCGTGTTACCACCGTGTTACCACCGATTTTTCTTGTGGATGATTTGGCACCCTGCGAGTTTTGCAGCCAATCGACACCAATTTTACTGCCCAAGGTCGAAATTCAGCAAGCATTGGTTGGGCTGGCACCATTCATGCTCCAAGCAATCCAACTTACATTGGAGTCCGCAATTTCGGCACAACAGGTTGTCCTTCC
>JBCBGS010000036.1:0-20776 GCA_038526515.1 Pseudomonadota bacterium | reverse complement strand
GTGAGTATCTCGAACGGCTACTCGACCGTTTCTAGCGGTTTCACGAACTTCAAAGTCATGCGATCCGACTCGCCGATGGCCGCATAGGCCTCTGCATCAAATCCTTCTGGCGCATTGCCTTCCCGGTCCGTCGTTGCGCTGACCGGTGGAAGCGTCCAAACGCCGAAGGGATGGTCTGCCGTGTCAGCTGGATTTGCATTGACTTCGCTACCTTCAACGAATTCAAAACCAGCTGCAGCCGCCATGGCTTTGACGAAGTCCTCATGGACGTAGCCGGACGCTGCACGCGGATCTTGCTCCGCGCTGGATGGAAGGCGGTGCTCAACAACACCAACAATCCCGCCTGGCTTCAGTGCCGCATAAGCATCTGTGAAAAACTTCGCGGTATAGTCATTGCCCATCCAGTTGTGGACATTTCGGAAAGTGAGGACGGCATCTGCAGTGCCGGCTTCGGCCAGGGCACCAGATTCGGCGGAGAAGGCACTATATTCGATCGTCCCAAAGAGGTCGGCTTCTGCCTCATAAACCGCTTTGAAATCTGCGATCCGTTGTTCGATACGAGCGAGGCGATCGCCCTCAAAGACATTCACGTCCCAAACGGCTGCAATCAGTTGCCCATCCCCAGAGGCGAGGTAGGGCGCGAGGACGTTTGTATACCAGCCGCCGCCGGGCCAGATTTCGACGACGGTGTCGCCTGGGTCAATTTCGAAGAAAGCCAGCGTTTCGGCTGGGTTGCGCCAAGTGTCTCTGGCTTTTTCTTCGTCTGAGCGCCAATCACCTGCAACGGCATCTGCTAGGCTAAGCGGGCCCGTTTCAACCGCTTCTGCTGCGGGTGGTGTATCTGCTTCAACTGGCTCCGTTGGGGCCTCTGTGCCGCCTGAACAGGCTGCCAAAAGCAACGCGCTCGCGCTGGCCATCCAAATTGACTTCATGATTTTGCTCCGAAAAAGGGTTGAATCGTACGGTTCGCGTTTCCACATAGCCTGTGTCGCAGCGCTGCCAAGCAGGTTGTGACCGGAAATTCTGCCAGTGCCGATGGTCGGGCTGGGTCAACAGACACTTCCGAACATCAATCCTCCCGGCTTTGAAGATCGCCGGAGGTCACAGTTGCTAGTGAAAGGACTGTATTATGAGCACGATTGATCTCACCCCCCTTTATCGCACCATGGTTGGCTTTGACCGTATGGCCAACATGATTGATAGCGCTGCCCGCCTCGATGGCGCACAAGGCTATCCCCCTTATAATATTGAGCGTGTTGCGGATGACGAATTCGCGATTGAAATCGCCGTCGCCGGCTTCGGTGAAGAAGACCTCGATATTGAGACCAAAGACGGCCTCTTGACCGTCGCTGGGCGCAAGACACCTGCGGAAGATGCGCCGGAACGTGAGTTCCTACACCGCGGCATTGCAGAGCGCGGTTTCTTGCGCCGGTTCCAATTGGCCGATCACGTAATTGTGACCGGTGCCGAACTCCGAAACGGCCTGCTTCGCGTCGAACTCGTTCGTGAACTTCCTGAAGCAAAGAAGCCCAGAAAGATTGAGATCGGTGCGCCAACGAAAGGCGCCAAACCGAAACTCATCGAGGGCAAAGCTGACGCGGCTTAAACTGACGAAGACACCTTAAAACTAAGCCCCGGGCCCAGATGGCTCGGGGCTTTTTTGTGACGCTATCTCGGGTCCGAAGAGCGTCATCGAACGCATTCTGATATCGGGACTTGTTCGATGGATGAAATTGTGTAAACTTTTTTACATTCAGGTTTGACGAGCGTCCCCCAAACCAGCGCAGCCTGAATTGAATTTCCCCGCTGATCCTGCGTGATCAGCGGGTTTTTTTTTAACCGGATCCGGGGGCTGATTACGCACCTGCGATTCGAAGCAGGTGATCTTCGAGCTTTCGGCTTTGCTTCTGGAGATTGAAATGCTCTGTTGCACGCGCGAGGCCTGCTTGACCCATGCGCGCGGTTCCATCTGGGTCGCGCAGCATTGTGCGCAGATTCTCGGCGAGCGTATCCGCATCCCCCTCGTCACAGACATAGCCGGTTTCCCCGTGCTCGACGCATTCAACGATCCCCGAATGACGCGTCGCCGCGAGAGCGCAGCCTGAGAGCATCGCTTCGATACAGACCAGGGGCAATCCTTCTGCGTCGCCTGATGGCGCGCGCTTTGACGGTACGCAGGCGATTTTGGCAGCCGCCCAGTGTTTGGGCATTTCGTCTGCAGGAACCCAGCCCGCCAGGTCGACCTTCACACCAGAGGCGGCGAGCTGATCATGTAATCCTTGCTCGAACGCATCACGCTCTCCGTCCGGCTTGTTGCCGCATAGGCGAACCGTCCATCCTTCGAGCTCTGGGCCGAGCTTGGTTAAAGCCTGGATCAGAGTATCGATCCCTTTTTTGGGAGACCATCGCCCTGCAAAGACGAGCAGGTTCTCTTTTTCGCCTGGCTGAAACTTCGCTGGGTCAGCGGTGTTATGATGGACAATCATTTTGTCATCTGGTGCGCCTTTCGCGAGCAGCTCGCGGCGGATAAAGTCTGAACAGGGCAGAATTAGGTCTGCTTTGTCCCACAGCTCTTGCCGGCGACGATTGTACACGCGGAACGCAGAGTTCTTAGTGTTAGAGGTCTTGGTCGCGTCGCCGCCATAATAGGTCACCGCAAGGGGCAGCCCGAGCCGTTTGGCAAGCGGCAACGCGTAAGTGCCAGATTTCCCGAAGCTTGCATGAATCGCAATTGGATTGAGGGCTTTGAGTTCGGCTTCGAGCTGCTTGGAGATCATGCCAAACTGTTTGAAGCCTGACGTGCCCAATGCACCATGCATCGGTGTTAAATCGATTGCCTCAGCACCCTCTGGCACCGGCCCGTTGATCGTGTGGCCGATGTAAACGGGTTTTAGGCGGTCGAAGGCGGTATAGCCGCGCGGGATAAAGCTCTCCGAAGGCGTGAACATCTTATCGCAATAAGCGAGGATTGTTTGGGGTTTAGTCACGCGTTTGCTCCTGCTCAAACCAGGCCCAAGCCGTTTTCAGGATGGTTTCCATGTCAGAATGCTGTGGCATCCAGCCGAGCTTGTCTTTCGCTTTCTCGGCGCTCGCGACGAGGATTGGGGGATCACCAGGGCGGCGGTCGGCCATCACTCTCGGAACGTCTTTGCCCGCGACTTTCGAAACCGCATTGGCAAGCTCAAGCACGCTGCAGCCCTGCCCGGTGCCGAGATTGAAGACGTCGCTTTCCCCGCCCGCAAACAAGTAGTCGAGCGCGCGTCGGTGCGCATCCCCTAAGTCGGTGACGTGGATATAGTCGCGCACGCAGGTGCCATCCGGCGTGTCATAATCGCTGCCCATAATGTTGAAGGTGAAGCTTCCATCCATGGCGCCGCGAATGGCGAGCGGAATCACATGCGGTTCTGGATCGTGGCGCTCGCCGGTGTCGCCCTCCGCGTCACATCCGGCCGCATTGAAATATCGCAGAAGCGCAGACTTGATGCCGTGGGCCCCACTATAGTCTTGGATCACTTGCTCACACATCAGCTTGCTCCGACCATAAGGATTGATCGGATTTTGCGGCGTGGTTTCGGTGATCAGGTCATTGCTGATCCCATAGGTGGCACAAGAAGACGAGAAAACGAGATGATGAACCTGATTTTCCAGCATCGCATCCAGCACATTCATTGTTCCGACGACATTGTTGCGGAAATAGAGGTCCGGGGCGGTCATCGATTCTGCGACATAGGCGAAGGCTGCAAAATGAGCGACGGCATCTGGTTTAACGGATTTCATTGCCGCCGACAGTGCCGCTTGATCTAGAATATCGCCTTCGATCAAGTCCCCCCATTTGACCAAATCTCGGTGCCCGCGGGAGAGATTATCATAGGTAACCACCGTCCACCCGGCCTTGGCGAATGCTTTGGCGCAGTGGCTTCCGACATAACCTGCGCCGCCGGTGACAAAGATGGTTTTAGACATTTTCGGAGCCTAACTTCAGATCAGTCGCTGCGTACGATGCTGCCTTGGAGGCGTCAAACGCGGATCTGCTGATTCTACAGGACCAATTGCGTCTGCGTGACCAGGCAGACTTTTTTGCCGTTCGGGTCTGTGACTTCAGTTTGCCAAACGGACAGACGGCGTCCAATGCGCACCGGCGTTGAGACACCCGTGACCAATGTGCCGGCGGGCGGGCCGCTTAAGAAGGATGTGTTGCTATCAATTGTCGTGGTTCCGTTTGCGCCTTCGGGGATTGCCAGCCAAGCCCCAGTCGCGCCAAGCACATCACAAAAGCTCATCATGCAGCCGCCATGCATGGTCCCGCCAGACGTGCATAACTCGTCGCGAATGAGGAGTTCCCCAACGACACGCTCTTTGCTGGCCTCGAGGATCTTGATTCCGAGTAGCTTCGAATAGGGCTGCGCTTCTGCGATTTGTACGAGTGGGTCCATATCTTCCTCCTATGCGAGAACGCTATCTATCTCGCGCATGCCTGAAAACCCTGGACGTAAGGAGAGCGTGAAAATGAGTTCACGCGTCTGTGATCAGAATAGCCGTATTGTTTGTCGATAACACGCGACAGGGGAATTTTTCTGCGTTAAGACACGTCAACCTAACGCGAGAAGGGAGACGTGGGTGATGAAACCAATCCTGAATTCGAAACATTCCTTGGCCGGGGCAAGCATGGCGCTGGCTGTTATTCTTGGCGGCTGTGTCGCCGTAGAGACCACCGAGACAGCGGAAGTTGAAACCGTGACCGAAGAGGCCACTGCGGTGACCGAGGCGGTCGAAGAAGAAATGGCGGTCGTTGAAGAGACTGTCGAAGAAGCTGTTGCCGAAGTCGAAGAGATGACGGCGGAAGCCAAACTGGCGGCTGTGCTTGCAGCCCAGCCAGAAGAGGTTCAGGCGCGATTTGGTGCAAGGAACCCAGCTGAGACTTTGGCATTCTTCGGCGTCGAGCCTGGCATGACGGTCGCAGAAGCTCTGCCGGGCGGCGGCTGGTACTCCAAAATTCTGATCTCATATCTCGGCGATGAAGGCACGCTCATCGGCGCGCATTACCCAGATGATCTTTGGGGCAAGTTTGGCTTCGGCGAAGAGTGGGCGGCAACGCGTGTTGAACGCACCGCAAACTGGCCGACTCAAGCCGCTGAATGGGGTGTCGAAGGCGCCGGGATTGCGTCAACATACCTGGCGGCCATGCCAGAAGATGCGAGCGGACAAGTGGACGCGGTTCTGTTTATTCGTGCGCTCCACAATCTCAACCGGTTCACGGATGAAGAAACCAACTATATGGGCGACACGCTGTCCGAAACGTTCCGTGTGCTCAAGCCAGGCGGCATCGCCGGTGTGGTTCAGCATAGTGGTCCTGAAACCAATAGCGATGAGTGGGCAAACGGAAGCAATGGCTACTTGAAAAAGTCTGCAGTTGTCGCTGCGTTTGAAGCGGCTGGGTTTGAATATGTCGGATCTTCGGACGTCAATTCCAATGCAGCTGATGTGCCATCGGAGGAAGAGTTTGTTTGGCGTCTGCCACCCTCTCGCTCAGGCACAGAAGAGGGCACGCCAGAGCGCGCCGCCTATGATGCGATTGGCGAGTCAAACCGCATGACGCTGAAATTCCGCAAGCCGGCCTAATCAGGCTTGTGAAATGGGTGGCGCGGGACCCCTCGCCGCGCCACCGCTTTATTCGACTTGGCAGTCGGTCATGCTTGTCCTAAATCACGCGCCTGAGTCGCAAAGAGATCGATATGACCAACTACCGTCTATTCGGGGCCGAAACTTCACCTTACTCGCTGAAAGTGCGGTCATTCCTGCGTTATAAAGGCGTGGAGTTTGATTGGATCGTTCGCAGCAAAGCGACAGATGAAGAATTCGCCGCCCTTGCGCGCGTGCCGACAGTCCCACTGCTGCTGTCGCCAAATCGTCCAGCCAACCAAGATTCAACCAGCATTCTTGCGACGGTCGAAGCGGATCATGCGGAGCCATCTGCTGTTCCAGATGATCCAGCCTGCGCCGCGCTTGCTTTGATTCTCGAAGACTATGCGGATGAGTGGCTCAACAAGCTGATGTTTTTCAATCGCTGGGGGCAGAAACCAGATCGCGAACTCGCTGGCGAGCGCACAATGGAACAGCTCCTAGACGGTGAACTGCCGCGTGCGAAAAAGAAAACGCGCGATCAAATCGTCAAGCGGATGCGTGATCGCCTGCCTTTGGTCGGGATCGAAAAGAAGAATGAGAAAACGCTGAAGCCAAGCTTTGAGCGCTTCTTCACGCTTCTGAACGCGCACCTGGAAAAAAGCTTGTTCTTGTTTGGTGGTCGTCCATCCTCTGCCGACTTTGCGATTGCGGGTCAGGTTGCACAGCTTTTGATGGACCCAACGCCTGGCGAATGGTTGCGCGCCCGTGCACCTTTCGTAACGGCCTGGAGCGAATTTATGGAAGAGCCAAAAGCCGGGGGGCCATTCGTGCCGCTGGCAGAGCTTGAAGAAACGCTGCTGCCTCTGTTCAAAGACGAGGTTGCGGCAACTTACCTGCCATGGGCCAAAGCCAACATGGACGCTGCTGAGGCAAAAGCTGAGCGGGTTTCGCTCAAGCTAGACGGCAAAGCTTATGAGCAGGTCACGCAGCATTATGCGGCGCGCGCGTTCAAATCCGTCACAAAAGCGATGGAGTCTGCGAAGTCCGCTGAGGGTTTCGCTGAATTCTTGGAGAAAGCCGGCGCAAGCGACGTGTTCGCTTAGTCGTCTTCCGGACGAGACTCGTCTGCCCAAAGGTCGAAATTTGCAACAACGATACGCCCGAGGGCGAGGTCGACCGTTGGCACATCTTCGAACGTGAAGGGGATGAGGACTGGTTTTGGCTGACCTGAGACCTGGATCTCAACCAAGTCGCTGGCGCCATGATTAAGCACTGCTTTGACGCGCCCCAGGGGTGTCTCTCCGCCTGCATAAACGTCGAGGCCAACGAGATCTTCGATGTAAAACTCGTCTTCATCGACCTCAGGAAGAGCATCGCGCGGCACATAAAGCTTGCCGCCTTTCATTCCGTCCCATTCTTCTTTCTGCCGCTTTGTCTTAGGCGACACGATGAAATGATCTTTGCCGGTTCGAACAGAGGTCGGCTCGATCAGAACCTCGCCTTGCTCGGATAAAAATGGCGCATACTCAAAAACGGCTTCAGGCTCAGCGGTAAAGCTTTTCACGCGGACATCCCCGCGTACGCCATGGGCGCCTAAAATCACGCCAACCGTGACTAAATCAGAGTTTTGTTTGCTCATCGCGGCTCTCGTAAACTCAAGCTTTACAGATTGAAAGCTTCCATTTTCATGAGCGGCGCACTAGGAGTGCGCGCTGACCAAATGAAGACGAAGACCATGACCAAATCTTTGCCAATCTCAATCGATGACGTTCGCTCAGCCGCTGAAATCCTCAGCGGTCAGATTGAGCGCACACCTATGCGCCATTCTAAGACGCTGTCTGAGATTACGGGCGCTGAGGTTTGGGTAAAGTTTGAGAACCTTCAATTCACGGCGGCGTTTAAGGAACGCGGCGCCCTAAACAAGCTGGCGCGCCTCACTGACGAGCAAAAAGAAGCGGGTGTTGTAGCGGCGTCAGCGGGCAACCATGCACAAGGCGTTGCCTATCACGGGCGTCGATTAGGCATTCCGGTCACCATCGTTATGCCGGTGACGACGCCGTTTAATAAGGTTGAGCATACGCGAGCCTTTGGAGCGCGTGTCGTTCTGGAAGGAAATACGTTCGACGAAGCGAATGCCCACGCTCAAAACCTTCGCCAGCAAGAGGGGCTGACCTGGATCCATCCCTTTGATGATCCTGAGATCATGGCCGGACAGGGGACCATTGCCCTTGAGATGCTCGAGGATAATCCTGAGCTCGATACTTTGATCGTTCCGATTGGCGGCGGTGGCTTGATTTCTGGTATCGCAACGGCCGCTAAGGATCATAATCGCTTCCTTCGCGTGATTGGTGTTGAAGCCTCCATGTATGCAGGCATGCGCGCCCGCCTCGAAGGGCGAGAGCCAAAGACCGGCGGGGCCTCGATCGCGGAAGGGATCGCGGTGAAGGATGTTGGTGCGCTGACAGAGAAAGTGGTTCGCGAACTCGTGGACGATGTGGTCTTGGTGGAAGAAGAGCATATCGAACGCGCGATTACGCTGTTCGCTGATATCGAGAAAACGGTCGCAGAAGGTGCTGGCGCCGCTGGCCTCGCGGCGATGCTGGCCCATCCGGCAAAGTTCACCGGCCGCCGCGTTGGCTTGGTGCTGTGCGGCGGAAATATCGACTCGCGTCTCTTGGCGTCGGTTCTGACCCGCGCGCTCGTTCGCGACAATCGCTTGGTGAATATCCGAATCATCGGGGATGACCGGCCTGGACTGCTGGCGCTTGTCTCGCAAGTGATCGGGGATGCTGGCGCGAACATAGTCGAAGTCACTCACAATCGCATTGCGCTCGATGTGCCTGCGAAGGGGGCGGAGTTCGATATCATGATGGAAACGCGCGACGCTCAGCATACGCAAGATGTGATCGACGCGCTGACCCGCGCTGGGTACCCACCGCGAACCCGTTAATTTTTCTGAGATCAAGTCGGTAATTTTAAAGATTAGTTAGAGAATCTGCTGTCTTTGTTAACCATTAAGTGGATTTTAGATCAGAGGCATAACACATGCGATTTTTGTTGGCAGGGCTCGTAACCGCGCTGACGATTTCCGGAGCAGAAGCTCAAGGAATTCAACAAACCAAAGGCGATTTTGAAGATAAGTTTCGACAGCTAGACGAGGTGCTCCCAAGCCCGAACGTCTATCGGAACGCCGCTGGTGAACCTGGCCACGAATATTGGCAGCAGGAAGCGGACTATTCCATCAAGGTCAGCTTGGATGAGCCAGCGCGGCGCCTGACGGCATCGTCGACAATTACCTACAAGAACAATTCGCCGGATACGCTTCGCTATCTGTGGCTGCAGCTCGATCAGAACCGGTTCCGCGAGGATTCCATCGCGGAAATGACTCGGACCTTCACTGCGAAAGCGCCGGGCTCAGTAAACGCACGCCAAGCGCCGACGCCTCAAATCACACTTAGGTCTCTGCGCCGGATGCAATCGCAAGCCGACAATGAGTATGGCTATGACATCACGCGCGTGACCGACACGCGGGGCAATGCTTTGCCAAACACGATTGTCGGGACGCTGATGCGCATCGATCTGCCGCGTCCTCTGGCACCAGGCAGAAGCACCAGTTTCGAGATCGATTGGGCCTATAATCTGATCGAACAAAAAGCCATGGGCGGCCGCGCTGGCTATGAGCATTTCCCGGATGATGAGCGCGAAGGCGGCAACGATATTTTCCTCGTTGCCCAATGGTTCCCGCGCATGATTGCGTATTCAGACTATGAGGGATGGCACAATAAGGAATTCCTCGGCAGCGGCGAGTTTACGCTCGAGTTTGGTGACTATGACGTCGAAATTACCGTCCCAAACGATCATATCGTGTCCGCGTCTGGTGTTCTGCAGAATGACCGCGAGGTCCTGACATCGACACAGCGTGCACGCCTTGCCGACGCTGAAGATGCCGATCGTCCAGTTTTTGTCGTGACACCCGAAGAAGCGGAAGCGAATGAAAGCTCAAACCCAACCGGGTCAAAAACCTGGAAGTTTGAAGCCGATAATGTTCGTGACTTCGCTTGGGCGAGCTCTCGTAAGTTTGCCTGGGACGCGCAAGGGTTCAAACAGCCTGGCGCTGAGTTTGAAAACGTTATGGCGATGTCTTTCTACCCGAAAGAGGGTGGTGAGCTTTGGCAGAAATACTCTACCACGGCGGTCATCCACACGATGGATGTCTACAACCGGTTCGCATTTGATTATCCCTACCCAACCTCACAGTCCGTCAACGGGCCTGTCGGCGGTATGGAATATCCGATGATCACCTTTAACGGTCCTCGGACAACGCTTCAGGACGATGGTTCTCGAACCTATACAATGGCTGAGAAGCGCTTCCTGATCGGCGTGGTCATCCATGAGATCGGCCATATCTATTTCCCAATGGTCGTGAACTCAGACGAGCGCCAATGGACCTGGATGGATGAGGGGCACAATAGCTTCCTCGACAGTGTTGCGGGTTATGAGTGGGATCCCAATATTCCATGGACACGCTCTCTGCCGCGCGATCTGATTTACTATATGGTTTCGGACAATCAGGTCCCGATCATGACCCAATCGGACAGCGTGTTGCAGCTGGGCCCGAACGCTTATGGCAAGCCGTCTGCGGCGCTGCACATTCTCCGCGATACGATCCTTGGTCGCGAGAAGTTTGACTTTGCGTTCCGCGAATATTCACGCCGGTGGAAATTTAAACGCCCAACGCCAAGCGATTTCTTCCGCACAATGGAAGAAGCGTCAGGCGTCGATTTGGATTGGTTCTGGCGCGGTTGGTTCTACACGACCGACCATGTCGATATCTCGCTTGACCGTGTGTTCCATATGGAAATGAACACTGAAGATCCTGACATTGATCTTGAGCGTCTGCGCGCGGATGTTGCGAGCCAGCCGAAGAAAGTTGGCGTTGCGCTCAACGAAAAAGAGGGCCTGGAGACTTGGGTCGAACGGTTCCCAGATATTCGCGATTTCTATGACGAGAACGATATCTATACGGTCACGAACAAAGACCGGAATGATTACAAAAACTTCCTCGAGGGCTTGGATGAGCTCGACCGAGCGGTTTTTGATCGCGCGGTTGCCGAAGACGCAGAGTATTACGCCCTTGAGTTTTCAAACATTGGCGGGCTCGTAATGCCAATCATTCTCGGCCTTGAATTCACCGATGGCACGACTGAGCGCATGTACATTCCGGCCGAGATTTGGCGCCGAAACCCGCACCGCGTGAGCAAGCTCCTGGTGTTTGAAAAAGGCAAAGAGCTGGCTCAAATCGTCGTCGACCCGGAATGGGAAACCGCCGATGCGGATATCGAAAACAATTACTATCCGCGCCGCATCACGCCGTCTCGGGTGGAATCGTTCAAATTCCGTGCGCCGTTTAGCTATGATCGCCGCGACATTATGCAAGACATCAAAACTGAGTTGGAAACCGACGAAGACGGTGACGACGAGGAGGCTGATGATGAGAATGCAGCGGAAGACACCGATGACGGTGCGGAGGAGTAAGAGGTGCAGTCTTTTCTTCGATCTCTAATACTAGCGGCCGCGTTTGCGGCCGCTCCTTTCTGCGGTGCGAGCGCGCATGAACAGGCGGTCGCCTTTACTGAACTCCTCATCAAAGCCAACGGGGCCGAGACCGATTGTTCGGTCGAGGGATGCCGTGTCGAAGTCGCTCACCGCTTGGCCATCCATGATGCTGAGAGCACATTGATGAATGTGCTTGGGGCACGTGCGGATTTATATGGTGATCGAGCGGCTCAAGAGAAGCTCGAAGCCTATGTCGCTACTCGCTTTTCGCTTGCGGATCCTGCCACGGGCGAGCCGGTGGATCTAACGCTGCTGGGCGGAGAAGTGGAGCGCGGGTATTACTGGGTCTATCTGGAAGGTGAGATCCCAGCTGAGACGGCTGAGCTCGATGTTTCAAACACGGTCATGATGGATGCGATCCCAAACCAGACCAATCGTGTGAACGTTCGCCTTAATGGTGAAACGCAAACGCTTGTGTTTCGGGGGGCATCCCGCCCTAAATCCTACCGCATTCGTTAGATGACAGCGATCTGAAAGCGTCCTAGACAACGCCAATCATTTCAGGAGCAATCGTCTTGCGCACTCTTCTCGTGGCCCTTGGCGGCCTCTTTCTCGCAGCATGTGGTGGAGAAACCATGGACCCTATCGACCCGAACGACCCGCTCGCCAGCTATATCCCATGGGATGCCGAACGCGATGGCGTGCAGACGACCGAGAGCGGTCTGCAATATGTGATCGTCCGCGAAGGCGAAGAGGGCGGCGATACGCCAGGACCGCGTGACCGGGTCAGCGTTATGTATGATGGCCGCCTGGTCGATGGCACAGTGTTCGATAGTTCCTATGAGCGTGGATCGTCCGCAACGTTCGGCGTCAACCAAGTGATCTCGGGCTGGACCGAGGGTCTGCAGCTCATGTCTGTTGGCGATGAGTTTATTTTCTACATCCCAACCGAGCTTGGCTATGGTGACCGTCCGCGTCCGGGCGGCAAAATCAAACCAGGCGATGATCTGATCTTCCGCGTTGAGCTTCAGCAAGTCGTAAAAGCTCCAGAACCACGCGCCACCGATGATGCGGCATGGGATAAGTTCACGCCATGGAACTCTGATCTGCCGGAAATCCAAAAAACGGGAACGGGTCTCGAATATGTTGTCCTCGCAAGCGGCGACGAAGCGGGAACCAGCCCAAAAGGCTCGGACCGTGTTGTTGTCTATTATGAAGGCCGGTTCGACGAAGGCGGAGAGGTTTTCGATAGTGCCTTTAAACGCGGCGAAGCAGCACTGTTTCCGGCCAATCGCGTCATTCCAGGCTGGGTTGAAGCGCTACAATTGATGAAGCCTGGCGACCGTTGGCTCGTCCATGTTCCAGGCAATCTGGCCTATGGGCCAGCAGGCAATGGCCCAATTCCACCAAATGCTGCCTTGAATTTTGAGGTAGAATTAATGGACGTCGTGCCAGTCGAGTAGGTAAGCTCGAACGGAGCGTTTTACTGAGAGGGGCTTTAAAATGATCCGCAACTTCAAAATTATGACCGTAAGTGTCTCGGCCATTGGTTTGGCCGGGTGTGCATCGCTTCCGGACGTGTCGCTCCCGACAAATGCGGGCGGGATCTTCGGGGGCGGCGGACTGCCGGATTGTCCTGTTTTAAGCAGTGGCCCAGCTCCGTTCGCGCCGCCATTCCCGGCTGAATGCGCAAGCATGAATAAAACGGCGACGGGCGTCCGCTACATTCCCATTCAGAATGGGGATATGGCTGAAGGGTCTCCAGCCGCCGACGCTACGATCGTTGTGAGCTATGAGGCCTTCCTGGCCGCCAATGGCACTTTAATCGACAGCTCATATGCGCGCGGCGAGCCCAGCGTTTATGACATGTCCGAACTCATCGATGGCTGGGCAGAAGCGGTCAGCCTGATGAACCCCGGTGATGAATGGTTGGTCTATGTGCCATCCGCACAGGCCTTTGGGGACGAGCCACTGGGCGATTTGATCCCCGCTGGATCTGATTTGGTCTACCGTGTGAAGCTCGATGGCTTCTTGTCCGCCAACCAGGTTGAGCGGGTTGCGGCGGCCGAGCCGGCGGCGCCTGTAGGGAGCACGGGCCCTGATATGGCGGGCTGGCAAGCCAATTTCCCATGGGATGCCGAGCGAGACGGGGTCCAAACGCTGCCAAGCGGCCTCTCCATCGTTGTCCTGGAAGCGGGTGATTCGGCGGGCGAAAGTCCCTCTGAGACAGATCAGGTTCGCATTCACTATGAGGGGCGTTTCGCCGAAACGAGCGAGTTTTTCGACAGTTCGTGGTCCGCGGGTGGTCCCGTCGAGCATTCAGCCGGTGGCTTCGTGGCGGGTTTCTCGGAAGCCTTGATGATGATGCGTGCTGGGGATCGATATCTTGTCCATATCCCGTCTGAGCTCGCATATGGAGAAACGGGTATTGATGGAGTCATTCCACCAAATGCTGATCTAATGTTCCAGATCGAGCTTTTGGATGTGCTTCCGTCTGAGTGATCTTGTTAAAATCCTGACCCCGGTTGTTTGAGATACTCTGTCTCGGCGGCAGTATTCTCTCGGCCTAAAATCGCATTGCGATGGGGAAAACGCCCAAACCGTTCAATCACGGCGTGGTGCTGATGGGCATAATCGAGGGAGCTGAAAATCAGGGGCTGAAATGCTGGGCGGCTGGCCGATGCCAACGCTTCAAATGCCGCCACGCAAGCGTCCTGATCGACAATTGCTTCAGAGTGTTCCAGCGGCATCAGCAGAAATGAGCGTTCAACCTCTGTGAGCTGCGAGGCATCCCCACGCGCAAGGGCGGCTTTGCAAAGCCTTAGCGCCAATCCATCATAGGCAAACGCCTGCGGCGTCCCGCGATAGATGTTACGGCTAAATTGATCCAAGACGATCACGGCTGCGAGTGTTTGCCTAGCGCCTGCTTCGAACCACGTGTCGGCCAAACCGTCGTTCAGAGCTTCCAAGAGAGCTCCAAATTGGGTGTCAATGAATGCGTCGGTCTCCGCTGATTTAGTGAACCAGCGTTTGTGCAATCGGTTTGCCGCCAAATGATCATGGGTAGCGGCGCCAATCCAATAGTCGAGCACCGCACCCGGGGTTGGGAGACTGTCCATGGCGTTACGCCTCCGGTCGATGCGACACCATCATATAATTGACTTTGGTGTCGCCGGAGAGGCGCCACTGATCGCTGAGTGGATTGAAACTCACCCCTTGCGCCGCTTCAACGTTTAGTCCGGCCTCGCGGAGAGGAGCTTCGATTTCGCCTGGGCGCAAGAATTTCTCGAACTCATGCGTGCCGCGCGGCAACCAACCGAGCACATACTCCGCCCCGACAATAGCCAGCGCGAACGCTTTTGCCGTACGGTTCAGGGTCGCTACAATCATTAAACCACCGGGTTTCACGAGCCCGGCGCAGTCTTTCAGAAATTGCGCTGGATCTGCGACATGCTCGACCACTTCCAAGTTCAGGACCACATCAAACGGCGGCTCGCCGCCCTCAATCAGTTCCTCCACCGTACCAGCACGGAAATCGATATTGAGGCCGCCTTGTTCGGCATGGGTCATCGCAGTTTTGATATTCGCTTCGCTTGCGTCGACAGCTGTGACGCTGGCGCCCAGGCGAGTCATCGGTTCACTGACCAAACCGCCGCCGCAACCGATATCCAGGAATCGTAAGCCCTCAAATGGGCGTTTCGCGCCTGAATCTAAGCCAAAATGGAATTCCACGGTGTCGCGAATGAATCCTAACCGTACGGGATTAAACTTGTGCAGCGGGCGGAACTTGCCCTTTGGGTCCCACCATTCAGCGGCCATGGCCGTGAATTTGGCGACTTCGCTAGGGTCGATACTCGGCCGTGTGGGCGAATTTTGAGCGGTCTTCGTGGCAGCTGTCATGAGTTTAGCTATCCTAATTGCGATTTCGCGCCGAGCCCTTTAAGGAAGCGCCTGCTTACTTCATCGCAGATGGTATGTTTTGACGAGGCGGCAATGGCGCGCACTGTACTGAAATTTGGCGGAACCTCCGTCGCAGATCTCGACCGCATCTCCCATGTGGCTGATATCGTGGCGCATCGCGCCGCAAACGGCGAGAAAATCGCGGTTATCGTGTCAGCCATGTCGGGCGAGACGAATAAGCTCGTTTCGCTCGCAAAAGGCGCTGCAGGAACCGGCGTCGTCGGTGATGCGTTTGATGACGAGTATGATGTGGTTGTTGCGTCAGGAGAGCAGGTCACCAGTGGCTTGCTAGCGCTATCGCTTCGGAAGCGCGGCCTCAAAGCGCGAAGCTGGCTTGGCTGGCAAATGAGAATGAAGACGCGCGAAGGCCACGGCGCTGCTCGTATTGATGGCTTTGATGAGGATAGCGGTCTCGGCGCGGCTATTGATTCAGGCGAAATCGCTGTGATCGCCGGTTTCCAGGGCGTCACCGATGAAGGACGCGTTTCAACGCTTGGACGCGGCGGCTCTGACACAACGGCTGTGGCCGTTGCTGCTGCGCTTGGGTCGGTGCCCTGTGATATCTACACGGACGTTGACGGCGTCTACACGACCGACCCCCGTATCGTGCCGCAAGCGCGCCGACTGCCGCGTGTGTCTTATGAAGAAATGCTCGAAATGGCGTCGCTGGGCGCAAAAGTGCTGCAAACGCGCTCGGTTGAGCTCGCAATGAACCATCAGGTGCCGCTTCGGGTGCTATCAAGTTTTGCTGAGCCCGAGGATGAAAATCCCGGGACTTGGATCTGCAATGAGGATGAGATCGTGGAAAAACAGGTTGTAAACGGCGTTACTTATTCACGGGACGAAGCCAAGATCACGCTGTACGGCATGGCGGATAAGCCAGGTACATCTTCGCAATTGTTTGCTCTGCTGGCGCGCGAAGGCGTCAATGTCGACATGATCGTACAGGCAAATGCACGTGGTGAGGGCCGCGCGAATATGGTTTTCACCTGTACCAGCGGGGACAGCGAAAAGGCAGAGCGGGTCCTCGAAGCCAATCGCGAAACAGTCACCTTCGACAATATGGAAGTGGCCCGGGATGTCGCGAAAGTCTCGGTTGTTGGCGTCGGAATGAAATCTCATACCGGTGTTGCCGAGACCATGTTCGACGCGCTTGCGGGGAAGAATATCAACATCGACGTTATTTCAACCTCTGAGATCAAGATTTCGGTCCTGATCGATACGGATTATACCGAACTCGCAGTCCGCGCGCTTCACACCGCGTTTGACCTTGACGCGAGCTAGGTGAACCCCCCATCTGAGCCCAGGCATGCCTGATAGCTTTTCCATCCCCCGGCTTCTTATGAACCGACTTCGGTCGGTTATGGCGGCCGAAGCAGACACAGAAGCGCGGCTGTTAAAGGTCGTGCGGCTGATCGCTGGGACAATGGTCGCGGATGTTTGCTCGATCTACCGGCGAACAGACGATGACCGGATGGAGCTGATCGCCACTGAGGGTCTACGCGAAGACGCGATTAATCGGACTTTTCTGGCGATTGATGAAGGCTTGGTCGGCCAGATTGCGCAAACGGCGCAGCCTGTTTCGATCCAAGACGCGCCGCGCCATCCAAAATTCTCTTATCGGCCTGAGACCGGCGAAGACCCGTACCACGCGTTCCTTGGTGTGCCGATCTTAAAAGGTGGTCTGGTGATCGGCGTCCTGACGGTTCAGAACCGAACCGAGCGGATCTATCAGGATGATGAGATTGATAGCCTGCAAACCATCGCCATGGTTCTGGCTGAAATCGTCCCAGCATCCGGCTCGGGCGCTGAGCAGACCGAAGCGGCGCGCGAAGGGCGATCTGTCAATTTACAAGGACGCAGCTTGTGCGGCGGCCTTGGAATGGGGCGTGTTCGATTGCATGACCCAGTTATTCCGGCTGCGCGGTTCTTTGCCGAAGATCCTGAGATCGAAGAACACCGGCTCGAGAATGCGCTGGAAGAGCTGCATCTCTCTATCGATCGCCTTTTGGCCGCTGAGATTGGTGGTCTCTGGGGTGAGCCACGTGAGGTCATCGAAGCCTATAAACTGCTGGCTTCAGACCCAACCTGGGCCGAAAAGCTCCGCGAAGGCGTGAGAGGCGGGTTGTCCGCAGAAGCCTCGATCGATCGTCTGCGCCGGGAACACCGAGCACGCTTTGAGAAGGTGAAAGACCCATATCTGCGCGAGCGCCTGCATGACCTGGAAGATTTGGATAACCGTCTACTGCGTATGCTGGCAGGCACTGAAAACCCGCACGCGAATGATAAGCCGAGTGCAGATGATCCAGAAATTCTGATTGCGCGGCGGCTTGGGCCTGCTGAATTGCTCGATTATGGCAAAGCAGGTTTCGCCGCGATTATTTTAGAAGAAGTCGCAACCTCGAGCCATGCAGCGATTGTGGCCCGCGGACTCGGTATTCCCACGGTTGGCGGGATCGATGGCTTGCTGACGCACGTCTCGCGCGGCGACCGGGTGATTGTTGATGGCGAAGATGGACGCGTACACCTGCGCCCAGACGAAGACCTTCTGAACGCTTACAATAATCGCCAAGCTGTGCTCAGCGAGCGCCAGGCACTCTATGCGGCGCTTCGTGACGAACCGACCGAGTCGAAAGATGGCGTTCCTGTTCGCTTGATGCTCAACGCCGGTCTTGGGCTCGATACTGAGCATCTTGATAGCACGGGCGCACAGGGGATTGGGCTGTTCCGGACTGAATTCCAGTTCTTGATGTCGGAGCGTTTGCCGAGCGTCACAGATCAAATCGAGCTTTACAAACACGTTTTGAGCGCGGCGGACGGACGACCTGTCTATTTCAGGACACTGGACCTTGGCGGCGACAAGCTTCTCCCGAATCTCAATGATGCGCGCGAAGAGAACCCGGCCCTCGGCTGGCGATCTATCCGTTTCGCATTGGACCGGCCTGGTCTTTTTAGACGACAGCTACGCGCTTTGCTGAGAGCAGGGGAGGGCAAGCCGCTTTCTGCGATGTTCCCGATGGTGACAAGCGCGCACGAGTTCCGCCAAGCTAAACAAATGCTTTTAGAGGAGGTCGAGTGGGGTAAATCGCGCGGCTATGAGGGGCCAAGTGAGCTCAAAGTCGGGGCAATGCTCGAGACGCCTGCCTTTGCTTTCGCCCTCGAAGATATCGCCGGTGAGGTCGATTTCGTTTCGATTGGGACGAATGACATGCTGCAATTCTTCCACGCTGCCGATCGTATGACCCCGCTTGTGTCAGATCGATATCCTTTCGTAAGTCGGCCCGTCATGCGCTTTCTTGCGCAGGTTTTTGAGACTTGTGAGCGGGTTGGTGTGCCTGTTTCAATCTGCGGTGAGGGGGCAGGGCGCCCGCTGGAAGCCTTATGCTTGATTGGGCTTGGCTATCGCAGTCTTTCGATGCCTGGCGGAGGCATTGGACCTGTGAAGCGAATGCTGCGATCATTGGACATCGCCAGTTTCGGCCCGGCTTTTGCAGACCTCTTGCATAAGCGAGATCCTGCATTGCGTAACGGAGTGTTAGAGCTTGCGCGTGTACAAGGTATAGTTCTGAACGATGTCTAAACTGCCAAACGATGAAATTGAGCCCGTGACCGAGCCTGTTCTCGCTGATCCGACCGACGAATTAGAAGCGCCAAGTGTTGGCGTCATTCTGCGTCAGGCGCGCGAGGAAAAACAACTTGAGTTGCGCGATGTCGCGCGGACAACGCGCCAGTCTCAAGAGACGCTCGCATCTTTGGAAGCAGAAGACACAGACCATATTCCTGCAAGCATCTTGCGCCTTCAGGCGCGCAATTATGCGCGCTTCTTAGGATTGCCTGAGGATGATATCGTCGCTGCATTCGCCGAGGATCGCGGCGTCACAAATGTTGCGTCCATGCGCGTTCAGCGCGATGGCTTCAAATTTCCGGTTCGATCCGTCTTGATTGGTGGCGGCGCGTTTGCGGCCATTGGCGTCATCGTCGGAGCAGTCTCCTTGTTGACCTCACCGTCAGACAGTCCGTCTGAGGATCCACTCGCGATATCTGCGCGATTGGCGCCAGCTTTTGATCGAGATGCGGGATCGACGGTTCTATCTTCAGATGTGCGCGAAGAGTTTTCGATCCGAGCGATTGAGTCAGCGTGGATTGAAGTTCGCGGCTCTGATGGCACCGTATTCCGCAGCCGCGATATGCGGGCCGGGGAGACCTACTTCCCAAGAGCGGGTGCTGGATGGACCATCACCGTGCGGGATGCAGGCGCGTTTCAATGGCGCCTGGGCAATCGATCTGCTGGGCCTGTCGGCGAGCCAGAGCAAGCTCTATTTTCTGTCAGTGTAGATGCAGCCCATGATGCTGCGATTGATGCTCAGAACACAGCCCTAGCGGAAGCTGAAGCAGCAACGAACGATCGCCGCTAATCACACGATTTATCGAAACAAAAAAACCGGCTCTGATCCAGAGCCGGTTTTTTGTCCTGTGAGCGCGAAGCGCTTAGTCGTCGCTGTTCAACTCTTTTTGCATGAGCAACTGCTCGCCGACATTTTCGTAGTGCTGACCGTTATCACCCGCAGACAATGTCGGGCGGCAGGATGGTGAGCAATCATATGTGAAATTCTCGCCAGCGCGTTTCACCGAAACCCAAGTCGTGGTGTTCGCAGTGACAACAACGTCTGACGAGTGGATTGTATTTCCCTGGGCGTCGAAGATCATCAAGTTTGTGGTGCCGAACGATTTGCCCGTGACAAACAAGAGTTTGTCATTGTGGACCGCAACATCAGCGATGTTTGGGTTGCCAATGATGACGCTTTCGGCGTTCTCAGACAACTTAATCGCTTTAGCCTTACCGGCTTCAACTGTGACGTGCGCGGCGTGCGCGGCGAAACTGAACGCAGCTGCTAGGCCTGCTGAAATTGCGATTTTAGACAAGGACATCTTTCGAGCACTCCAAACTGTTGCGCTATAAATGCCTGAAAGAGGTTATCTGAATCCTAAAGGGCCGTCTCCCGAGACAAGAAGGGGGCGAATTCGAGCGATTTTTTATGGTTAAAAAGAGATGAATATTTTATCGCGGATTTGATCTTTCGATTTAACGTATCTTGAGAGCCGGCATCTAAGGGTGGCTGCATTCGGGGAAACCCGAGCGTCTAGGGGACTAAACTTGTAACGAGTGGAGTCTCCCCTTGCCCAAATTTTTCCAAAACGAATCCGGCGCTACCGCAATCGAGTACGGTTTGATTGCAGCGTTGATTGCTGTTGCCATTATCGGCGCTGTTAGCGCGGTCGGCGGTTCAGTCGAAACAACATTCGAAGAAATCTCAACTGAGATTGACAATGCTGGTGATTCAAGCGGCGGCGGTGAGAGCACCGAGTAAGAGTCGGGTCTCTCTAACATCGCTTGCAAAGCGCTCATGAAATAATCTGACCGGTCGCCAGAAGCTCTTCAATTTTAGTTCTGGCGACCGTTCACTAGGGTTTCTCAAAACGAGCGACATCGTTCCAGCATAGCTCGATCGCGCATTGCTTTATATATAGGGGCGCCACACCGACCGTTGATCTCCACGGTTTGGTCTGCCAAAATTACCTATATTATCAGTGTAATATGCATAGAAGCTCTGTTTCCCGTCGGAGGTTAACAGACCCT
>JBCBGS010000035.1:0-20867 GCA_038526515.1 Pseudomonadota bacterium | reverse complement strand
GAGCGCGTCGCGTTTTTAGCCGATCCGGGAAGTTTCCACGAGATCGGCAAGATTGCGGGCCGGGCCACTACACCCATGACGGAGTTGGAGGCCATAAAGGTCTCAAGCTCTTCGTCCTGGGTGTAAGTGGCCCGGCCCGCAATCTTGCCGATCTCGTGGAAACTTCCCGGATCGGCTAAAAACGCGACGCGCTCACGAACGGTGAGTTTGCCGCGACCCTTTTGGCGTGAGACGGGCTCCTCGCCCCCCATATTCTCCGCCAAGCGTTCGCGTTTGCGGAGTTCTTCAATCGATTTTTCCCATGACATGAGGACTGTTTCGAAACCTTCCGTCGCGATGGGTCAAGCGCAAAACTTGTTTGGAAAATTAGGAAGCGCTTTCAAGTTCCTACAGTTGACGTCAACGTTACCCTTGCCGAGCCCTGTTTGGCCTGCTTTATCAACGCCTGAGACAATAATTAGGAGGGCATCCCAATGGATCTCGCAGAACTCACATCAAAAGCAGCTGCTGCGGTTGCAGGCGGTGACAGCGGTTTCGCTAAGAAAGTTAAGTTCGACTTTGGTGATATCGGCAAACTGTTCATCGATGGCGCAGCTGGTGTTGCAAACAATGACGACGCTGAAGCCGATGCGACTGTTAAGGTCGATTGGGACGACTTCGCGAAACTCGCAGCTGGCCAAATGGACCCGACCATGGCGTTCATGCAGGGCAAACTGAAAGTCCTCGGGGACATGTCAGTGGCCATGCAGCTGCAAAGCATCATGAGCAAGCTCTCTTAAGCTTGACCGCTCATAGAATTGATTGAGAGCCTCATCCGGCCTACACGCGGGGTGAGGCTCTTACTTTTTGGGACACTATTATGGCCACACAAACCGAAGATCGCATCGTTGATGTTCCCGGCAATCCGCGTCCTGAAGGCGCTCGGATCATTTGGTTTGAGGGGATTGGTGGCCGAAAACTACGCGCCTGCCTTGCCCCTGCCACAGCAGCGGCCCCGCGCGGCACGGCGATTGTGTGCCCAGGACGGACAGAGTTCATCGAGAAGTATTTTGAGGTGGCTCGCGAGCTTCAAGAGCGCGGCTTTGCCGTCTTGATCATCGATTGGCCGGGACAAGGACTTTCAGAACGCCTCCTCGATGACCCGCAAAAAGGTCATATCGACCGGTTTGAGACCTTCATGGGTGCCCTTCGCAACGGTCTAGACGCGATGGACGAGCTTCCGCGACCCTACGTGTCGCTAGCCCACTCGATGGGCGGAGCAATTGCGCTGGCCGCGATTGGACAAGGCCTTGTGAAAGTTGATGCCGCTGCATTCTGCGCGCCGATGTGGGGCCTACCACTCGGACGCGTGCAGCGCTATTTCATCTGGGCGATGCGCGTCATGGGCCGGTCCGATGATTTCGCGCAAAAGCCTGGTCCGCCGGAGCGATTTGAAGACAATGTCGTGACCTATGATGAGGCACACTGGCAAATCAATAGAGACCTGACTGATGCAGCGCCTGAACTTTCGCTCGGGCCTGTCACCTGGGGTTGGCTGGGAGCGTCATTGGACATCTTCAACAGCTTTTCAAAACCGAGCGTGCTCGGCGCGATCGATATTCCGATCTTTGTCGCCAGCGCAGCGGATGAGAAGCTTGTCGACAATCGCTCCCATGCGCACGTATCAGAACACTTGCCGAATTGCGAACACATCACAGTCGACAATGCGATGCATGAGATCTTGATGGAAAAACCAGAAAAGCGCGCTGAGTTTTGGGCCGGGTTCGACCGAATGCTCGAGCGCGCTAAGATCTAGTCTTTCGAATGCGTCGTGCTAGTGCGCGTTCGCTTCAGATTGTAGTTGAATGTAACTCTGGATGCCGATCCGCTCGATCAGGTCGAACTGGGTTTCGATGTAATCAACATGCTCTTCCTCATTATGGAGGATTTTGCCGAAGAGATCGCGGCTCACATAATCGCGCACTGACTCGCAATGCCCCATCGCATCACGCAGTAGTGGGATCGCATCATGCTCAAGCTCCAGATCGCATTTTAGAATTTCTTCGACGCTCTCGCCAATGCGGAGCTTACCGAGATCTTGCAAATTCGGGAGACCACCGAGGAATAGAATACGCTCGATCAACCAATCGGCGTGGTTCATTTCTTCGATGGACTCTTTGTACTCATATTCACCGAGCTTGCTGACTCCCCAGTCCTTCAGCATCCGAGAATGCAGGAAGTACTGGTTGATCGCTGTCAGCTCATTCTTGAGTGCAGCGTTGAGGAACTCAATGACTTTTGCGTCGCCTTTCATGGGGGACTCCGTAAAATTACTTATGATCGCCAGATAGTGGAATCGCGAAAGAAATCAAGAAAATATTCAATAAAATCAATTGACTATGATAGTGCGAAGCATTTGCAAGGCGACTGCAAATCAGTCGCACAAAATCTCGCTGATTTCTCAGCGATTTCTTCTGCTGGAAAATCTGTCATTAGTCTTCAATTGCGGCTTGGCGCATTTCAAAGATGTCCCCGAGATTTTCATCCATGGCCTCAGACATCATGATCAATGTATCAACGGACTTCAAAAACCAGTCTTGGTCGACATTCTCGAAATCGTCTGACGGCTTATGATAATCCGGGTGATCTTCGACCCCGAAATAAATGTGAGGAATCCCTGACCGGAAGAACACGGCATGGTCCGACAACAGGGTCCAGTCCTCACGACCATCGCCTTGGTCAAATCCAAGCTGAACCGTCACGGGCGCAGTTTCTGCGACGGCATTCACCATTGGGACCATGTCTGGCCAGTGATGCGTGCCGGACGCCCAGAGTATGCCATTGTCGCCGCGCGAAACCATATCGAAGTTTAGATTGAGCGCCACACGCTCCAGGGGGATTGGCGGGCCTGTGATGAAATCGCGTGCACCGCCGAACCCATCCTCTTCCGCGTCGAAGAAGACAAAATGCACGTCATGCGCGGGTGCAGATTTGGAAAAGTGCTCAGCGATCGCGAGCGCGCCAACAACCCCAGACGCATTATCATCAGTCCCATTGTAGATTTCCCCGTCCCGAACCCCAAGGTGATCATAGTGGGCAGAGATCACCATAGCGACATCGCTCGTCTCGCTGCCGGGGATAAAGCCAATCACATTCACACCATCTTTGTCCGGCGCGCCCGCGACGCCTGTCTCAGGCGCCCGGAAAGGACCATATTTAAATGGGTGCTCAAAGGATGACCCAACAGGCTCTACGCCCAGAGCTTCTAAGCGATCAATGATCATCGATCGCGCCACAGCACTTTCAGCGCTGCCCGCTTGACGGCCTTTCAATTCGTCTGAGCTGAGCGCTTCAAAAAGCTCGAGTGCAGGCGCGGCGCTAAAATATTGGGGCGAGTCCGCATCATTGGAAGACGTGGTCGGCGAGCAAGCTGCCATACCGCCAATCAAAACAATGCCCATCGCTTTCTCAAACGTGCCCATTTCGCCGCCTCTTCAATCCAAAATTCTTAGCCCATAACTCCGCCTATTATCAGCACGGAAAAATATTTTGATCCAGTTGGAAAGCCCACGCGTAGAGTCAGCCAGAGAGAGCTTTCTCTCTTCGCATTGGCGGGCGTGAGACGTTTCCTCCCTCCCTGTTTCCGTTTGCTGATGCGAGCTTACTTCTGGTCCATCGGGACAATATGAGCTTCGGCCATATACTCGATGGACCTCATTTCATGAAGACGACTGACGGTACGCTGGAATTCGAAGCTTCCATCGCCTTCGGGGTAAAGCTGTTCAGGCTCGGCAGCGGCGCTCGCGACAAGCTTCACTTTGGCTTCGTAGAGCGTGTCGATGAGGGTAACGAAACGCGCCGCTTCATTTCGCTTTGCAGGGCTGAGAACCGGGATGTTTTCGAGCAACACCGTGTGGAACATCGAAGCGATAGCGCGGTAATCTTCCGCCCAGAGAGGCTGTGCGCAGAGTTCTTCAAATGTGAAGCGCGCGACGCCTGCGGCCTCGCGCGTAACGGGGACTTTACGCCCCTTCACGGTTAGAACACAGCTTTGCGGTGTAGCGCCCAGGGTTAGCCGCTCAAACGCCGTGTCCAGCGGTGCTGAGCCGTCTGAAATCGAATACCAAACCGGCGCTTCTGTCAGTCTCTCCAACCGATAGTCACGCTCAGAGGCCAGCTCAAACACTTCATGTTTCGCCTTTAGGAGGTCGATAAAGGGCAAGAACAAGTGACGGTTGAGACCATCCTTATAGAGATCATCCGGGTGACGGTTGGAGGTCGCGACGACGGTAACGCCGCGGTTGAAGAGTTCTTCGAACAGTCCCGCTAAGATCATCGCGTCCGCAATTTGGGTCACCTGGAACTCATCAAAGCAAATCAGTTTGGCTTCAGAGGCAAATTGTTTGGCGACGGGAAAGATCGGGTTTGAGACGTCTTTGCGTTTGCGCGCTGTGTTCAAACGATCTTGGACCCGGCCCATGAACTCATGAAAGTGCACCCGCATCGCTTTGACCGGTGCGGCGGCATAGAAAACATCCATCAGCATCGATTTGCCGCGACCAACACCGCCCCATAAGTAGAGTCCGTGTACGGCTTTTGGCTTCGAGAACCAACCGCCTTTACCCCCGCTCTCAAGGCGCTTTAGCAAGTCATCCAGCTTTGCGGCCGCCTCCGACTGAGCGGGGTCGCGGGTCAGCGCTCCAGACTCAATCCTGGCATTGAGGGTTTCCGTAACAGCGCCCAATTCAGCCGCCTCCCAGCACGCCGGCAATTTGGGTTGAGAAGCTCGAGAACGCGCTCGGGGCGATCAGAATTGTTGTCAGAAAGCCTGCAAATGCGCCGCCCAAATGGGCTTCATGACCGATCGTCTTGTTCTCGCGTTGCGCCAGGATGGCGGAGACAATCACGAATGCCAAACCTAGCACGACTGCTGGCATGAAGAACGGGATCGGAAAAATCATGAGCGGCTCAAACGGACGGAACAAGATAAAGCTCAACACAATCCCAGACGTCGCGCCGGACGCCCCCAAAGCGCGATAGAATGGCTTGTTTTTATTCTCGAGCAGAGCCCAAGCATTTCCGCCCAGGAGCGATATGAAATAGATGATCAAGTAGCCCGTCGGCCCAACCGCCCGCTCGACGAATCCACCAAACATAAACAGCACGTACATGTTCACAAACAAGTGCAGAAAACCGCCATGCAGGAAGCCGCTGGTGACCATTCGGTGCCACTCTCGATCCGAGAGAATCGACCCGACATGGAACAGGTTTTTCTCCATGAATTTAGTGTTTGAGAGGGCAAAAAGGCTCGCAATCACGTTCGCAGCGATCAGCAGCGATGTCACCGGAATCATCAAGAATTCGTCCATTTCCCAACCCTAGCGCGTCCTAATTCTGCGCATACCCCGATTACATCTTAAAGCAAAACATCATAGAGATCTGTCCGGCGATCACGGAAAAATCCCCATGCAGCTCGATCTTGATCCACTTGATCGAGATCAAACGAACTCACGATGACGCCATTTTCAGATCGATTAAGCTCCGCCACAACCTCACCCGTATGATCGCTGATGAAACTGGTGCCGTAGAAGCGTTGGCCATCTTCGTCGCCAACCCGGTTCGCTGCCACCACAGGGATAACGTTGCTGACGGCGTGGCCTTGCATGGCTCGGCGCCAGCGCGCGGCTGTGTCCAGCGATGCATCCTGAGGCTCCGCGCCAATCGCGGTTGGATAGAGCAAGACATCCGCTCCCATCAGAGCCATGGCACGCGCGGCCTCGGGGAACCACTGGTCCCAACATATACCAACCCCTACACGCCCCTTCAGGGTGTCCCAGACGCGAAAGCCTGTATTGCCCGGCCGAAAATAGAATTTTTCCTGATATCCTGGTCCGTCTGGAATGTGACTCTTACGATAGACCCCGAGGGCTGTGCCATCTGAGTCAACAACGACCACAGAATTGAAATATTCGGGACCGTCTTTCTCAAAAATTGAAACCGGAATGACAACACCAAGGTCGGCTGCGAGATCTTGCATGGACAAGACCGCTGGGTGGCTCGGCCATTCGTAGGCGGTCGCGAAATGCTGTTCTTCTTGCGTCTTGCAAAAATAGTGGTCGCTAAATAATTCAGGGGGCAGCACGATCTCTGCGCCTTGGCTCGCTGCCGTTCGAACAAGCTCACTGACGCGGTCGATGTTCGCCGCCATATCACCCTGGACAAAAGCCGTTTGTAGGGCTGCGACGTGGATGGTTCGACTCATTCTTCAGCCTCTCGCGCAACGGGAATTTGCTGCGTCATACAGTGAAACGCGCCCCCGCCTGATAGGATATTTCGGGCCGGCAGAGCAACGATATTGTATCCCGGCATCGCCGCCTCAAGAGCCTGGACCGCCTTCGGCGCATATATGCTCTCATAGATCGGGAGAAACAGGTGATCATTGCTGATCAAAAAGTTAGTGTGGCTCGCAGGGACGACGTCTCCCGCAACATCCAAAACACGTCCCGGTGACGGGATTGCCACAACCTCAAGGCCACCCCGCACCAGAGTTTCCTGAATGTCTTGAAGGCGCGCAGCATTTGGATCGTCGGGTCCTGATGGCGATTGGCACACCACACGGCCCGGACCAATGAAACGGGCAATATTATCGACATGGCCGTCTGTGTGATCTTTTAAGAGGCCGTCACCCAGCCAAATAACCGTCTCAACCCCAAACGTGGATTTCAGCGCTTGCTCAGCATCTTGTTCTGTCCAAGCTACATTTCTGTTGGGGTTCAGCAAACACTGGCGGGTTGTCATGAGGCGGCCAGCCCCATCAAAATCAACGGCACCGCCTTCTAGAATGAAGGATTGATGCGCGTGTGGCACCTGTTCAACAGATACGATCCCGCCAGCGGTCATCGTATCGCCCGGCATCACATATTTTCCGCCCCATCCATTGAACTTGAAGGACAAAGCAATTGGGTCCAGATTTTCAAACGCGAGTATCGGACCTGTATCTCTCAACCAGATATCGCCGGTGGGCATTGGATGGAGGTACACCCGGCTCGCAGTGATCTCGGATTCAAAAGCGAACCAGGCACTACCAAACGCCTCGCGCGACCCACATGCGATCTTCACAGGTGTGACTTTGCTGAGCGCTCGAATAAAGCCTGCAATCTCTTCGCGGGCCCCGTCAAACGCGGCGCCCCACTCACCCCTTGCGTGCGGCCAGCCGACCCAAACAGTGGCTTGTGGCGCCCATTCCGGGGGGACAAATCGTGCGGGGTTGGACATGATCGCGGCTTTGCCACACCTGATCGAGAAATCAAAGAAAAAGGGCGGTGCATTCTGCACCGCCCTCTCCAAGTTGTCTGTTGGCGAAGCCTAGAACTCGTACTTCACGCCGAGCTGAACTTGCCAAACTGATTGAGAAAGCACTTCAAGGTTGTTGATGCTGCCTTCGCTGTTCAGGTCGAAGTACTCATACTGACCGTCGACGATGCGTGCAGACACAACGTCGCGCTCGTATTCGTAACGGGTACGCTCAACGCGGCCCCAGTCAGAGTTCAGCAGGTTACCGAGGTTCTCGATATCCAGGAAGAAGAAGGTGCGGTGGTCTTCGAGGAAGCCAGGCAGTTCTTGCTGGAGACGCAGATCAACGATGGTCGACCAACGAGAGTTGTCGCCATTGCGCGGAGCGATGCTACCGACATACTGAGACAGCTCAGAATTGTTGATGTAGTCGAAGAATGCTTGCTGCGCTGCTGCATCGCCGCCGAATGACGTTGGTGCGAACAATGGATCGCTTGCGCCATTCGGGACATAGAGCAGGTGACCTGCATCATCGTTCCGGCTTTCACGAGCACAACGGCCGCCGCCTACGTCGAGAACACATGCGTTGTTCTCGCTGAAGGTGTAGCTGTAAGGCTGACCAGAGCGACGTGTCGCGAAGAGCGATGCTTTGGTTGCATAGCCGTCAACGAACTCTTTTTCCCAGTTCGCACGCAGTTTCAGCAGGTGCTCAACTTGGAAGTTAGAAGTTCCGGTGCGTGGCTTCTGGCGATCAAACGCTGCGAAGTCAGAATAGTTAGACGTCGCAGTTGAGGATGTGCCGTAGCCGATGTCATTGACGTCAGCATTGGTGTAGCTAGCGAAGATATCGAAATCACCGAGGGCGGTTTCCCAATCTTTAGACGCAGAGAATGCGACCAGGAAGCTGTTACCCTTGTCGGCAGAACCAACAACGATGGCTTCTGGTGCACCACTACAATCATATACGCCGCGTCCATCTGGTGCGACAGCGACAGGGTCTACGCAGCGCTGGTCGAACCAGAAAGATGCGTTGTCGAGCTGGTTGTAGAGCGCGTCGACAGAGAATACCCAATCTTCGCCAAGGTAAGGCACGTCTGTCATATAGGCTGCGCCCAAGCTCGCTTTCCAAGTGGTTGGAATTTCGAAGTTTGGTGCCAGTGCGTTGACAGATCCGTCTGGAGCTTCGTTTGCCAGTGAATCAAGAACATCAGCTGGAATGAACTGTCCAGTTGCTGCGTCTGGTGTCGTTGGAACAAGAACAGTTCCAAACGCGTTCGAGCTATCAGAGATCACACCGTCATTTGAGTAGCTGTTTGAAATCCAAACGCCTGGTGAACCGCCTGAGAAGCGACCGAAGCCACCGCGAACGGTGAGTTGATCTGTTGGTTCCCAATCAAACGAGATGCGTGGCAGGATAACGTCGAGCCCATCAATGTCTGTCGTGTTGGTGAAACCGTAGCGGCTGACAAAGTTTTGGTTCTCGCGAATTTCACCTTCAGACTCGTACCAATCGTAACGGATACCCGCGTCGATTGTTAGAGTTGGCGTGATATTCCAAGTGTCTTGGGCGTAAAGGGCGTTGTAGTTATAGCCCCAGATCGCACGAAGATCATTCTCATCGTTGGTGATCGCGTTGTTGTACAACAGGCCAGCCGCCGTTGCGTTGCGCAGATCGTCAACACTATCAAAGACGTAAGACCCTTCAGAGTTCTGAGCGAACAGGTTGTTCACATCAACTTCTTCACGCTCATAGCCAGCTTTGAAGACGTGGTCTCCAACTGAGTATTCAGCAACAGCTTTGATTTGGAAGAAGTCTTGATCGAGCGAATTCCCGTGACGGAAACGGTCTGGACCAATGACGAGGTAGTTTTCATCACCATCAACTTCGCGGAGGAAGACTGCGAAAGATGGGAATTCAGCACCGTTCAGAGAATCCTGACCAGTTGCCTGTGTTGTGCTCGCGATTTTCAACTGTGTTGAGAAGTTCGGCGTCCAATCAGAGAACAAGTGACCGATAAAAGTCTCAATTGTTTCAGAGCGATCATACCAAGCAGAAGACGCGCCGAGGCGGTTATCTGAAGCGAGGAAGTTGTTACCGTTCTGCTCGCGAATGGTGTTACCTTCGGTGCGGAGATAAGTGAACTTCGCACGGTGGTCGTTATTGATGTTCCAGTCGATGTTCGCGAGGATTTTTTCGTCTTCGGCTGGGCCTTTGTTAAAGCCGCCAATGTCGAAGCCCCAAACGTCAGAAACAATTTGACCGATTTCATCGACGTCTGACTGCAGAATGTTGTCTTCTTCGTTCAGAGCGCCAGACCCTGCAGGTCCGTTGATCAATGGAGCAACTTCTTCAAATTTGTCATACGCGACAAAGAAGAAGAGCTTGTCTTTAATGATCGGGCCACCAAGGGTCGCAACGAAAGTTTCTTCTTCAAAGGTGAAGTTGAAATCATCGTCCTGGCTCTTGTCACCAATCAGGGAGTCATCAGTGGTGTAGTACGCAATAGACCCGTGGAATTCGTTCGTACCGGATTTCGTAACCGCGTTGATTGTACCGCCGGTAAATCCGTTAAATTCAACGTCAAATGGCGCTGTTTGAATTGAGAGCGATTCAATCGCGTCATAAGAAACAGGTGAACGCTGAGTTGGGAAACCGTTTGCGTTCAGACCAAAGCGGTCATTCAATGCAACACCGTCAATCGTCAGCGAGTTGAAGCGGTTGTTAGCGCCCGCGATGCTGAGCTCTTTCGCGCCACCAGACTGAACGTTCACGCTCGCAAATGGGTCGAGCTGTGCGGCGTCAGTGATGTCGCGGTCGATAGAAGCGATCTCGTTAAGTGCTTCCAGACCAAGGCTGGTGCTGAGACCGTCATTGGAGAAGCCAGCAAGTGCGCGGCTACCAGTGACGACAACTGTGTCCATTGTGCGTGCACCAGTAACGGTGATCGGCAGAGACAGTGTTTGGTCAAGCGTCAGGTAAAGATCGTCGATCTGAACCGGCGCGAAATCACCGCCGCCGACGGCGACTGTGTAAGGACCACCAACACGAAGACCACGTGCTGAGAAGACACCGCTTGAGTTTGTCGTTGCAGTAGAGACTGTGCCAGAAGGCGCGTGCGTAATCGTAACCGTCGCGTCAGAAACAGCTGCGCCTGTTTCGCTTGTTACATCACCACGAATGCTAGAAGTAGTAACCTGAGCCTCTGCCGGAGCGACGATCGCTGCGGTCATCATGGAGGCGGCGGCCACACCGGATAGGAGTTTCCAGTTGGACATGAGTTTCCCCTCAATTTGCCACTAAACGTAGACGGATCTCGATGCACGAGCGACTACTTCGCGTGCCATTAGGTGCACTGCACAACAGTTTTGTGACACTCTTGTAAGACATTGTTGAAAGGTCCGACTCAATTGGTTGGCATTGCATATAAGCCACACATGCGGCGAAGGGTTTATGTCCGCTTCATAGGCGCGTAAGGGACTTTTATGACCCAGAGTTCACAGCTCCAGGACCGTTCCACACTGCTCGCATTTGGCCTGATTACGGGCTTGCTGGCCATTCGGATGGTCTTACTCGCCGCTTCTCCGCTCGAGCTTTATGCCGACGAAGCCCAGTATTGGCGCTGGGGACAAAGCCTCGAATGGGGGTACTATTCCAAACCGCCAATGATTGCCTGGGTGATCTATGCGTCGACGGCGATCTTGGGAGATTCGGAGTGGGCGATTCGATTCTTCGCACCGGTTTTCCACGCGGTCGCGGCGACGATTTTGTTTTTGCTCTCAAGGCGGATGTTCAATCCGATGGCGGCGCTTTTTACCGTGATCACTTATCTCTTGATGCCGGGTATCATTCTGTCATCGGGTGTGATTTCGACAGATGGCGTGTTGTTCCCGTTCTGGTGCCTTGCGCTTTACTTGTTTTGGCGCCTGAGGGAACAGGATTTAGGTTGGCTGGGCGCGGCGACGCTTGGCGCCGCCATCGGGCTCGGTTTTCTGTCCAAATACGCGATGCTCTATTTTGCGATTGGAGTCGTGCTGACCTGTTTGGTTGATAAACCAACGCGCGTCGCGGTTTTGAGCCCGAAAGGCGCAGCTTTTATCGCAGTCGCTGTGGCGGTCTTCGCGCCTCACATGATTTGGAACGCAGCGAACGAGTTTAAAACGGTTAGTCACACCGTCGACAACGCAAACCTTGGCGGTGAGCTCTTTAATTTGGACCACTTTCCCAAATTCATCGGCGACCAAATGGGCGTGTTCGGTCCCGTTGCTTTCGTCGCTCTGATGACGGGCATCATCTTCCTTCGCCCAAAGGCAGAGCTGGCGGATCTGGGGGATGCCGCTCACGCGCAGCGCGCCAAAGAGACCTGGCTCGCGTGCTTCATCATCCCTGTTTTGATTATCATTGCCGTGCAAGCCGTTCTGTCTCGAGCGCACGCCAATTGGGCGGCCACCGCCTACCCGGCTGCAAGCGTGTTCATAGGCGGCTTTCTAATGCGCGCCAAAGGTTGGCGACCAGCCTTCTGGGCTGGGATTGGGCTGCAAGTGATTGTTGGCGCGCTCGCGATCACGCTCGCTATGGCGCCGCCAAGTTGGAGCGCGGCGCTCGGGCGCGACAATGATCTAAAGCGCGTGCGCGGTTGGGAAGATCTCAGCGAGCAACTCGCCCGCGAAGTTGAACGCCTGCAACCCACAGCGCTCGTCGTCGACGAACGCGAGATCTGGCACGGTCTGGATTACTATTTGAAAGATGAACTCGACATACCGCTGATCTTGTGGCGCTTCAATTCGGGGCCAAAGAATTATGCGGAAGGGGTCGATCTCGCGGACCTGGATCATTCACGTGTTCTCGTCGCGAGCTATAGATCGCATCTACGCCCGCGAATTCAGGCTGATTTTGAGACTTGGCAACCAGAAGGATTGGTTGCTGTCGATTTGGGGCATCGCTCGAATGGTTGCCCGCTGCGCCGAGAGCTGCGCCTCTATATGACCAGTGCGTATCAACCGCTGGAACGGAATTCAGATTGGGTTCGGCGATTTAAAATTGAAGATGAAGATGGAAATCTACAGAACACGCACATAGATCGTCCTGAACGCTGCCCTAAATCCTAGCCTTCCTGCGAATCCCTCCCCAGAAAACTGAACCATATGGCCAATCTGAAAGCCGTCCTCGGCCCGACCAATACCGGGAAAACCCATTACGCGCTGGAGCGTATGATGGGGCACACAACCGGTATGATTGGCCTGCCGCTTCGTCTCCTGGCGAGGGAAGTCTATGACCGTGTCGTCAAAGCCAAGGGCGAACGTGCTGTCGCGCTCGTCACGGGAGAAGAACGCATCATTCCAGACAAGGCGCGCTATTGGGTCTGTACTGTGGAATCCATGCCGACAGATGTCCGCGTAGAATGCCTCGTCGTCGACGAAATTCAAATCGCAGAAGACGAAGACCGGGGCCATGTCTTCACGGACCGGATCCTAAATGCGCGCGGGACGCAAGAAACGCTGTTACTCGGCGCCGAGACAATGCGAGACGTGTTGCGCGATCTCGATTTTGATATCTCAACGGATGTGCGCGAGCGGTTTTCAACCCTGTCTTATGCGGGCCAGAAAAAGATCACCAAGCTTCCGAAGCGGACAGCAATTGTCGGATTTAGCGCGGATAAGGTCTATGCGATCGCTGAAGTGCTGCGACGCCAGAAAGGTGGCTGCGCGGTTGTCATGGGCGGGCTTAGTCCGCGCACCCGGAATGCCCAAGTCGGCCTCTATCAATCAGGCGAAGTAGATTATCTCGTTGCGACGGATGCCATCGGAATGGGGCTCAATCTCGATGTGGACCGCGTCGCTTTTGCCGGCAGGGCCAAGTTCGATGGCCGGCGTCATCGCTGGCTAAGCTCAGCTGAACTCGGCCAAATCGCTGGCCGCGCCGGACGGTTCCGCGACAATGGTGAGTTTGGCGAAACAAATGATTGTCCGCCGTTCGAAGATGACCTGGTGCGCGCCATCGAAGATCATCGGTATGACTCCGTTGTGGATCTGAGCTGGCGCAATGGCGATCTCGACTACCGTTCGATTAAAACACTGATCGCCAGTCTCGCGCGCCCCAGCCCGCATCCAAGCTTACGCCAGAATCCGCATGGATTGGATGAGTGGGTGTTGCGCCGAATGGCCGAAGACGAAGCGATTGGCCCAGAGGTGCGCGGACGACGCAATATTCACCGCCTGTGGGACCTCGCGCGGTTGCCCGATTTTCGAAAAGCTGGCCATGAAGGCCATGGTCGTCTGGTGCTGGGCCTTGCTGAAACGCTTGCCGATCCTGACGCGCGTCTCGGCGACACGGCGATGGATGAGCGCCTCAAAGCGCTCGACAATACGCTCGGCGATATCGGGCTATTGCAACAACGCTTGGCGATGATCCGAACCTGGACTTACGCAAGTTTTCGCTCTGACTGGCTTGAAAATCCGGCCTATTGGCGCGAAAGAACGCGTGATATTGAAGATCGCCTGTCAGATGCGTTGCATGAAGCGCTGACACAGCGGTTTGTAGATCGACGAACAACAGCCCTGATTGCAGGGCTAAAAAGGGAAGACCTCTTGAGCACTGATGTTTCCGATACTGGGGAAGTAACGATCGAAGGCCATGTGGTCGGCAAACTTGTCGGCTTGACCTTCGAGCCAGATTCGAATGCCTCTACGCTAGAAGGCAAAACCCTGCGCAGCGCCGCGATCCAGGCGCTAGAGCCGATCATCGCCGAGCGTTTGAAGGCTATTTCTGGCGCGCCCGAAACCGCATTGAGTATCAATGATGCATCCCAGATTGTCTGGAATGATGCACCCGTTGCTCAGCTCGTGGCTGGACCGCACTGGCTCGCGCCTTCGGCCAAATTGGTTGGTGGTCAGGACGCTGAAGCGCATCAACAAGACGCCGCAACAACGCGATTAAATGAGTGGCTTGGGGCTGAGATTCAAAAACGCCTGCCAACCCATTTCAAGCTCAAGTTCGCGCCAGATGAGACGCAGCTTGAGGGGCTCGCCCGCGGACTTGCCTTCCGATTGTTGGAAGCTGGCGCTGCGTGTGACCTGCGCGGTGAAGATCGTGCTCTGCTGCCGGGACCAGAAGATCGCACAAAACTGAAAGACGCCGGGATTCGGTCCGGACGGATTGCGGCTCACGTGCCGGATGCGCAAAAGCCAGCAGCTCAAAGACTGATCTCGCTCCTTCAAACACTGGCCGATGGCCGCGACCGCAAAACGGCGCCCGAGGGCGCTGGCAGCTTCGAACTTGATGGTTCTTGGCCGGATGAGGATCTAGCGGCGCAGGGCTATCTCAGATTCGGCAAACGTGCAGTGCGCGCAGACCTCGCTGAGCGTCTTGGCTGGGAACTCTCCAAGCGCCGCAAAGAAGCGGATCAGGCCAAATTCGAAATTCCGCCGGAACTTGCGTCCATGGTTTCGTGCCCGCTGGAAGACTTCCACAACGTGCTCAAAGGTTTCCGCATCGCACCGGCCGAAAAAGATCTGGAAACAGGTGCCGTGAAACTGTGGCGGTTCCAATCTAAAGCGCATCTTGAGGCTCAAGAGCAGAGACGCGCTGCGCGGAAACAAAGCAGGCCTCAGAACAAGTCTAAGGGCGGACCTCCGCAAGGCGGTCAGCGCAAACGCCCTGATCGTGGATCCGGCAAACCGCGCCCACATGGCGGAAACAATCGCCGGCCCGCGCGCCGAGAGCCAGATCCGGATAGCCCGTTCGCGGCCCTCGCGGCTTTGCTTCCTGAAAAGGAAAAGCCGAAACCAAAGCCAAAGAAGCGTAAGCCCAAAAAATCAAAACCTGCTCCAGAACAGGCTGCTCCAGAGGCCATTACTGAAGCTACGGTCGCAGACGCGGCGCCCGCCCCTGAAGCTGCAAAGCCAGCAGATGAGTGATAATGGCGCCGAAGGCGTGCGGGTCGATATCTGGCTCTGGCGCGCACGGTTCTTCAAAACCCGCGCAATCGCGACCGACTATGTGAGCCGAAAAGGTGTGCGCATCACGAAACATGGGCAAACGCGCAAAACCGATAAAGCCGGACAACGCGTCGGACCAGGCGATGTTTTGACTTTTTATAAGGCGAAAGCCATCGAGACAGTCGAAATCCTGGAGATTGGTGAGCGGCGAGGACCGGCGGCAGAGGCTCAGACTCTTTACAGACGCCTGCCACAAAGCGCATAAGGCGATCATGTTTGGATTTCTCTCTCGCATCTTCGGCTCTGACCGCCCTGAAGCTCCAGTTCGCGACCTCGACCCCCATGAAGCCGCTGCGGCGCTTCTGGTGGAGGCAGCCCTCGTAGACGGCGTCTATGCCAATCTCGAAAGCGATATGATCGCAGAGATCCTCGTGACGAGTTTCGATATGAACGCAGACCGCGCCGATGAGGTGTTGCAACGCGGTGAAATGATCGCGGAAGAAGCAACGGACACCCACGCTTTGACCCGTCATGTAAAGACGCTTCAAGAAAGTGAGCGTGCGAGCGTTGTTGAAGGTCTTTATCGCGTGTCCTTCGCCGATGGTGAGGCCTGCAAATACGAAGAATCGTTTATTCGCCATGTGGCAAGCTTGCTTCACGTTGACGATGTGACCCGCGCTCACGCTAAGAAAAGAGCAGAACTAAAGGCACCGTGACAGTCCGGTGCATTGACTTGTCCGAGCACCAAAGCCATGTGCTGCGCTGCACTAAGGAATACAGAGCCCGCCAATGACCTATATCGTGATGGATGCGTGCATCCGATGCAAATACATGGACTGCGTCGAAGTTTGTCCCGTGGACTGCTTCTATGAAGGCGAAAACATGCTCGTCATCCATCCGGATGAATGCATCGATTGCGGCGTTTGTGAGCCAGAATGTCCGGTCGAGGCGATCAAGCCTGATACTGAGGATGAGCCCGACGCAAAGTGGCTGAAGCTCAACACAGACTACGCGAAGGTTTGGCCAAACATCACGCGGATGAAAGAGCCGCCGGCTGACCGCGAAGAGTTCGCGCAGAAGACAAACAAACTCGCGGAGTTCTTTAGCCCAGCGCCGGGTGAAGGCGACTAAGGTTCGCTACTTCGCGAACAATTGACCCATATTTGCAAAAGCTTTCAGCTCAATGGCGTTACCAGATGGGTCTGCGAAGAACATTGTCGCTTGTTCGCCGGGCTCTCCTTCAAACCGCGTATAGGGCTCGATTATAAAGTCGACTTGGCCGCGAAGTCGCTGCGCGAGTTCCCGCCACGTCGCTAAATCAAGCACAAGGCCAAAGTGGCGCACCGGCACTTGTTTATTGTCGACCCCGGACCGGCTTGTATCGACGCAATCCTCGGGGGCAAGGTGAGCCACGATTTGATGCCCAAAGAAATCGAAGTCGACCCAGTGCTCACTGCTGCGCCCTTCAGGACAGCCGAGCAGCTCTCCATAGAATTGACGCGCCGCTTGCAAGTCATGGACGGGAAAAGCGAGATGAAATGGTGGCATGTCGGACGGAGTATCAATCACTGCGGCTTTTGTCATCCAAGCGCATAACGGCTAAGCTTGCCTCGTAGTCTATCATAAAGCCAAAACCGAACGGAGGACCTTTATGCGTCTGTTCATGCTCTCTACAATCGTGGCCCTCACATCCGGCCTAAGCGCGGCTCAAACGGCGGATGAAATGCTTAGCCCCATCGATCTCTCAACACCGGAAAACGCAGTCTATTCTTTGATGCGCGCGATGTATCAAGGCGATACGGATATGATCGATCGCGTCATGCTCGAAGATGGTGTGTTTCGCCGGGCTCTGCCTGATGGCCGTGTCACCCAAGATGGATTGCCTGATTGGCGGACCTGGGTTGGAACTCTCGAGGTTGGCGCTGCGCACGAGGAATTGTTCGAGGTTCAAACGCAGCAATTCGGCAATATGGCAACCGTTTGGGCGCCGTTCGTCATTCGCGTGAATGGAACAATCGCAAACTGCGGTGTGAACACCATGACCCTCGCGCAAACCGATGGCGAGTGGAAGATCGTATTCGGGATGGACACGCCCGCACCTCGCGAGACTTGCCACACGTTTAAGGCGACCTATGCTGCACCATGACATCCAATCAAGAGATTGATTCTGCTTAAGTTCCCCGGCGATACAAGTGTAACACACTGCAAACGAGCTGCATAAATTACTCTCTCATTTTCAAGGCACTAGATCCGTATCAATTTCCTTTCTCGGCGTCGAAACATGTATCGTTCATATTCGGTTCATTTTCGCGGTTAGATATCGTCCGGCGGGCGATGCTAAGGTTAACAGTGTTCGCTTTTGGAGGCGGCGCTGGGTCAGAAAGACCGATCAGACGTGTGTGCCCCGCACAACAAAGGGGTATAAAATGCGAAAGTATCTATGCGTATCGGTCGCCACAACGGCGATCGCAATGGTCGCCCATGGCCAAGCGGCCGACATGCCGCCAAATGCAAATGCCGGTGAGTGCTATGCGCGCGTTCTGGTTCCGGACACAATTGCGGTTCAATCTGAGCAAGTCATTGACCGCGAAGCTTCGTTCGAACTCAAACTGGTTCCAGCAACCTACGAAACCGTCACCGAGCAACGCTTGGTGAAAGAAGCCTCAACTGTCTACAGAATGGTTCCTGCCGTTTATGAGACGGTCACTGAGACAATCATCGTAGAGCCAGAACGGGAAGAAAGCGTTGTTGTTCCTGCGCAGTATGAGACTTACACCGAGCAAGTCTTGGTTCGTGAAGCTTATACAACCTGGAAAAAAGGGGACGGCCTATACGGACGTGACCGCGAAAACGTTTCTGCCAGCGACACAATTGCGCTTGCGACGGGCGAATTGCTTTGCCGCGTTGAAGTGCCTGCTGAGTACGAAACGGTCACGAAAACCCGTCTCGTATCTCCGGAGCGCACTGAAGTTCAAATCATCCCTGCGGTCACCAAAACAGTGACCAAGGAAGTGGTGGTTGAACCAGCACGGGTCGAAGAAGAAATCGTCCCTGCCGTTTATGAAACTGTGACGCGCCAGCAGCTCGTAACAGAGGCGTTCGAAGAGCGTATCGAAATCCCGGCGACGTATAAGTCTGTCGAGAAGCGTGTTGTCACCAATGCGGGTGGCCTGGAATGGCGTCAGGTTCTTTGCGAAACCAACGCAACTTCGGGGACCATCAGCTCGATCCAAGCGGCGCTGACAAATGCCGGATATCCGGTTCCTTCAGATGGTCAGTTTGGCCCAGCAACCCTTCAAGCTATGGAAGCTTTCCAGCGCGCGAACGGACTGCCAATTGGCTACCTAACAATGTCGACCGTCGACGCTTTGGGCTTGTCTCTGTCCTAAGACAGACCTTCGGGGTGATGCGGGGCGAAAGATCCCGCACCCTTCTCCAAACAAAGGGGACTATGGGCGACTTTCGGGTCGCCTATTTTTTTGGACACACTCAGAGCCCTATGGCGCTGCATAGTCTTCAATCTTGGACATGGAGAGGGCGTAGGCTGTGTTGCCCAATTCATTCTCCGTTTTTTCCGTCATTAATGTGCCCTCAATCCAGTAAGGCGCCCAAATATCCGCGATTTTGATGGCTGGATCAGCACGGACGAAAATGATCTGATTGGGCGGCGGCGGCGGCGTGTGGATGCACGCTCCCATATACGGCACAAACAGGAACTCGCGATGTTTGCTATCGGTCGAAAAATCAAACGGAACGATATAGCCGGGCATTCGGATCAAGACGCCGTCTAGGTCCTCAACGGTTTCGAAGCCCCCGAGTTGAGGCATGAAATCCAATTCAGACCCTTCTTCGATTTTCGCATATGGGTCTGCATCGACCAAGGACGTCGTGTTTGCGGCATAGCGTTTCTCGAGCATGGCGTAGAATTCTTCATACTCTTTCATGAGCGCCTCTTCGCTGCCCTCAGGCATCAAATCTTCCCACATGATCGGGAGAGGATCGCCATCTTTTACGCCCCAATACTGGGTCGGTTCCGACGCCGTCTGAGAGTCCGCGGTTTTGGCGTCCGCAACAGTCTCTGCAACGCGCTCGAACGCGACGGTCTCTGCGCCTTGAGGGATCGGCGGTGGCACATCCGTTTTTGCCGCACTCTGAGCCGGTTCAACAGACTCACCTGCACACGCAGCGACCATCGCTATCGCGGCGCCAACCCACAAACTACGCAGTCTCATAACGGCCCTGCCTTTTCACCGAAGATCTGGATCAGTTTGGTTTGAATCTTCGATCATAAGAAGTTCCAATTTCGTCATCTTCGTGAATAGGATCAAGCACGAGCACCAGGCGAGACAGCCCGGTGCCCTCAATTGGCGGCGAACGGTGATGCAAACTGACCTCATCGGTTTGAGTCCATTGTTTCCCTTTCAGCACGATTGGGGCGCCCGTTGGGACCGTCTCGATCTGATCCGCCTCTCCTTTGCATAGGCTCAGCTGGGTGCCAGGGCCACGATAGGTACAGATCAATCTGGCAACCACATTGTCGATGTGAAACTTGCTGCAAGCATTATCGAAAATAGCCTCAACCCTCAGACGAACACGCGAGACTGAGTGGACACTCGCAACCTGCAAACCGAGTCGTTCAGCGTCCCGACACAGCCATGAAAGCGCTGGGTGATTGGCTATTCCAACCTCGCCAAACAGTGTTTCTATGCACGCCGATATCTCATTTGGGGCAAGACGAAACCGCCCGCTCGGCAAGCGCATATCTGGAATTTGATCAAGCCAGTCTTGCACGCCTCTTGGCAGCATTCTTTGCCATAAGACAGCATCTTCTTGGGGATGGGATTGCGCCTGAAAGTCAGACCAGGTGGACACGCATAAGACAGATTGATGGCCCGAGTTTTGAGGTCGCGTTTCAGGAGGTTCAGAGGTCAGTATCATCGTCTCGATCTTTAGACTCAATTTTAAGCAGTTTGCCCTTGCCGGTCACTAGTGTCGACCTAAATGTTATGTTATACAGTCACCAATGCGAGCAAGTCATGTCCGGTGAATTGATCACTGAAACTCGACTCAAACAGTCTCAGCGGCGTCATCAGCGATTTTGCGACGGCGAAGCCACCTCTAGGTGGTCGCGGGTCTCGCTCGAACGGTAGGACGACAGAATTGGCGGCACGTCTCCCAAGTTAGTGCCACCAAGACATCTGCGCCTGATGCACTAGTCGCGAATGTCACTTCCAAAGCGAGGGCCCTCGGGTCCTCGCGACCTCCCCCCTCAAAAGGAAATCTATGATGAGAACCATTATCAAAGCCGCTTTTGGCGGCGCCGCCGCAATCGCAATGGCGGCTTGTGCAACCACCGCGTCTGCTGACAATTCAGACGCCGCCGGCATCACTGAAGCTGACGTCGTCGCAGCGCAGACAGAGTGGGGCAATGGGATTGTCGCCATCGCGTCTGTTCATAGCGAAGGCGGTGATTTCGCCGCCCGCGCGACTGAGCACATCAACACGCTCTACGCCTATGGCGACACAGCCGTCATGTTCAAACCAACACTTGCGGCCGAAGACCAGTTCCGCGAGACTTTTGATGAAGCTCTATCTTACTTCATCGGTACGGAAGGCACGGAAGACTCCGGCTTTGCGATCAAAGGCTGGACCAATGTCCG
>JBCBGS010000034.1:0-20965 GCA_038526515.1 Pseudomonadota bacterium | reverse complement strand
TGCTCAGGGTCGAGGCTGAACAATTGGCCGCGATCCTGAGCATCCAAACGTGTTTGAGCCAGGCAAACGACCGTTCCACACAATCATTCCAGCCTTCGCCTTCAAAAAAGACATGCCAGGTTGTCAGGTCCGATCGGTCGCGGCTGAAGAGGCCTGTCCATATGAACCTTGGCTGAGCTTCGGACTGATGGGCGGCGGCATGCAGCCGCAAGGCCATGTTCAGGTTATCCTCAACCTCATCGACTATGACATGGGTCTGCAGGAAGCGGGCGACGCCGCGCGCTGGGAACATCGCGGCGGCTGTGAGCCGACCGATGGCCTCAACGGAGATGAATGCGAAACCGATATGGGCACTGTCCATCTCGAAAGCGGAATTCCGGTTGAGACCCGCGCTGAGCTTGAACGCCGCGGACATGAAGTTGAATGCTGCCGAGCAAATGGCGGAGGCTATCAAGCGATCATGCGCGACTTTGAGAGCGGCGCTTGGATCGCAGCGACAGAGATGCGTAAGGACGGAAACGCTGACGGGTACTAGAAGGATGAAAGCGGCCAGTCCGCGTACAGTCTTTGGTCTCGTCTAAGTTACTATACGTGGCTTTGAAAGCCTGCGCGGACTGGCAAAGCCGCTTCCAATAATTGTGATCATAGCACAAAGTTGACGTAACGGCAATTTGGCGCGCTGGACCCAAGCGGCTTAGCGCGCCATATCACCCCTCATGGAAGCCTTCGCGAACCTTCTTGAGCGCCTATTGCTAACCCCGTCACGGAACGGGAAATTGGCTTTGATGGCGAACTATTTTGCCACTGTGCCCGATCCTGAGCGTGGTTGGGCCCTCGCCGCTTTGACCAATGAGATCGACCTGCCAGGCGTGAAAGCGGGCCTGGTGCGGCGTTTGGTTGAAAGCAAAGTCGATCATGAGCTGTTTCGGTTGTCTTATGATTATGTTGGCGACTTGGCCGACACGGTGAGCCTCATTTGGCCGAGCCAGCACGGCGCCAATTATGTTCCAACACTGAGCGAGGTCGTGACTGAACTCTCAGACGCGACCAAAGCCCAGGGCGAGAAGCTGATCGAGGGTTGGCTGAATGCGTTGGATGCGCGAGGGCGCTGGGCGCTTTTGAAGCTTGTGACCGGCGGGCTACGCATTGGTGTGTCGGCGCGACTTGCGAAGGTGGCTGCGGCCCAATTCGGAGAGATAGAACCCAGCGAAGTGGAAGAGATCTGGCACGGTCTCGAGCCGCCATATCTCTCGCTGTTTGCTTGGCTTGAGGGTAAAGCCGAGAAACCAAAGCCCGATGTCGCCGCGCCATTCCGACCGGTTATGCTGGCGCATCCGCTGGTGCCGAAAAAAGATCGGGATAATCCGGATGCAGTCGATCCCGATCTAATCACGGCGGACACTTTCGCTGCCGAATGGAAATATGACGGCATCCGCGTGCAGGCTGTGTCAGAGGCGGGCGTCCGCCGTATCTATACGCGGACCGGTGATGATATAAGCCACACCTTTCCAGACGTCCTCGCCGCGATGGACTTTGAAGCCGCGATCGATGGTGAGCTTTTGATCCGGGCGCAGGATGGCGGCGTTGCCCCGTTTAATGAGCTACAGCAGCGGCTTAATCGCAAAACCGTCTCCAAGAAACAGATGGATGCTCGGCCAGCCTTCATTCGCGCCTATGATTTGCTCGTCGAAGGCGAAGAGGATCTGCGCGGCCAGAGTTTCAAGGATCGCCGCGTTCGGCTTGAAGCTCTTGTCGACACGCTCGAAACGGACCGAATTGGTTTGTCCCCGATTGTCGAGATTGAGAGCGTCCAAGCCCTCGAACACGCACGCAACAATCCGCCAGCGCCTGAAATTGAGGGCCTGATGCTCAAACGATGGGACAGCGTCTACGAAGCGGGGCGACCCAAAGGGCCATGGTTTAAATGGAAACGCGATCCGTTTCTGATCGATGCCGTGATGCTCTACGCGCAGCGCGGACATGGCCGGAGATCGAGTTTCTATTCCGATTTCACGTTCGGTGTCTGGCGTGAGATAGACGGCGAGGATCGGCTTACACCCGTCGGTAAAGCCTATTTTGGGTTTACCGATGAAGAGCTTAAGCAGCTCGACAAATTTGTTCGCGATAACACGATCGAGCGGTTCGGACCGGTGCGGTCCGTGACCGCGACCAAAGAGAAGGGCCTCGTGTTTGAGGTTGCGTTTGAAGGCCTGCAACGCAGCCCTCGGCACAAGTCCGGAATCGCGATGCGGTTCCCTCGGATCAATCGAATTCGCTGGGACAAACCGAGCGCGGAAGCTGATCGGTTAGAGAACCTTGAGGCTCTTCTGCCCGAGAATGCGTGATGGACAAGTTGTCGAAGCCTGATAGGGCGGGGCGATGAATTTTCGCGATTTCCTGTTGCTTTCAGCGGTCTGCTTCGTTTGGGGCTTGAACCTGGTTGTAACGCGCTGGGTGGTTGCAGATGCGGGTGTTCCGCCGCTCTTTTTCGCCGCGATGCGGTTTGCAGGGATCGCGTTGGTCTTGTTTTGGTTCTTAAGGCCAATCCCAAAAAATCTTGGCACACTCTTCCTCATCGCTATGGGCATGGGCGCCGTACACTTCGCCTTTCTCTTCATGGGGCTGGCAAATGCTGAAGCGAGTTCGGTGTCGGTTGTTGGACAGCTGGGCGTGCCGTTTTCGACATTGATGAGTATGGCTTTCCTTGGAGAAGTCGTCGGCTGGCGACGCGGCTTAGGTATTATGCTCGCCTTTGCGGGGGCGATCTTGATCGCGGTCGACCCGAACACGTTCCAGCTCAGTTTTGGCCTGCTCTATGTGGTCTTTGCAGCCCTGATCGCGTCTGGGGCCGGCATTCTCATGAAACGCATGCCATCGATCAGCGCGCTGCAAATGCAGGCCTGGATCGGCCTGTTTAGCTTCGCGCCTCTCTTCGCGGTTTCTGGGCTCTTAGAGAGTGATCAAAATGGCTGGGGCGCTTTTATTGAGGGCGGATGGCTGGTCTGGCTTGCAACCGCCTTTGCCGTGCTGGGCGTCAGTGTTTTCGGACATGGGTGCTTCTACAATCTGATAAAGAAGTACGATATTTCGCTGCTCTCGCCATTGACCTTGATGACGCCGGTATGGGGGGTTGTCCTCAGTATCGTGATGCTCGGAGAAGTTCTGACATTGCAGCTGGTTGTCGGCGCGGCCATTTCATTGGGCGGTGTATTCGTTATTCTCATCCGACCGAACAGCGCCATGCCTGAGGCCGCGCTTGGCGACAAAGTGAGAGGCAAGAAAGAATGAAGGTTGAGGCGCACCCCAGCCCGAATTTTAATGACCGCAAGCAGCCGGTCGACATGCTCGTTTTTCACTACACAGGGATGGAAACCGGCCAAGCTGCGCTCGACCGTATGTGTGACCCAGCTGCTGAGGTCTCCGCTCACTACATGATCTGGGAAGATGGCCGCGTCGTGCAGCTCGTCGGCGAGGACAAGCGTGCCTGGCACGCGGGCGTCTCAAGCTGGAAGGGCGAGACAGATCTGAACTCCCGGTCAATCGGCATCGAGATCGTGAACGGCGGTCACGATTGGCCGCTACCAGGCGATCGATTGCCGCCTTTTCCGGAGGTCCAAATCGACGCGCTGATCAAGCTAACGCATGGCATTCTGGATCGATGGAATATCCCTCAGCAGCGGATTGTGGGGCATTCCGACATTGCGCCTGCGCGTAAGCAGGATCCGGGCGAGCACTTCCCTTGGGCAAAGCTCTCGCGCTTTGGGATCGGTCTATGGCCATCCTCTTTACTCGATGGCGCTCCGGGGTCTGCGGCGTCGACCAAAGGTCCGCAACTTATCGGGCGCGGTCTTGGCCCTGGCGACGATAAAAAGGCGGTCAGCCGACTACAGACCATGCTGGCGGGCATTGGCTATGAGATCGACGCCAGCGGAACTTATGACACAGCGACAGAAACGGTCGTGCGCGCCTTCCAAAGGCGTTGGTTGCAAGACCAAGTGACCGGCCTCGCGGACCTGCGCACGCTGCGCATGATCGGCCTGATGCATCCACTCTATTTACGCTAGCTCACTTCTAGACAGTGGCGGTCACCTTCGCGCGCGATGCTGAAGCCGCGTCCTGTTACGGTTTCAGACGCATTTGAGTCATCGAAGCGTATCGCATTTGTATGATTGTAATGGATGAAATTTACGCCAGCCTTTGTCTCAGCAGACAGATGATCGAGGAGGTCCATGCTTTGCGTCACGCGCGGATGCGGGATGAGCGACATATCCCGTCCAGGCAGCTCAAAATCATCGTAGAAAGTGGCATCAATGAAGGCGAAGTCGACTTGGGTAACGACCTCTTCGATACGGAGATCGAACGCAGTGTCCCACTCCTTCCAGCTGTCGATGTCTGGCAAATACAAAGCGCTTTTTTGCGCGCTTTCGATGATGAAACCAACGGTCTCCGAATACTCATCTCGATGAGGCACTCGGTAAGGCGTCACTTGGACCGCAGTTGATAAAGATACGGGTTCGCGATCCTCGAGCGGCTGCAAGACGATGTTCCCCAAGTCCACTAATTGTCCCCAGGGCCCATTCTCAGCGAGAAATTCCCGCATGCGTGGCATCGCATAGACGGGGACGCCGGACGTCCCGGCAACTTCTCTCCCAAGAAACATCAACCCTGCATAATGACCGATATGTGCGTGAGTTAGAAAGACACCTGAGAGGCCTTCATTCTTTGTCTCTACCGGAGCCAAACTATCAAGGCGTTGAAGTTGCTCGGTTATGTTTGGTGTCGCATCGAAGAGATACCGCTCTGAGGTCTCATGATTGACGATCGCGATAGATGTCGCGGTAAGGCGTAAACTTGGATCTTGCCACGCCGGGTCATCTGGATTTCCAAATTGAGGGGCGCCAGCATCTTGTCCCGCGCCAAGTACGAGCAGCTCTATACTGCAATCGCTGGTTCGAGGTTCAATTTGTGCAGCCTGTATCGTATCGACCTGACAGCTGCCCGTCATGATGGTGATTGCGATGAGACAGTTTGGGTAACCAAGGCGGTGCATTTTGACCTCTCGCGCTATGCTTTCGCGCTGGGTCTGGCGTGACACCGTTCATACCAAGCGCTGATATTTGCCAGATCCCGGTTCAACGGCTGACCGACTTGCTCACCAAAGGCTAAGAAGGCTGACAGTAGGATATCTGCGAGCGTAAATCGATCGCCTGCAAGATAGTCTCGCCCCACCATTTCCTTGTCTAGCCAAGCGAGTTTGTCTTGCACGCAAGCTTTCAAACCATCTGCGGCCTCTGGAAGACAGCGCATGCGATCCTGAAAGATTGGAAGGCCCTCAGCAAACCGAAACCCATTGGCCAGCGGTTCGCAGACATTGAGATCAGCCCAGCGTGTCCAGCGGCGGACCTGAGCGCGCTCTTCTGGTGTCGCGCCCATTAGCCGATCGCCCGGCTGGCTTTCGTCGAGATATTCGCAGATCACAGTGATCTCGGTCAGCAAAGATCCATCATCGAGCTGAAGGGCGGGGAGCTGTCCTGCTGGGTTTATCTCGAGATAGTCCGACTGGCGATTAGCGCCCGACATGATGTCGACCTCTTCCAGCGGCAGCTCAATGCCGCGTTCTGCCATAAAGGTGCGAACCACCTGCGGATTTGGTCCCACCGAATTGTAGAGTTTCATAAGGCTCTCCTGGCTTGGTTAGAAGTTCACGCGGTTTGAATCGGTCCCATCAACGATCAGGTTTGAGCCCGTCGTGTAAGAGGATCGTGGGCTCGCTAGGAAGACGGCTGCGTCTGCGATTTCTTGCGGTGTTGCACATCGCCCTGTTGGGTTTCTGGATACCGCTTGTTCGAAGAATTCCGGCATATTCTGCTCGACCATGTGCCAAACGCCGCCTTCGAAATAGACCATGCCCGGGGACACGACATTGGTGCGGATCCCACGTTTCGCATGCTGGCGCGCAAGGCCTTTCGCCATATGGATCAGAGCGGCTTTGATAGGTCCATAAGAGCCAGCATTGTCGGCAACCGCAGCTGAAATCGACGCGATGATGACGAAGGCTGCATCGCCTTTTGCATCCGCTGCTTTGCCCAAAAACGGCTCTGCCGCTTCGAACGCGTTGACGGCGCCCAGAACATCGAGATTGAAGTTTTGCTTCCAAGAATTCTCGTCATTGCCCTGCGCCATAGCGCCGGCATTCGAGACCAGTATATCGATCCCACCTAGCTCTTCACCAGCGGACGTGATCCAGCTTTTAAGCGCTGTGCCATCCGTCACATCAACGGAGCCGCCTGTGGCCTTCACGCCTTTGCTCTTAAGTGCGGTCACGGCCGCGGTGATTTGATCCGAATTGCGGGCGCAGATCGCGACATTCGCGCCCTCATCGGCGAGCGTGTCTGCGATGGCGCGGCCAATGCCCCGCGTTCCACCAAGGATGACGGCGTTCTTGCCTTTGAGGTTTAGGTCCATGCTCCGCTCCGATATCTGTTTTCAGATTGTATCGGAGCATACTCACGCCTGCGCGCCAATGCGGGTCGTCGCGAGAGGGGGCTGGCGGTTTTGATGTGATTGAACTATATCGCCCCCTTCCAGACGGCTGGGCAGTTGCTGTCTCTGACTTGTTCAGGGGTGGAGGAAAGTCCGGGCTCCACGGAGACATGGCGGTGGATAACGTCCACCCGGCGCGAGCCGAGGGAAAGTGCCACAGAAAGCAAACCGCCCCGAACTTGTTTCAGGGTAAGGGTGAAAGGGTGGGGTAAGAGCCCACCGGGGCTTCGGCGACGCGGCCCGCATGGTAAACCCCGCCAGGAGCAAGACCGAATAGGGGGCGTATATGGGCCGTCTTCAGCCTACGCCCCGGGTGTGTCGCACCAGGCGTGCAGCAATGCGCGTCGCAGAGGAATGACTGCTGAACCTGCAAAGGGGAACAGAACCCGGCTTACAGGCCGTCTGGATATCTATGTCTTCTGTGCTGATCGAACGATATTCACCCGTTCAACATTGGCGTCGTAAACGATATCCCTGATTTGAATCACGGTTCCCGTCGTGGCGAACGCATCCGCTTGAATGATGACGGGCGACTCCGGGCTTTCAGCCCGAATTCGCTCAATGTCTGAACGCACGCTCGCTAAATCGGTGAGTTTGGATCCAACTCTGATTGTATCTGTCTCATCGATGTAGACGATTATTGCGAGGCTCGGCAGCGAGGAGCAGCCGGGGCAATTCGGTGGAGGCGGCTCCATCCCAATCGCTTTTTCTTGGATGAACGTCGACGTAACGATGAAAAAGATCAGCAGAATGAAAACCACATCCAACATGGGCGTTAGATCTACTGTTGCTTCCTTTGGAACGTTTCGCCGCTTCTCCCGCATAATCGAACACTCCTCTGTGAAGATGCAGAGTATGTCACATTATTACATATGTAAAGATATTACAATTCTGGCTAACGACAACGCCCGTAACGATCAGGCGACGCCCCTGGACCGCCTCTCAGACCGGGAGGGTTCTCCCAGTTCGTTCCGCGCCCTCCAGCGCGTCCTGGAGGATTGTCATCGCGGTCGTACCAGCATTTCGCGCTTTGGTTCCACCAGCCATAATTGGCGTGCCAGTAGCCGAATCTCGGATTGTAGTAGTATCCCGCAGACCGTGCGGTGAACCGGACTTGTTTGCCACGCACAACGACCATTCTCCGGTCCGGGCTTGCGCCCGGGCCGCCAACGGGTCCGGGTGGGTTTTCCCAGTTTGTCCCTGGTCCGCCAGCCGGGCCGGGCGGGTTGTCGTCACGATCATGCGCGCAAGCGCTTGGGAGGCCAGCAATCACGAAGATCAAAGCGGAGGCGATGCAGTGTTTCATTTGAATACCTCATTTTCTGATATGAGGTGGAACGCGCTGCGATTGTGTCTCCGTCGATCCTAGCTGCTTATCCGTCGCAGTTTTGGGTTTTTTCCATCACGCCGAGCTGCTCAACGCGCCCGGTATCATTGGCGACATTGAAATAGATATTGCCATAATCATAGATGGTGCTGTCAGCTTTTGACACGACGCAGTCAGGCACACCAAAGGCCGCGCGCGTCGTGATTTGTTCGGCGCCTGTGGAGATGCCTTCCTCTGTCCGGAAACGTCCATCCTGGACAATGATCCAATATACTTCGTCATGTGCGCCGACGGTCAAACCATCGAAGACATAGGTGGTCGCAGCGGTACCGCGCATCGGGATAGTCTGCCGAGGGACACCCTTTAGTGCCAGCAATTGGTCGAGCGGCATTCCAATCTCAACATCGCCGACCCGTTCGCCCGGCACGATTTGATTATCATTCAGCGTGAGCGGGGAACTCGCGCAGCTATACAGCAAGCCAAGGCTCGCAAACAAAGAAATTGATTTTACAGGAGTCATTCTGAGACGGTCTCGATTGGCCGCCCCCGCAGCATATCGGCGCTAATTCACTGGAAATAGATCGCTTTGTCGAGACGCACCGACGTGAACTCTCTGTCAGGTTTGGGTCTTATTCAGATGGAACGCTCACATCGCCCCAGACAATGAAATGCGGATTGTCATACCCGCGAGTCTTTTTGCCGTACAGCAAAGGGGTGCCGTCGGTTTCCGTGACTTTGGCGCCCGCAGCCTCTGCCACGGCCTGCCCTGCGGCGGTGTCCCATTCCATGGTTCGACCGAGCCGCGGATACAGATCCGCTTCTCCTGCTGCGATGAGGCAGAATTTCAGTGAGGAGCCCGCGGAGATGATCTCACCAATGTTCTGAGTCTCCAAAAAGGCATTCGTCTCATCGCTGCGGTGAGATTTCGATGCGATCGCGGTCAACCCAGCATCGGGCGCACGGCGAATTTTGAGAGGGGATCGTTCGCTCGTAGGAGGAACGTCTGCACCGGGTTCAGCGGTCGCTTGCCAGGCCGAGAACCGGCTATCTGCAACGAACAAACGGTTAAGGGCGGGGGCGTAGACGACGCCCATGACCGGGACGCCATTCTCGATGATGCCGATATTAACGGTGAACTCGCCGCGTTTGTTGATGAACTCTTTGGTCCCGTCCAGCGGATCGACCAAGGCGAAGCGATTACCGTGTTTGGGGATGTTCCCCGCCGCAACGGATTCTTCCGCGATGACGGGAAGGTCAGGATCGGCCTCCGCCAAGGCCGCAAGGATCAATGCCTCGGCTTTCTCGTCCGCTTCCGTGACGGGTGAGCTGTCATCCTTACGGTCGACATTAAAATCCGTCGCATAGACCTGCATGATGAGGTGTCCCGCGTCCAAAGCGATGCGCGCGAGGATATCTCCGGTTAAGCTCATGAAACGTGTCTTTCTTGGAGGGGAATGAGCAGCGGGTCCGCTGCCAAAATACGGTGCGCCGTGCTGATTGTATCAAAGGCTTGCTGGCTATCGCCAAGTCGCGGCGCGTTCGGGGCTGTGATACCCGCAAGGAAGGCTGAGAGCGCGACCAGGGCCCCATTTGAGGTCTCGAACCGATCAACGGTCTCGTGGCGCGGCGTTGATCCATCCGTACGCGCAGAGATCAGGGCTTCTTGACCGAACCTCTGATCCTCCGTGTTGAGACCTTCAAGCCATAAATAGCCCCGCTCATATCCAAGCTCGATCCTGAAGGTCGGGCGCCATTGTGTGGTTGAGATATGCAAGCTCGCGAGCGTGCCGCTGTGCGTGCGTAGCGTCGCCAAGACATTGCTCTCGGAGCCGATTTGCTCGGTTCGATCGAGATCGGAGAAGCCGCCAATATCTTGAAACGGGCCTGCGAAGGCTTGCATGATATCGATCATCTCTGCGCCCAGGCCGAACACGGGGTGGTGGTCTGCCTCGTGGCCTGCGACGCCGCATACGCCCCGCATGGTTAGAAGGTCGCCAAACTCTCCGGTACTTACTTTCGCGAGCGCGGTCGCGACTGAGTCATGGTGGCGCGCGGTAAAGCCGAACTGAAGCCGTGTGCCAGCGGCGCTTTGCTCACAGCGCCGGATTTCGATCATGTCTTCAACGGTCAGCGGAACTGGGTGGGTGCTATAGACTGGCCAGGGGCCAGACATCGCGGCTTCAATCCACGGGCGCAGATCTTTTTGAGGTCCGGCCAGAATGATTCCATCTAAGGATTCTGTTTGCATCGCGCTGCGTAGGGTCTGGATGCCGGCCTCATCGCACGTGACATCGAGTGCGAAAGCCGCGATTTGACCGGCTTCCGACAGTGTATTCAACGCGATATGGTGATCTGAATCCAGTTGGTCGGCACCAATCACGGCGATGCGGATCTGCGACATACTCAACCGGGCTCCTAAAGCGCTGGACAGCGATAGCGGGTTGAGAGGGTCACCACAAGCGTGATGCTCAGACCTTGCACAAGAATGTTAGAGCGCTCGATTAAGTGGCAAGCGCTTTCAAAAGTGCTTCGGCTTGCGTCTTGGAAAACGCTTCCGGCAAGGGCGCGCGCATAATCATGATCCGAGACCAAATTTGGCCCGTCAAAATGTCGACCGCTTGATCCAGATCATAGTCGCGGCGAACAACATTCTTGGCGGCAATTTCTGCGAGGATCATCCGCAGTGGCGCGCGGATGTGTTCTTTCATCCAATTGCGCCACGTTTCCCCGGCATCTTTGTCGTCACTTGCTGCAATCATTGCGGTGCGCAGCACGGCATGGCCTGAGCCTTGCCGTGTGGTCTCTTCCAAAGGGTAGACAAGCGCTGCAATGCGTTCGACCGGGTCACGGCCCAGTTTAGAGGCCGCTGGAACGAGTTCCACGGCCGCTTCGATGCACATATTCCCAATCGCGGGCCACCAACGGTAGATGGTTTGTTTGGACGCTTTGGCCTTGCGAGAAACTTTGTCGACGCTGAATTTCCGCCAACCGTTTTCAGCCATCTCTTCTCGTGTGGCCTTTAAGATTGCTGCGCGTGATTCTTCGCTGCTGCGTTGTCCCTTTTTGGGTTTGGCCATCGTATCTGTCATAACGTCCGCATAATTGAATAGTCTACAGTTTCCGCTAACACGGAACGAACCGTTTGTCTTTCGTCTCGTGCATTAAAATTACGAACGTTTCATGACCTTACAATCATAAACAATCGCGCGTTGATCCTGCATCAGACGCGAGCTTAGCTTTGCGAAGCGTGACAAAAGACCGGACATTTCGAAAAGTGTAGGCGCGGTGCGTGTGTGCCTTATATAGCGGCTATCTCAATAGTTGATTCGACAAGGAACCGCCGTGGACGTTGCGCTCTCGACCCTTCTTTCGCCGATAATTCTGTTTTTTGCACTTGGAATGGCTGCAGCTTTGCTGCGGTCGCAGATGAGCGTTCCCGAAGCCATCGCCAAAGGAATGGCCATCTATTTGATGATGGCGATTGGCCTAAAAGGCGGGGTCGAAATGTCGAAAAACCCGTTGACCACAGAGGTCTTACTCGTCCTGCTAGCGGGTATCATCCTATCTTTCCTCATTCCGCTGATTGCTTTCATCTTTTTGAGGCTCACCACCAAGCTCGACCAGGTCAATGCGGCAGCAACGGCCGCGCATTACGGGTCCATATCGATCGTCACCTTTGTGGCCGCGACAGAGGCTGTTCGTCTCTCTGGATTTGATAGCGGGGGGCACTTGGTGGCTGTTGCAGCCCTCATGGAAACGCCCGCGATCATTACAGCGCTCTTTCTGGCCTCTCGCGGCGGCGCTGGGCGGGAAAAGCCAGTTGCCGGGTCTGAGCAGGGTGAACTTGTTCGAGAAGTGTTTCTCAATGCCTCAATCGTTGTGCTCGTCGGTGCGCTCGTCATTGGATGGATTGCTGGAGAAGAAGGCACTGAAACGGTAAGACCTTTCTTTGTGGATCTCTTCCAAGGCGTGCTGTGCTTATTCCTGCTCGACATGGGATTGTCGGCAGGGCGTGGGCTGCGCCAAGGCTGGCGCCAGCTCAGCGTGATGACTGTTGGGTTTGGACTCTATATGCCGCTTGTATCGGCCTGTATCGCAGCGGCCTTTGCTTACGCTTTGGGCATGCCTGTCGGCGATGCAGCCCTGTTGATCACGTTGACAGCATCAGCGTCTTACATCGCTGTCCCAGCAGCGATGCGACTGGCACTGCCAGAGGCGAAACCCTCGATCTATCTCACGCTATCGCTCGGTGTGACCTTCCCGTTTAACGTCACAATAGGCATACCGATCTATATCTATCTTGCACTACTCATAAACGGACAGGGGTGATCCATGGAGAAGCATCTACGCATCGAACTGATCATCGAACGCATGGCTCACAAGCGTGCGTGTCGCGTGCTCGAGGCCGGTGGAATGACAGGGTACACAGTTGTTCCAGCCATGGCGGGTTATGGGAATTCGAAGCGGTGGAGCCGAGACACGGACCTATCGGCCAGCGGCGACATGGTCGTGATCATTTCAATCGGTGATGAGGCAAAAGTGCGACCCGTGCTCGAGGAGATCGGCGACTTGCTCGGCGCACATATTGGCGTGGTGACCGTGACGGAGGTGGAAGTCCTCCGTCCCGGTCGTTTCTAAGAGCGCTCTAGCTTTCCGAACCGCGCGCAACGGCTTGCGCGATCAATTCGCGGGCTTTCTCAACACCTGACCAACCTTCAACTTGGCTCCACTTGCCTGTCTCCAGGTCCTTATAGTGAGTGAAGAAGTGCGTGATCTTCTGGACCAAGATGTCCGGAAGATCGTGATAGGTGGCGATCTTGTCGTAATAGGCTGTGAGTTTTGGATGCGGAACCGCGAGGATTTTCTCGTCAGGCCCTTTGTCATCTGTCATCATCAATACGCCGACAGGGCGCGCGCGCACGACGCTGCCTGGCACCAATGGGCGGTTGCCGACAACCATCACATCAATTGGATCGCCGTCTAGGCTCAGCGTGTGCGGGACAAATCCGTAATTACACGGGTACCGCATCTCGGTGTAGAGATAGCGGTCAACGAACATCGCGCCGGAGGCTTTGTCGATTTCGTATTTGATTGGGTCACCGCCTAATGGAACTTCCACAATAACGTTGAGATCATCAGGTGGGTTTTGGCCTGCAGTAATTTTGGTGATGTCCATGGGAGGATGCCTTTTCCAATGCACTAATTTGCGCTGCCCGTGCAGGATCGCGGCCAAGACGTCAACCGGTCATAAGGTCTTCAGTTCAATTGCATGCAGTGGCGCGTATGAAGCGAGCGGCACGTGCACCTATTCGACCACCGAGTAATTGAAACTGATCGAGAGTCTGGGCTCTTCAGTTTGGCTTGCTAGTACTTCATGTCGAAGCCAGCTTTCCCACATCAAAACATCGCCCGGTGACGGTGTCCGATAGGCGAATCGAGCAGCCGCTTCAGGCGCATCTGGTTTGAGGGAAGGAGCTGCCATCATCATCGCGAGGCGGGGGTCTTCGAATTTGATTCGCCCAGCACCTGGCGGCGTCGCGATGTAACAGGTCCCCGAAATGACACTGTTGGGATGGATATGGCCGGAATGGTGTCCACCTTCGCCGAGAATATTGATCCAAAGACTGTCACAGCTCAGAGTGGCTGATCCGAGGTCCCAGTATCTGGCTTCAGCGAATTGATGCGCAAATGCGTCGAGCTGAGTGACCAATTCGGCGAATGCAGGCGCTCTGAGCGGCAGGTCATCCAAAGAGGCGTAGGACGTATATCCTGGATAGCCTTCCCGGTCGCACCAATCATGTCCCGCTTGGTCGCCGTCTTCAATCATCCAGCAGGCGTCGTGCAGATCTTCGACCAGCTCGCTCTGAGATAGGCGTGTGTGTTGGATATGGCTGGCGAAGAGTGCGATTTGAGTCATGCCGCTCTCTTAAGCAGGAAATGCCCGGTGACAATATTGGCGAGCTGCGGAGGCTTCAAGGAAATCGCGTTTCGATTATCACGTTTCTGTTTTTCAGCTTGCGCTCCAACGAATAGTCTGTTCTGAATAGTATACAAATCATTCAGTGGTAAGGGGGCGACCGTGGCGCAGACCAGGTTTACAGTGAATGGCGAAGATCGCACCGTGGAGACGGATCCGAGCGCGCCGCTTCTTTGGGTTATTCGCGAAGAGCTCAAGCTCACCGGAACAAAGTTTGGATGCGGGATCGCTCAATGCGGCGCGTGCACTGTCCACTTAGATGGAACACCAGTGCGGTCTTGTTCAACCCCTCTGGCGGCCGCTGAAGGCGCTGAGGTCACAACGATTGAAGGCGTCGCGTCGGAGGATGGCACGCGCCATAAGGTTCAAGCCGCTTGGATTGAGCATCAAGTCCCGCAATGCGGGTACTGCCAATCTGGGCAGATCATGTCTGCTGTCGCCTTGCTTCGCGATAATCCGAACCCGACAGACGAAGACATTGATGCCGCGATGCGCGGGAACATCTGTCGCTGCGGCGCCTATGGGCGGATCCGTGCGGCCATCAAATCAGCCGCTAGCGCCTAGGGAGATCGATCATGGGAAAATGGACCCGTAGAGGATTTATCGCAGCTGGCCTCGTAGGCGGTGGTGTACTGGCCGTGGGTGTTGGCATCCGCGAAGGTCATCGCGCGCCGAAACTAGCGCACCTGGTCGCAGACGAAGACGAAACACTCGTCAATGTTTGGGTGAAGCTTTCACCCGACAATACGGTCACAGCAATCGTCCCGCACAGCGAAATGGGGCAGGGTGTATTTACCTCCATGGCACAAATGCTGGCGGACGAAATGGATGCTGACTGGAAAAAGGTCACATTCGAACAAGCGCCGGCGCATGAAGGCTATGCCAACTATCCGCTAGGACGTGAGTTCATCCTTGGAGACACGAAAGTCCCAGGGTTCGTGCAGGATTCTCTCAACGGAGGCTTCTTGCGGATCGCGCAATCCATGGGGCTGCAAATCACCGGCGGGAGTACGGCTGTCCGCTTCACAGGTATGGGCGGTATGCGAATCGCGGGCGCGGCCGCGCGCGAGATGATAGTGAAGGCTGCCGCCAAAGAATGGGACGTCAAAGCGAGCGAGCTCAGCACCCGAAAGAGCATGGTCATTCACGAGGCGAGCGGTCGAGAGGCCCCTTACGCAGAGTTTGCGGAACGCGCTGGGAAAATGTCTCCGCCGACACAGCCCAAGCTGAAAACACCTGAAGAGTTTACCCTCATGGGCAAGTCTCTGCCGCGGTTCGACATCCCGTCGAAGACCGATGGTACGGCGGAGTTCGGCATTGATGTCGATCTGCCAGGGATGAAATATGCTGCCGTTATGGGGGCGCCCGTTCTTGGCGCTGAAACTGTCAGCGTTGATGATACCTATGCGCGCGACATGCCTGGCGTGATCAAAATTCTCGACAAAGGAGCGTTTGTCGCGGTGGTTGCCGATGGCTATTGGCAAGCCGAAAACGCGATCCGCCAGCTCGATGTGACCTGGAGTGAAACCGGTGCCGAAAACCTAGACCAAGCCGAGATCTTCGCGCGGATGCGAGCGGCGATTGATGATGCGGATGGCAAAGGCGAAGAGGATGTCGCCATCGGAAATGTCCGGCGCGCGTCAGAGTCCGCTGCTCGCATTTATGAGGCAGAGTATTCTGTGCCGTTCCTAGCGCACGCGGCGATGGAGCCGCTTAATGCCACGGCTTGGCTGCGTGACGGCAAAATCGACTTGTGGTCGGGCCTACAGAATCCGCTCGCGGTTCGCGACGAGATTGCAGGCGCCTATGACGTGAAAAAGCACGATGTCACGGTCCACAACGTGCTACTCGGCGGGGGATTTGGGCGTCGCTCAAACCCTGACTACCCCTTGATGGCGGTCGAAATCGCCAAAGAGTTTGATCATCCGGTCAAAATGATCTGGTCGCGCGAGCAAGACACGCAACAGGACTGGTATCGCCCGGCCTCTGTCAGCCGGTTTAAAGCGGGCTTAGATGAAGACGGAATGCCGGTGTCTTGGGACAATATGTTCACCGAGAAACACGACCCACCTGAGGCCTCGCACATTCCATACAAAATCGACAATCAGCTAATCCAGTACACGAATGCGGAGCATCACATTCGCTTCGGACCCTGGCGGTCAGTGGACCATACTCAGCACGGCTTCTTCATTGAGAGCTTTGTCGATGAGCTTGCCGACCAAGCCGGAATGGATGGCTATGCGTATCGGCGAAAACTGCTCGAGCACTCCCCGCGCTATATCGCGGTCCTCGATGCCGCGGCAAAAGCGGCGGATTGGGGACGTGAGGTCCCTGAAGGCCACGGTCTTGGGATTGCGCTTGTCGATTCCTTTGGAACTGCTGTCGCGCAAGTGGTTGAGGTTGATGTGACCGGACCTGAACCGCGGGTCGTTCATGTCTGGTGCGCTGCTGATCCAGGCTATGCGATGAATCCGGACGGCTTCATCGCGCAAATCGAAAGCGGGATTATCTACGGCCTCACTGCTGCGCTTTATGGCGATATCACCATCGAGGGCGGCGCCGTGGTTCAGTCGAATTTCCACGACTACCCGATGCTGCGTATCCATGAATCTCCTCAGATTTCGGTCGAGATCATCAATAGCGGCGCGAAAGTCGGTGGCGGCGGTGAGCCGGGAACGCCTCCGATCGCGCCTGCGCTGGCCAATGCGGTGTTTGCAGCAACCGGTGTGCGTGTGCGCAGTCAGCCAATCGCAAACTTTAAAGAAGGTCTCAGCTAAGGCGAACACGCTCAAGTTCGGTATTTCTAAGGCGCGATCTGTGCTCTGATCTTGTGTACAGGGCCATGGGTCGCGTATTGGGACCGGATTGATCGTTGACCAAGCAGGAGTCTCACGAATGACCGATCGCACTTTCGAGCCGATGACAAAGGCAGAAGTTGTCGCCGCGCAGCGCGCCTGGGCCAAATATGTGACGGAACAGGATGTCGAAAACCTGCTCGGCCTATATGATTTTGGCAGCGCCGATGAGCCGCTTCTGTTCAAACCAACGTTGGCTGATGTCATTCGCTTGGATCGCGAGGGCGCGAAGTCTTACTTCATCGGCGGAAACCCTGACTTCCCGCACGATCATGGTTTTTTGAAGCGCGGCTGGAAAACAGTTGAGTTTCAAAGCGCTGCCGGACCAATCCTAAAAGCGGGCGGGCTCGGCTATAAAGATATGGGCCATTACACGTTCACAGACGGTGACGGAAACGCCACGCGCGCGGACTACACTTTCGCGTATCACAAGCTTGACGGTCAGGTGCTGATTTCACTCCACCACTCTTCGCTGACCTGGTTCCCACCGATCAACGAATAAGCCGCGCATCGCATTAGATTGAATAAAGTTCGAGGGGGGTATCCCCCTCGACTTACATCTGCATGGTCCAGCCTTCGACGCCCATCGCCGCCTGACGGACGGCTTCTGACAGCGTTGGGTGAGCGTGACAGGTGCGCGCAACGTCTTCGGAAGATGCCCCAAATTCCATCGCAATCGCGATCTCGTGGATCATCTCGCCAACGCCGACGCCGATCATATGGGCGCCCAGGATGCGGTCCGTGCCTTCTTCAGCGAGGATTTTTACAAATCCAGCTGTCTCATGGTTGGTACGCGCGCGCGAGTTGGCCATGAAGGGAAACTTGCCCTTCTTGTACTTGATGCCAGCCTCTTTGAGCTGCTCTTCGGTTTTGCCGATCGTCGCAATCTCTGGATTGGTGTAGACCACGCCTGGGACGAGATCATAATCAACGTGCCCAGCCTTGCCGGCGATGAGTTCAGCGACAGCCGCGCCATCATCTTCGGCTTTGTGCGCGAGCATTGGGCCTGCGATACAGTCACCAATCGCCCAAACGCCTGGCGCCACTTTAAAGTGCTCAGTAGTTTCGATTACGCCGCGGCGATCCGTCTTGCCGCCGACAGTCTCAAGACCAAGGCCTTCAGTGTAGGGACGACGTCCGACAGCGACGATCACGATATCCGCATCGACGGTTTCAGCGTCTCCGCCAGCCGCTGGCTCCATGGTGAGCTTGAGCTTTGTTTTAAGCTTCTCAACGCTGGTTACTTTGGTGCCGAGCTTGAAGTTCAGGCCCTGCTTTTTGAAGGTCCGTTGCGCTTCTTTAGCGATCTCATTGTCCGTGCCTGGCAGAATACGGTCGAGATACTCAATGACTGTGACTTCAGACCCAAGCCGCGACCAAACGCAGCCCATTTCGAGACCGATAACGCCAGCCCCAATCAGGACGAGCTTTTTCGGAATCGCTTTTAGGCTGAGCGCCCCAACGTTTGAAACGATCCGCTCTTCGTCGATTTCGATGCCTGGCAAAGTAGAGGGTTCTGACCCCGTCGCGATGACGATATTCTTTGCAGAAAGAGTCTGCTTGGATCCATCTTTCGCCGTGACCTCGACCTGTCCTGGGCCTGTGATCCGGCCTTTGCCTTGGACATGATCGACTTTGTTTTTCTTCAGCAGAAAAGCGACGCCTTTTGTAAGGCCATCAACAGCATCTGCTTTTTGGGCCATCATTTGCGGCAAGTCGATTTCGAGTTTGCCGGTTTTGATTCCCATAGACGCGAAATCATTCTTCGCCGCCGCATAGTATTCTGAGGCGTGTAGCAGCGCCTTAGACGGGATGCAGCCGACGTTGAGGCATGTTCCGCCAAGCGTATCATTCATTTCGATACAGGCTGTTTTAAGCCCCAATTGTCCTGCGCGAATTGCACAATTGTAGCCGCCTGGGCCACCGCCGATGATTACGACGTCATAGGTGTCTGCCATGGGATATTTTGCCTGTTCCAGCTCGCCATTAGAATCTGGCGGCAACCTAGTGTCGTCGTCGGCAAATGCAATCTAAGAAACGACTTAAGCGCGGCGTAATGTCAGAATAAGAACAGATAAAGTGATTGCGGCGAGCCCAAAAATGACCTCGTCCATCCAAAGCCCGGAATCTGCGCCTGACAAAGCCATCAATCCGCCGAGGATTCCGAACAGGACAGATCCAATTGCGGCGAGCGTTCCGCCCGACTTAAGTTTCAAAACAACCAGCAAACCGCCAAGCGCCATCAGCGTTGTGCTGACCACACGGATAATCCCGGTGGGAGGCTCAAACAGAGCACTGGCTAAATCGCCGCCCCGCGATGTGAAAGCCAGAATGGCTTCAAGCGCCCCCCAGCCAAGCCACAGGCCGAGGCCAAGCATCACAATTCCTGCAAGTCTTCTCAGCATGTTGGTTTCTCCCCGAGACTTTAATTGTGACGGATTTGTCATGCAATTGCAAACAAAGGCACAACCGGGAGAGACGTTTTAGGGGCAGCTTTGTGGCAGATTATTGGCGGCGCTGCCGAGCCCTCATCTTGCGGCCCTCAGCTGCGAAGTGTGCACGCTGGCGCGCGATCGCCGCTGGAATGGGTCTGCGGTAGCGAATTTCTCGTTCTGGCTTTTGTGCCTGTTCGACCGGAGCCTGCACATAGATGACCTGTTGCCCGTCAGTCGTTTCAACCGGGCGTTCAGGCGTCGTCATGCGTTTGCGGCACAGTTCCCACACAGCGATCCCGAGCAGGACAGCACCGGCTGCAGCGCCCGCCACAGCGCCCTCTCCGGCACTTGGGTCTTGCCACCAGCCCGGCTCAAAATCGACGAGGAAGACGCATGGGAAGCCTGCAATCGCGCCCATGAAATACCAGAGGCGCGCCGCTTTTTGCTTATTCCCGAGGCTCAAAGCCGATGCGTAAAAGCACAACGCCGCCAAGAAATATGGAGCGCCATAGACAATTCCAAGTTCACGCCAATCAATGCCGCTGAGGCCGCCTAGAGCATCGTCTTCGAGCACAAAACCCGCGAGCATCATGAGGCTAGGCCACCGGATCGCGGCCATTGCTCCAAAAGCAAAGGCGATAGCGTATAACGCAATCAGAAGCGCAATCAGTCGTCGTGGCATATTTTCTTAATAGGCCGGTAAAATTGATATGCCATGAATATAGTCGAAGGGATTTGAGCTATGTTCCGACAAAGTCCACCACAAGTGCCAATGGCGCTCATGTTCGGCGGTGTAATACCGTTTGCATCCTCTGCCGGCGCGATGATCGTTTTGCGGGAAAACCTCGCACTTCTGAATCTCGCGGCGCTTTGGCTGTTGGTTTATTCAGCGATTATTCTGAGTTTCCTCGGCGGGGTCCGCTGGGGCGCTGAAATCGCCAAGCGCGAACGACCGCGATTTGCCGAGCTTGGCCCATCTGTCTTAGGCGCGCTCGCAGGATGGGGCCTGGTTATGGCGGGTTTCCAGCATGGCATGCAGACCTGGCTATTTGCGGCGATGGGAGCAGCTCTGACGCTTCATTATTTTTATGATGTGATTTCGCCAGAGCTACCGCTTTGGTATCGCCGAATGCGCATCTGGCCGACGCTTGGCGCGGTTTTATCGCTCGCCGCTGCGTATTTTGTGCTTACTCAGCAGGCATAGGCATCTTCGAGCTGGGCAGGCTTATCCCTGCGGCTCGGAAACTAATCGCAGCGAGCACGAGCGAGACGACCGCATTCCATCCCGCCATAGATAGGCCGTACTGGCCTTTCCAGGGATCATCCATGCAAGACGGGGCGCCCTGGCGTGCATTCAGGTTTGAGAGATCGATCGCATTCATGTCCACTAAATTGGCTGTGCAGCCACTTGGGGCAGGCCAGAACTTGTATTCAACACCGGCATGATAAGCCGCGACGACGGCCCCGGTGAGAAACACCAAGCCGAGCATAATGTTGAATGCCAAGATGAAACGCGGGTTCTGTCGAACTTGCCATAGCGCGAGGGCTGTCACCGTCATCGCAACAACGGCCCAGTAGACTTCGCGCTGTCGTAAACAAAGCGGGCAGGGCAATAGTAGCGCGAAGGTTTCAAACGCATGCGCGGCGCCTAGCATGCCAAGCGCCGCGACGAGGGCCATTGCGGGCCACCGCCAAGTGTTCAGAAAAGGATCGATACGCTCAAACATTGGCCCAAAATCGGGTGCCGAGCGCCAAGAGTCCATGCGGCAACCGAGCACGGGGGCTTACAGTTTTGTTAGGCGGTGTCTAACCGAGGATCATATCTTTC
>JBCBGS010000033.1:0-21548 GCA_038526515.1 Pseudomonadota bacterium | reverse complement strand
TAGCCATGCAGGCCCTCGACGGCTTCTTTCACCAAAGCGGCGCGGGTGTACAAAGCACCCTCTTCTTGAATCCAAGGCGCCGCCCCAGCCGTCGAGGGCCTGCAGGGCTATCGCGGTGACGCCTATTTAGAATATGGTTGGTCGGAAACATGGACGCTAACGCTGAAAGGCGAAGCGGTCCGGTATTCCGGTGTCGATGGCTTTGACAGCCAGGGATGGCGTGCAACGGCGCGGCGCCTTTTCTATGATTCCGACAGAATCAAATTCTCGGGTGAAGCAGGTCTTCTGCAAGGTTCAGCTATAGGCGGCCGCAATGGCTGTGATCGTCTTGGCGCTGAAGCAAGAATGGGCGTCTCATGGTCGAGCCGCCCGCAGCGCAACCCATACTTTTTGTATCTTGAGGGCGCTGGTCGGTTTCATGGCTCATGTGAACGCCAGAGACTCGAGGCAGCGTACGGGTACGAGGCGTTTCCTTCCATATGGACGATCACGCAGGTCTGGATTGAGCGCGGTGCGACCGATGCGCAGTCAGACAAGATCCAAACCGAACTTGTCTGGCAAACTGAAACGTTCGATCTGTCATTTGGGTTGAGACAAGAAATAGGAAACGCCTTCCAGGAGGAAGGCGTTTTCGTCGCGATTGCGCGCACATTCTAAAGTGCGTATTCAGACTATTCGGCGCTGTAGCCAGTTTCAGCCATGATGTAAGCGATGACGGCGGTTCGATCTTCTGGACGGCGAACACCCGCAAAGCTCATTTTATTCCCGGGTAGGAAGTTGCGGGGGCTTTCCAGCCATTCCGCTAGAATTTCTGGTGTCCAAACGATATCGGACTCTTGGACGGCCTTTGAGTAGGTAAACCCTTCAACGGCCCCAATTTCACGGCCAAATATACCGTATAGGTTAGGTCCAACGAGATTCTGTCCGCCTTCGTTTAGCGTGTGACAGGATTGGCAAAGCTTAAACGTGCGTCTGCCGCGATTATAGTCCGCGGTTTGATATGGCTCTGGAAGCGCTGCAAACGCGTTTGCGCCTTCTTCTGGCGCACTGGCAGGCGCCGCCGTTTCCGAGGAAGTCTCTGTAACTTCCAGTTTTTCAACAGTATTTTGTGGTGTCGGATCTGACGCTGGTTCGCCTCCTCCGCAGGCAGAGATCACCAAAACAGAGCTTGCTAGGATGAGGCCAGGCTTCAAAAAAGTCATTTAAAAACGGTCCTTTAGCGTTCGTTTGCTCGGATATAATGCCGGTATTGCGTCGCGGTGCAAGCCGATATTCTGTCTCAGTTCGCTAAAACCTAGCTTCCCACCATCAGCCGATCGCTTGACGCTGCGCTCCGCCCGACAGCGCCTTAAGTCTAATGTTAACCATAGTCGTGTATTCGCCAAGTATAACAAAAAATACCGATGGTGGTGAAAAATGAGATGGGCGATGATGGGGCTTACCGCAATAGCGGGAGCTCTTAGCGGGACTGCGTATGCAGGTCCTGAACAATCCGACGTATGGATCGGACTATCTGACGATGTCAGCGGCTTTTTGCTGGATGAGGACACAGGCAACCTGTGGATGACGGGCCCGTGCCTGAAATCCCTGGAGCCGGCTCAACAGTCAGGCAGCTCTTGGGCTTCGCGAACGATTGAGTTGGTCTCGATCGGGCGTGGTTATACGCAGCTGGATCAACACTTCGTGCTCGATCTTTCCGATGGCGCCGCGCAAATCGTGGTCACATCGGCAGGACGCGGTGGTGCGCAAGCGTTTTCAGCGCGTATTGACCGAGATTGCTCGACAGGTGGGCTCTGTGCGCGTCTGATCCAAACCCAACAGGCCTGTCAGGACTAAGCCACACGCGTCATGCGTCTCCGGTTTGGTCTTCTGGTCGCTGCTTTTGCAGCCTACTCTGGTGCTCTGTTGAGCGCTGGAGCCCAAACCGTTGCGACCGCCCCTCATTCAGAGACCGATTTGCAATCCAAGCCAGTGATCGCGATTCCTGAGCCGATTGAGATGGAGGAGGCCCCCATCGCGGCTGAGAGCGTCGAGTATGTGGACGTGATTATCGAAGGTGCGCTTACCTCGGTTCGCAGCCGCGAAACAGACGCTGGAGAGCGGTTGTACAACCTGACAGACATCGCGGAGCCCTTGCTGAGCCGTGTCGAACTACACGATACGTTGCTCGGTTATCATCGTCGCCAGGACGGCGTTCTCATGTCGATCAATATGGTCGACGGGAAGGTGCGCTCGAACAAAACCGTTTTGGGCAAGTTGCCGTCGTTTGAACCCCGCGAAACCGCTGACCCATGGATCGGCCTTAACGCGGTGACCATTCTCACGGGAACCCATGCATCGGAGGATGATCAGGGGCGCGTGGTTCTGACGCTGGACGAGCGTCTATTGCCGCAGTTCGGTCTTGAGCTGTGGGTGAACGGAGTGCCCGTCGATACGTTCGAGAACGAGCCGCGTACGATTGGTCCAATGTTGCTCGTTCCTCTGCGCCCAATTGTTGAGGAGCTAGGGCACGAACTCTCTGTCGAAAACGGCGTCGTAATTGTTCGCCGGCAGCAGGATCAAGCGACGATCCGTTTAGAGCTGGCGACGGGCCTCGTGTCTGTGAATACAACGCCGCGCGGTGTCGCTCCGAACATTCAGCTCGCCGATCGTGAAGAGTTGGTTCTGCCGTTCGGTGCAGTTGAAAGCCTGACAGGGACCCATATCAAGCTTGTTCCTCGCACAAACCGTGTTGAAGTCACCCTGGATAACCGGCTGACCTCGGCCGTGCTTCCGGGGGCAGATATCTCCGAAGAGGCCAAAAATACGCCGCTTACGCTTGAGCATCTTACCTATCAACTCAATGATCGCGGCCCTGTGCGCGTGGACACGGTTGGTCATTGGGGAAAATATAATTTCCGATCGCAGTTAGAAACGGCGGGCGGTCTTGGCAATTTGGCGGGCAAACAGCCGGGCTGGGCGTCTGTCGATGTCGCGTCTATGGACGGATGGACGGCAACGGTAGGCGATTACGCCACGGGTTATCGCGAGCTCAGCGGCGTTGGTGCAAACCGTATGCGCGGCCTGGCTTGGCGCAAGCAGCGCGAAAGCGGATCTGTGCTCGCCCTCGCGGCGGGCACGCCTTTGGTGGGCAGCAAGGAAGATAGTGACACAGTCGCGGTGCCGCAATTTGGCGGGTTCGTTGCCGGTGGGCGTTTGATTTCAGAGGATCAAACACAAGATGTCGGCGTTTCTGTTGCCGTGTCAGAGGATGGTGATCGATCGTCTGCGGTCTTGAACGGGCAAAAATCCTTCTATTTCAACAATCGCAAAAAAGGCCTCCAGTCGGCCTATGTCGCTGGCGACCTTGGCGTATTCAGTGGAGACGAAAGCGGTGCCGATATCCAGGCGCGTGGCTCGTTGAACTATGCCATCAACGAACAGCTCGGACTGTCCGCTTCAGCTGGTTATGAAGGAGCGAAGTTTGCTGCGGGTGCTAATCGTACTTCCTTTGAGGGTGTATTTGACCAGCGGAATGGCGCTCGGACAAATCTAAATGTTGGAACAACTTGGCGCGCGAACGAAAAGATCGGCGCGTTTCATCGTTTAGCTGTTAGCGGACGCGCTACGCTTCGCCATGAGGGCGGAGAGGCCAGCAAGACCGCAACCACACTTTCTGCATCGGTGAACGCGCAAGTTGGTGAGCGTGGCCCGTCGGTCTCCGCTGTCGCGCAAACCTCGAATAATGATACGTCTGGTGTGTCCCAAAAGACGGATTCCGTTCGACTGCGCGCTGTACAACGCTTTGACTATGGAACGGTCTCTGCGTCTTACGGGTATACAACCGACCAGGATGGCGAGAGCAATCAGCAATTCGTCGCGACCGCACAGGTCAATCCGTACAAGCGTAGCTTTGAGAACGGCGCCAGCGTTCAGGTTGTTCCAAATATCAGCTTGAACTGGGACGGCGACCAAACGCGGGTAAATGCTGGCGCATCTGTCGTGGCCGACTCTGGCGCAGCCTTTGGCCCAAGGCTAAACGTACAGTCGCGACTGTCATCTTTCTCAAGCTATGCATCTGAAAGCGAAATCGCGCAGACAACTGGAATGCTTGGGTCGGTGGAAGCGCGCTATGCGTTAACGCCAAATGCTGAACTGACCGCTATTTACACGGATGATTTCCAGGGGCGTTCGGATCTGTCGATTGGCGTTCGCGGTATGGTTCGCTTCAACCCTCCGCGGGCCAGCCGAATTCCAGACGAGGGCCGCGGTGTTCTGAATGGTCGCGTGTTTCTCGATCGGAACCGTGACGGCATTCGTCAGGACAATGAGCCAGGTGTTCCGGGTGTTCGTGTGAAAGTTATCGGAACTCGAATGGGCTTAAACACGACAGGGGAAGGTTACTTCACCATCCAAAATATCCCGCAAGGATTGTACGCGTTGACGGTGAGCCGAAAAAGTCTGCCGCTTGGCTATCTGGTTCCCGAAGAAGCGCAGCCTCGCGTGACAGTTGGGGCGGGGCGGCGTTCGGATGTCGAGATCCCGCTCATTCTTTCCGGACAGGTTCGCGGAACCGTATTTGTTGATGACAACGCGAACGGTGAAGTTGATCCTGGCGAAGAGCGTTTAGAGGGGCAGTGGATTTCTCTCATCCCAAAAGATGGAGGTGAGGCAATCAGCGTTCACTCTGCCGCTTTCGGTCAATATGGTTTCGAAAGCATCGAGCCAGGTGAGTATGAGGCGCGTGCAACCATCGCGGGACAGCCCGTGAGTGTCGATATTGTCGTCGATCCGAAAAATCCATTCGTGGTTGCCGCTATACCGGTGCCGCCCGACCTTGGAGAGTCTGGGGCCGGTTTGGATTTCAGTTCCGGTGTTCTGGGAGAGCCGTAAGGTGCTGTTATTCAGCAAAAAAGCCCGCTCAACCGAGCGGGCTTTTTAGTGTCGTATAACCGGAGACTTATTCGTCGTCCTCTTTCAAAAGCTCTTCTTTTGAAACGATTTCGTCTTTGACTTTCGCGACCTCTAGAATGTGGTCGACAACTTTTTCCTCGTAGATCGGCGCGCGCAGCTGAGCCATGGCGTTTGGATCTTTCTGGAAGAACTCAATGACCTGACGCTCTTGGCCTGGGAAGTTGCGCGCTTCGTTGATCAGCGCTTGTTGAACTTCTTGCTCTGAAATTTGGATGTCGGCGACACGGCCGATCTCAGCCAGCACAAGACCAAGTCGAACGCGGCGCGCCGCGATTGTGCGGTACTCTTCTTTCAGGTCGTCTTCCGATTTGTCTTTGTCTTCTTCAGCAGTGCGACCGGCATCCATTTCGGCCTGCAGCTGTTGCCAAATCTGATTGAACTCTTGGTCGACCATTTTTGGTGGAAGTTCGAAATCGTGCTTCTCGTCGAGAACGTCGAGCAAGCTCCGCTTGGCTTTAGAGCGAGAAGCGCCGCTAAACTCATTCTGAATTTGCTCGGTGACGAGTTCTTTCAGTTTGGCGAGATCGTCGAGGCCAAGGCCTTTGGCGAATTCGTCATCAACGTCAGGTGTTTTTGGGGCGCGGACTTCATGAACTTTAACTTCAAAGACAGCGTCTTGGCCGGCCAGATTGGGCGCCTGGTAGTTTTCAGGGAATGTCACGTTGACGTCTTTTTCGTCGCCAGCTTTGACCCCGATCAGTTGATCTTCGAACCCGGGGATGAAGCTGTTTGAGCCAAGCACGAGAGTGTGCTCTTCAGCGGCGCCGCCTTCAAATGGTTCACCGTCAAGTTTACCGAGGAAATCGATCACAACAGCGTCGTCTTTACGAGCTTTCGCTGTTTTAGCGCGCTTGTCATATTTTGGATTTGCTTCAGCGATTTGTGTCAGACGAGCGTCGACTTCTTCGTCGTTGACCTCGGCGACTGGTCGCTTGATGGACAGCTTCTTGATGTCGACTGGTTCGAATTCAGGCATCACGTCGACATTCATCTCGTATGCGAGATCTTCGTCGCCGGAGAGCACTTTCTCCATGTCGCTTTCCATCTTCATTTCCGGCTGACCGGCTGGACGCACATCGGCATCCTCTATGGTTTTTTGGCTGGTTTCTTGGACGAGCGCTTGAACGACTTCACCCATAATGTCCTTACCGAACATCTTTTTAACGTGGGACGCAGGAACCTTTCCAGGGCGGAAGCCTTTCAGGTTCATTTGCGGGCGAATTTCTTCGATTCGCTCATCAAAGCGCTTTTGCAGGTCAGCTTTAGAGACGCTTACCTTATAAGTGCGGCTCAACCCATCAATGGTCTCAACGCTTTCCATACTGGTCATTCCTTATTGCGGGTCGGGTTGGCAAAAATGAGCTAAAACCCGCGCCATGATTGGCGTTTTGTAATCTGAAACGGCGCTCTATAGGGCAGGGGAGCTGTTGTGTCCACGCTGTGTTGATGACCTTTTGCAGAGAAAAGCATGAGGAGGGGTTGAGGTGGTGGAATTCGCCCGCTAAATGCCCCGTTCTACTGATGCGGATGTGGCGAAATTGGTAGACGCACCAGATTTAGGTTCTGGCGCCGCGAGGCGTGGGGGTTCAAGTCCCTCCATCCGCACCAAGAGCTTCTTGCTTTTGAGTAAGTATCAGCCCCTTTTTCATGCCATTGCGCTCGATTTTTGGGCTGCCTTGTTCATCAAAGTTTGCACACGCGAAAATTCAATGTCGGTCTTCTGAGTGGTTATCGGCATTTAAATAAGCCGCCTGGTGTCACCCCAAATTCTCGCTTCACCATTCGGTTGAAGTTTGAATCCGTCGAAAACTCCCAACGCTGTGCGACTTCGTGGACCTTTCCGCGCACAAGGGGAGCTTCCGCGAGCTCTGTCACGGCGCGGTAAAGTCGGCGGCTGCTAATGTAATTTCGGACGCCGTCCTCAATCTCGAACATCCGATAAAGAGACGCTCTAGAGACGCCAAAGTTTTGAAGGATGAGCGTGACGTTCAATTGTGGCCAGTCCAATCGCTCCTCAATGAATTGCTGCACGGCGATTTTGAGGCTCCTGCGAGCGCGGATACGCGCGCTTTCGCGTGCTTCATTGGGCGACATGGCAACTTCTACGCAACCTAGGAATCTATGAATGTCTTCCGGGGTGATTTGAGTGGATCCGGCTTTCAGCTGGTCGAGCAGGTGGTCCATCTCCTGGCCGAGGAGGTGACCCAATGTCGAGTTCGCAGCATACACGGGCGCGTGAAGAGCATCGCTCGGCCGATAGTTGATGGCCCGGTGCGGCACGAAGAAGCTCTCGCAATTGTTCTCGGTATGCAGCGATGTGAATGGTCGTGAATAATCAAGAAGGGTTATGGCGTCGGTCTCGCACGCCACTGGAAGGCCAGCCGTCTCGACGGACGCGCGTCCGTGGCGATAACGGTAAACGTGAATTTGCCCGCCGGATTCCTCAACGTGCCAAGGCGAATGGCGTGTGACCATTCCATGGTAATGAGAATTGATAATGGTGACCGGATGAACGTGCCAAGACACGACACTATAGTCTCGATCTGCGTCTTCTCGTTCAATCGGGGATAATCCAAAAATAGAGGCACACGCCTCCATCCATAATTCGATCGTGCCATTGTTGATGCTTGTCACAACAGGAATGCCGGATTTCTTCCGGCCTAAGTCGTCAGCTTTCATATACTCGCCCTGAACGGTCTTCCGTTTTCACAGATTATGATTGATGCTCAAGCCGACGAGAAATAACCGAGATGGCTTGCGGGTGTCGACAGATCGCGCTTGTCACCACGTCTCAATTTTAAGGGCTGCTCCGGAAATTGAATTCGGACGTCCTGAAAACAAAGGATGTGCTGCATGTCTCAGGGAGCAAATGGTTGCGAGATGCTTTCAGTCTTTAGGCAGAAATATGCGCTCAAATCACAGTGAAATCAGGCCTTCGTTTTTTAGTTGCAAATCGTTCTCAGCGACGTGACGCCTAGTCGCATCATGAGAGGGGAGAAATGCCGCTGAAAAAGGATAGGATAAAGCGCTGAGTCTGTATTGCGCTGCTCGGAAAACCGTCTTATCCGGGCGCAAATAATTGTCCGCCACACTCACTGGGAAGGTGCGCGAAATGTCTGAAGTTGAACGCCTGGCATTAGATTATATGCCGGTCATCCTGTTTCTCGGGATTGGTTTAGCAATGTCGCTATTGTTTATCATCGGCAACGCAATCCTGGCGCCAAGCAATCCGGATCCGGAGAAAAACTCGGCGTATGAGTGCGGCTTTAACGCATTTGATGACGCTCGCATGAAGTTTGATGTGCGTTTCTACCTGGTTGCAATCCTCTTCATTATCTTCGACCTCGAAGTCGCTTTCCTGTTTCCTTGGGCGGTGAGCCTGGGCGCGATTGGCGTTTTTGGCTTCTGGTCCATGGTGATCTTCTTGGGCGTGCTGACAATTGGCTTCATTTACGAGTGGCGCCGCGGCGCGCTTGAGTGGCACTAGGAGTTCTCGAGAGATGTCAGGGGAATTCAAACCATACGCATTGAGCAGTGGACGCGCCGGAGTTGAGGGCGGGTTCAACGTTCGTCCAGACGATCCGTTTTACGCGGGGTTGTCTGATGAGCTTGCAGACAAAGGTTTCTTCACCGCGAAGGCAGACGATCTGATCACGTGGGCCCGCACCGGTTCATTGATGTGGATGACATTCGGTCTAGCGTGCTGCGCGATCGAGATGATGCAAGCGGGTAATCCACGTTACGATCTTGAGCGTTTCGGCATGGCGCCGCGTGGGTCGCCGCGACAGTCAGATGTAATGATTGTTGCGGGCACACTCACCAACAAAATGGCGCCGGCTTTGCGCAAGGTTTATGACCAAATGCCAGAGCCACGTTACGTGATTTCTATGGGGTCCTGCGCCAATGGCGGTGGATATTATCACTACAGCTACAGCGTCGTTCGTGGATGTGACCGGATCGTGCCGGTCGATATCTATATCCCCGGGTGCCCGCCCACCGCAGAGGCGCTGGTCTATGGGTTGTTGCAGCTTCAGAAAAAGATCCGCCGTGAAGGCTCGATTGATCGCTAGAGGGCGTTGAACATGGTAGATCAAACTGAAGCCCTGACTGAGCTAGGCGAACATATTGCCAGCAAGATGCCAGACGCTGTGCGTAAATTTGATGTCCGCGTCGGCGAGCTAAATCTCTATGCTGAGCGCGATCAGATTGTCGCTTTGCTTGATTTCTTGAAGCGCGATTCAATGTGCATGTTTGAGATGGTCGTCGACATTTGCGGTGTTGACTATCCAGAGCGCAGCCAACGCTTTGAAGTCGTTTATCACCTTCTCTCAATGCGCTTGAACCAACGTATGCGCGTGAAGATTTCGACTGATGAAGACACGCCTGTGCCGAGTATTGTTGGACTGCATCGCGGCGCCGATTGGTTTGAGCGCGAGGCGTTTGATATGTATGGCGTCGTGTTCTCAGGCCATCCGGACATGCGCCGTATTCTGACCGATTACGGGTTTGAGGGATATCCGCTGCGCAAAGACTTCCCGCTCACGGGCTATACTGAGGTTCGTTACGACGATCTTGAAAAACGCATTGTCCATGAGCCCGTTCAGCTGACGCAAGAGTACCGTAATTTCGATTTCCTCTCGCCTTGGGAGGGAATGACTTCTGAAATCCCGGGCGATGAAAAAGCGACCACCGAAGAGGAGGGCGCCTAATGGCTGATGATATGAAATCCGTTCCGGAGGAGGATCGCACCTTTACGCTGAACTTCGGGCCGCAGCACCCAGCGGCGCACGGCGTTCTTCGTATGGTGATGGATCTGGACGGCGAGCTGGTTGATCGGATCGATTGCCATATCGGCTTGCTACATCGCGGTACCGAAAAGCTGCTGGAATATAAGACCTATCTCCAGGGCCTGCCTTACTTTGATCGGCTGCACTATTCGGCGCCGATGAACCAAGAGCATGCTTGGTGTTTGGCGATTGAGAAACTTATCGGTCTCGACGTGCCGCGCCGAGGTAGCTTTATCCGGGTCCTCTATTGCGAAATGGGCCGGATCCTTGAGCATTTGCTCAACATCGGAACGTTCATTCTGGACGTTGGCGCTCTCACACCAATTACGTGGGCGTTTGAAGAGCGTGAAAAGCTCATGGGCTTCTATGAACGCGCCTGTGGCGCGCGCCTCCATGCGGCCTATTTCCGTCCGGGCGGGGTTCACCAAGACCTGCCGCAGGATTTGATCGATGATATCATGACCTGGTGTGAAGAGTTCCCCGCGATCATGCATCGTTTGGAAAGCCTGATCACCGAGAACCGCATCTTCAAGCAGCGTAATGTTGATATCGGCGTCGTCGATGAGAAGACGATCATGCAGTTTGGCTTCTCTGGGCCAATGGTTCGCGGATCAGGCATGGCCTGGGATCTTCGTCGTAGCCAGCCCTATGAAGTTTACTCAGAAATTCCGTCTTCAGTCTTCCCGGTCGTTATTGGCAAGAATGGCGACAATTACGACCGCTATGTCGTGCGAATGGAAGAGATGCTCGTGTCTTGCGACATTATGAAATGGTGTATCGAGAACATGCCGAAGGGTCCTGTTCTCGCGAAAGGCACAAAAGTCTCGCCGCCGCGCCGCGCCGAGATGAAGAACAGCATGGAAGCGCTGATCCACCATTTCAAACTCTACACTGAGGGCTTCCACGTCCCTGAGGGTGAAGTCTATGCGGCGGTTGAGGCGCCTGCTGGAGAGTTTGGGGTTTACCTCGTGTCTGATGGTTCAAACCGTCCATACCGAGTAAAGCTGCGCGCACCGAGTTTCGCGCACCTGCAGGCCATGGATCATATGTGCAAGGGCCATCAATTGGCTGACACATCCGCGATCCTTGGATCGCTCGACATCGTGTTTGGTGAGGTGGACCGCTAGTGCTGCCAATCCCAGCCTCTTCTGCCATCTATTTGGCTTATGTCACCGCTGCATTTCTGGTGCTGCTCGGGGTCGTGTTTGCGATTTCCCCGTCGCGCGGATTGGCTATGACAAAGCATCGGGCTGAAAACCTGCCAACGATTATGGCGGGTCGATACTTCTTTATGGTGCTTGTCGCGGTCGGCATTGCGATGACTGGAACGCTTCAACAGCTTGCTTTTGTTTTCATGGGGCTCGCAGGCGTCGCATTTTTTGATGCGGCCACCTATGCGCGCGCCAAAACAGCGGTGATGCCGCACATAGCCGCCGGTGTCGGCGCCTTGGTCGTCGCTTTTATTGCTTTGGAGGGGCAGGCCTGATGAGTGTTTTTCCTGAGCACCGCCTCTCTATCATCACGCTCGGCGTGAATGACCGCGCGGCCATGACGGCATTCTATGAGAATGTGATTGGCTTCAAGAATGTTGGTCCAGAAGGCATGACCATGTTTGACATGGGTGGTTTTATTCTAGGGCTTTGGGAAGCGGACAAGCTCGCCGACGACGCTGGCCAGGCGCCGCGACCAGCGGAGGGCTTTCGAAATGCAGCCCTCGCTTACAATGCCCGTTCGATCGAGGAGGTCGATGGTATCTTTGCGCGCCTGTCAGAGGCTGGCGTGGAGATCACAACACCGCCCCATAAGGCTTTTTGGGGTGGGTATTCTGGTTATTTCGCGGATCCTGAAGGCAATGCCTGGGAAGTCGCATTCAACCCATTTTGGAAGTTTGACGAGGCAGGCCGCGTGGTCTTGCCGACCGGGGAGACAGCGTAATGGCGCTGAGACGATTTGATCTTGAAGCCGGCGGCGATAGCTTTGCCTTTAAGCCGGAAACTGAGCCAACCATCACGTTCTGGCTGGGAAAGTACCCAGAGGACAAAAAGCGTTCTGCAGTGATCCCACTGCTTTGGCTGGCGCAAAAGGACAATGCAGGTTGGCTTTCTGAGCCCGCTATGCGCGAAGTCGCTGATCGGCTCGAAATGCCATATATTCGGGTCTACGAAGTTGCGACCTTCTACACGATGTTTCGCCTTCAGCCTGTCGGAAAGCATCACATCCAGCTATGCGGCACGACACCCTGTATGCTGCGCGGTGCCAATGACCTGAAAGAGGTTTGCGAAAAGAAGATCGGTAAGCCAATGCACGTCACCGATGACGGGCGCTTGAGCTGGGAAGAGGTCGAATGCCTCGGGGCCTGCGTGAACGCGCCAATGGCTCAAATCAACGATTACTACTACGAAGACCTCACGACTGAGAGTTTTGGCGAAATCCTCGACAAGCTTGGCAACGGTGTTGACGTGGATCCAGGTCCATTCGTGGATCGTCTGAATTCAGCGCCTCAAGGTGGTTTGACGAGCCTGACAGAAGCAGACTTGTTTGACGGCTCGCGGAACGCTGTTTCCGAGCTTCCTAATCTTCCGAGCGCGGCACCAGCCCAGCCAGAACCAGCCCCGGCGCCTGCATCCGCGCCGAAAGCTGAAGGTAAAACGACACTTATCAAAGACTCAAAGCCTGCTCCGAAAGCGGAAGACAAGCCGGAAATCTTGTCCGTTGCCGCTGGTGAGGAAGATGATCTGAAACGCATCAAAGGCATTGGCCCGGTCAATGAAAAAGCGCTCAACGAGCTTGGGATTTTCAAGTTCCGCCAAATTGCGGCTTGGACGCCAGAAAACGTCGATTGGGTGGAAGACTTCATGTCCTTCCCAGGGCGCATTGAGCGCGAAGACTGGATTGCGCAGGCAAAGACCCTCGCCGAAGGCGAAGAGACTGAATTTTCAAAGCGCGTCGATGCTGGTGAAGTTGAGTCCTCTAAAGACGAGGGAGAGTCATAATGGCGCTCAGCGAAAAACCGGACCCTCGTAAAAAGCTCATGCTAGCCGCCGGGATCGATTCGATTTTCGTGATTATCGGCGTGGCGTTGTTTCTGACGTCTGGCAGCATGCTTTGGATTATTTTTGCCTTAGCCGCTGGTGCCGCGGTTAGCGCGCCGATGATCATTTCAGCCGTTCGCGAACTTAAGGAGCAAAGCAATGCTTCAGGATAAAGATCGTATTTTTACCAACCTGTATGGGGCACATGACCCAGGGCTCGAAGGCGCTAAGCAGCGTGGGGCCTGGCATTTGACCCGTGAAATGCTCGCGCAAGAGCCGGATTGGTTGTGCAACCAGATCAAAGAAAGTGGTCTGCGTGGCCGCGGCGGCGCTGGCTTCCCGACCGGTTTGAAGTGGACATTTATGCCGAAATCTGTTGGCGATCGTCCTCACTACCTCGTTGTAAATGCAGATGAATCTGAGCCTGGTACGTGCAAAGATCGTGAGATCATGCGTCACGATCCGCACCTTCTGATCGAAGGCTGCATGGTGGCCAGCCGCGCAATGCGAGCACATGAATGCTACGTCTACCTCCGCGGCGAGTACATCGCCGAGCGTGAAGCGCTCGAGAAGGCTATCAAAGAAGCTTATGAAGCGAAGCTGATCGGCAAAGACAACGTGAATGGCTGGGATTTTGATATCTATGTCCACCACGGCGCCGGCGCTTACATTTGCGGCGAAGAAACTGCGCTCCTGGAAAGCCTTGAAGGCAAAAAAGGACAGCCGCGTCTGAAGCCGCCGTTTCCTGCGAATGCTGGGCTTTATGGCTGTCCGACCACGGTGAACAATGTTGAGTCGATCGCGGTCGTGCCGACCATTCTGCGCCGCGGCGCGAGCTGGTTTGCAGGCTTTGGCCGTCCGAACAATACCGGCACGAAGCTGTTTTGTGTCTCAGGCCATGTGAACAAGCCGTGTAACATCGAAGAAGAGATGTCGATTACGTTCCGCGATTTGATCGATACCCATTGCGGCGGTATTCGCGGCGGTTGGGACAATCTGAAAGCGGTCATTCCAGGTGGATCTTCTGTTCCGATGGTGCCGGCTGAGCAGATCATGGACGCGCATATGGACTTCGACACCTTGCGCGACCTTCAATCAGGCCTAGGTACGGCAGCCGTGATCGTCATGGATAAGTCGACCGACCTGATCCAAGCGATCTCTCGGATTGCCTATTTCTATAAGCATGAGAGCTGTGGTCAGTGTACGCCGTGCCGAGAAGGCACCGGCTGGATGTGGCGCGTGCTGGAGCAGATGGTCAAAGGTGAAGCTCACCATGATGACATCGACAAATTGCTCGATGTCTCGAAACAAGTTGAGGGTCACACGATTTGTGCGCTTGGTGATGCGGCGGCCTGGCCTGTTCAGGGCCTCATTCGCCATTTCCGACACGAAATTGAAGACCGGATCACGCAGTACCGCGCTCCACGCGCGCTCGTGCAAGGCCACACTGTGGCGGCGGAGTAAGAGATATGTCTGACGATCTATTCAAACTGAATATTGACGGCGAAGAAGTTGAAGTGCCGCGCTCTTACACCCTGATGCAGGCGTGTGAAGAAGCTGGCGCTGAGATCCCACGCTTCTGCTATCACGAGCGCCTTTCTGTGGCTGGGAATTGCCGGATGTGTCTCGTTCAGTGGCACGGCGCGCCGAAACCAATTGCGTCTTGCGCGCAAACGGTCGGCGACATGCGGATGAACCCAGACGGAACGCCACCAAACATCTCGACCAAGGGTGACTATGTCGAAAAAGCCCGCAATGGCGTGATGGAATTCTTGCTCATCAATCACCCCCTGGATTGTCCGATCTGTGATCAGGGCGGTGAATGCGATCTGCAGGACCAAGCGGTGGCTTATGGCCGCGCGGACAGTCGCTATGAGCTGAACAAGCGCGCTGTCGAAGACAAGAATATGGGCCCGCTGGTCAAAACGATCATGACCCGATGCATTCAATGCACACGCTGCGTTCGCTTTGCGGCTGAAGTGGCTGGCGTTGAAGAGATTGGTATGATTTCGCGCGGTGAAGGCGCTGAGATCACGACCTATCTGGAAGAAAGCCTGACTTCAGAGCTTTCAGGCAATGTCATTGACCTCTGCCCGGTCGGTGCGTTGACGTCCAAGCCTTACGCGTACAACGCACGCCCTTGGGAGCTGCGTAAGACCGAGAGCGTCGACATCATGGACGCCATGGGTGCGAACATCCGCGTGGATGCCAAAGGCGACGCCGTGATGCGCATTATGCCGGTGATTAACGAGGCGGTGAACGAAGAGTGGCTGTCAGACAAATCTCGCTTCATCTGGGATGGCCTTGCGCGACAACGTTTGGACAAACCGTATGTGCGGCGTGACGGTAAACTGACCCCAGTGAACTGGGGCGAGGCTTTTGAGGCCGCGAAAGACGCGCTGTCAGTCGCACCAGAGAAAATCGGTTTTGTCGCCGGTGATCTTATTGAGGTTGAGCAGGCGAAAGCGGCTCTAGACCTCGCGCGTGCGATGGGCGTTCAGAACACAGATTGCCGTCCGGCCGGCGCTGCCTACGGAACATCTGGTGTGCGTGAGCATTATTTGATGAATGCGCCGCTTGCGGCTGTAGAAGATGCTGACGCACTCTTCCTGGTTGGCGCCAATCCGCGTGTTGAAGCTGCGGTGTGGAACGCCCGAATCCGGAAAGCCTGGCTGTGGAATGAGTTAAAAGTCTTCGTCATCGGCGAAGCCTCTGATCTGACATATGAATACACGCATCTCGGAACTGATCCGTCTGCGATCGCAGAGATTGCGAAACAGTCTGGGTTTGAAAAGCCAATGGTCGTCGTCGGAGAGAGCGCTCTAACGCGGGAGGATGGTAATGCGATCCTCGCAGCCGCGAACGATACGGCCCATAGCATTGGCGCAATCAAAGAAGGTTGGGCAGGCTTTGGGGTCCTCCACACGGCTGCGGGCCGCGTCGGCGCACTCGATACAGGTTTCTTGCCTGGTGAGGGCGGTACCGATACTGCGGGCATCCTGAATGGCGGAATGGACGCGATCGTTCTGCTGGGTGCTGACGAAGTCGACCTCGCTAAGACGGGTAATGCAAAGATCATCTATATCGGTAGCCACGGTGATGCCGGCGCAAGCAAGGCAGACATCATTCTGCCAGCAGCGGCCTACACCGAAATGGCGGCGACCTACGTGAATACAGAGGGGCGTGTCCAAATGACCCGCCGTGCCGTTCAGCCAAAAGGCGAAGCGCGCGAAGGATGGGCAATTCTGCGGGCGCTATCTGATGTTCTTGGGAAGAAGCTTCCATACGATTCGGCAGACGATCTCCGCGCGGCGCTTCGAGAAGCGAATCCAGTATTCGCGGGTCTGGGCTATGCGCCAGGACACGAAGGGGCTGACGCTCTGAAAGAAAAAATCGGATCAGGTGGCAACAGTGTTGGCAGCGCGCCATTCACCGCAGCCATTAGCGATTTCTACATGACAAACCCGATCGCACGGGCGTCTAAAACGATGGCGGAGTGTTCTCTGCAGAAACAGGGTCTTGAAACCCCACTGGCAGCGGAGTAGGGCGGCGCGATGAGTGGTTTGATCGAACAATACGGCGCTTTAACAGGTTGGCTCTTGGTGCTCGGCCAAGTTGGCTTGTTTACGCTGGTCTTGTCACTGTCGATCGCGTTTTTGCTCTTGCTCGACCGTAAAGTCTGGGCGGCTGTGATGATGCGCAAAGGGCCGAATGTTGTCGGCCCGTTCGGTCTGATGCAGAGTTTCTCCGATTTCGGAAAGTTCCTGCTCAAAGAGATCATCATTCCGGCTGGCGCGAACAAAACTGTCTTCTTGCTGGCGCCGATCCTGACGCTGACCCTCGCGTTTGCAGCATGGGCGGCCATTCCTGTTGCGCCGGGTTGGGTTATTTCCGACATTAACGTTGGTATTCTCTATCTCTTTGCGATTTCATCTCTCGGTGTGTACGGCATCATTATGGGAGGCTGGGCGTCGAACTCTAAGTATCCGTTCCTTGGATCGCTTCGCAGCGCCGCTCAGATGGTCTCTTATGAGGTCTCAATCGGTCTGATCATCATTACTGTGATCTTGCTCGCAGGGTCTATGAACTTGACCGAGATCGTGAATGCTCAGGACGGTGGTCTGTTTACGTGGCACCTTTTAACATTCGAACATCTTCCAATGCTGCCGGTCATGGTTGTGGCGTTTGTGATGTTCTTTGTTTCAGCGCTTGCTGAGACCAATCGTCCGCCATTCGATCTACCGGAAGCGGAATCTGAATTGGTCGCGGGATACCAGGTTGAATACTCTGCGACGCCGTATCTGCTATTTATGTTCGGTGAGTATCTGAACATCGTTCTGATGTGCGCGATGATGGCACTGCTCTTCCTGGGTGGTTGGCATGGTCCGATCCCGCTGGGCGCAGACTTTGTGAACATGTTCCCGGCATGGATCGTCAATCTTGGACACCTGGCCTGGTTTATGGCGAAACTGGTCTTCTTCTTCTTCCTCTTTGCGCTCGTAAAAGCTGTTGTGCCGCGCTATCGCTATGATCAGCTGATGCGTCTCGGTTGGAAGATCTTCCTGCCAACGGCGCTTGCCGCTGTCGTTATTGTTGGCGGGTATGTCGTTTATCGGGGGATCCACGCATGATTTTCTCCGGCGCCCTTGTTTTAGCTCCTATCGTCAAAGCGCTATATCCAGCTTGGTTTATGGTTGGACATGTCGCTGTGACATCCGCATTCCTGGGGACACTCTAATGAGTTTGATGCAAACCATCCGCGGTGCAATGTTGACAGACTTCCTGTCAGCCTTCGGCCTTGGCCTGAGCGAGATGTTTCGCCGTAAAGCCACGGTGAATTATCCGTTCGAAAAGAACCCGGTCAGCCCGCGCTTTCGCGGCGAGCACGCGCTCCGCCGGTATCCGAATGGCGAAGAGCGCTGCATCGCCTGTAAGCTGTGCGAAGCGATTTGTCCGGCCCAGGCGATTACGATTGAGGCGGAACCTCGCGAGGACGGTTCACGCCGGACGACGCGGTACGACATTGATATGGTCAAATGTATCTATTGCGGCTTCTGTCAGGAAGCTTGTCCGGTAGATGCGATTGTTGAGGGACCAAACTTCGAGTTTGCGACCGAAACACGCGAAGAATTGTATTACGACAAAGAGAAACTGCTGGCGAACGGGGATCGCTGGGAGCGGCTCATCGCTAAGAATTTGGAACTGGACGCACCTTACCGGTAGCGCCCGCTAATGAGGGGCGGGTAACCGCCGGAAGGGAACTGGGGCTTAGCTCGTGGAACTGATCGCCTTCTATATTTTCGCGGCCATTGTGACCGTGTCGGCCTTAGCTGTGATTATGGCTAAGAACCCGGTGCATTCGGTGCTCTGGCTGATTTTGACATTCTTCACTGCGGCTGGATTGTTCGTCCTGATTGGGGCGGAATTTATCGCGATGCTGCTCGTGGTCGTCTATGTTGGCGCCGTCGCAGTGCTGTTCTTGTTCGTGGTCATGATGCTCGATGTCGACTTCGTTGAGCTCAAGCAAGGTACGCTGCGCTACTGGCCATTTGCAGGACTTATCGGCCTCGCTTTTATCGCAGAGATCGCGCTTGCAAGCTTCGCGCGCGAGGGCGGCAGCACGGCGACGTTCGACGCTTCACCTGGCGCAGATACGAATGCCGAGGCCATCGGCCAGGTCATGTACACGGACTACTTCCTGCTGTTCCAACTGGCGGGACTTATCCTGCTGGTGGCAATGATTGGGGCGATCGTTCTTACGCTTCGTGAGCGTCCAGGCGTCAAACGCCAGAACATCGCCAAACAAACGTCTCGACGCCGTGATGATGCGATTGAAAAAGTCGCGGTAGAGCCAGGGCGGGGGATCTAGATATGGACCTGACGATCAATCATTTCCTGACTGTCTCAGCGATCCTCTTCACCATTGGTGTGGTAGGGATTTTCGTGAACCGCAAGAACATCATTGTTATCCTGATGGCGATCGAATTGATCCTGCTATCGGTCAATATCAACCTGGTCGCGTTTTCGGTCTATTCAGGCACGATTTCAGGTCAGATCTTCGCCATGCTAGTTTTGACGGTCGCTGCTGCTGAAGCGGCGGTGGGCCTCGCCATTCTCGTCGTTTACTTCCGCAATCGCGGAGACATTGCGGTCGAGAGCGTCGACCTGATGAAAGGGTAGGGGCAAGATGTTACCTGATCAATTCATCCAGTTAATCGTCCTCGGACCAGGCCTAGCGGCCTTGCTCGCAGGTCTATTTTACCGCTTTATCGGCGACCGCAGCGCAATGGTTCTTACGACAGGTACGGTTGGACTAGCGGGTATTCTGTCTCTCTACCAACTCTTCATGTATGCGTCTGGCACAGGCGGTCACGGCCATGTTGAACATGCCGCTCTAGCTGCAGATACAGGCGGCGCTACTGCTTATGTCGGGCAACATATTATTAAGCTCGTCACATGGATGGACGTCGGCGGATTCAAGGCCGATTGGGCGATCCGCGTTGACGCCATGTCGATCGTCATGATGGCGGTGATTACAAGCGTATCCGGCCTCGTTCATCTTTATAGCTGGGGCTATATGGAAGAAGATCCGCATAAAGCACGCTTCTTCGCTTATCTGTCGCTGTTTACGTTCGCGATGCTGATGCTCGTCACTGCGGACAACTTCATTCAGCTCTTCTTCGGTTGGGAAGGCGTGGGGCTCGCCTCATACCTCTTGATTGGCTTCTGGTTCCAAAACAAAGCGCCAAACGATGCTGCGATCAAAGCGTTCGTGACGAACCGGGTCGGCGACTTCGGTCTCGCGCTCGGGATAATGGCAATCTTCCTGGTATTCGGTTCTGTTGAATTCGAACCGGTCCTGATTGCAATCAAAGAAAATGCTGAAGTGGTTCCGCTTGCCTTGGCTGAAGCTGGCAATGTTCGCGAACTGGTGATCCCATTCCTCAGCTGGAACGTTCCAGCGCTCGAATTGATTGGTGTCCTGCTCTTCATCGGTGCGATGGGGAAATCGGCGCAGCTCTTCCTGCATGTATGGCTCCCAGATGCGATGGAAGGCCCGACCCCAGTGTCAGCGTTGATCCACGCCGCGACCATGGTGACCGCCGGCGTCTATCTCGTCTGTTTGGTGTCACCGATTTACGAGTGCGCGCCATTTGCAGCGTCTATGATCGCTTTGGTCGGCGCGGTGACGGCGCTCTACGCCGCCACAGTCGGCATGGCACAGAACGACATCAAGCGTGTAATCGCTTACTCAACCTGTTCTCAGCTTGGTTATATGTTCTTCGCGGCCGGCATTGGGGCGTATGAGGCGGCGATGTTCCACCTCTTCACACACGCCTTCTTTAAAGCGCTGCTCTTCCTCGGCGCGGGTTCCGTTATCCACGGCGCACACCACGAGCAAGACATGCGGAACATGGGCGGCTTCGCGAAGTATATGCCACTCACATATGGTGCGATGATGATCGGTACGATCGCGATCATCGGTCTCGGGATGCCGCATGTTTGGGGACTGTCAGGCTTCTTCTCAAAAGATGCGATAATCGAAACAGCTTTCGCTGCGGGCATGAATGGCGTTCCATTCGCTCAGCTAGCCTTCTGGTTCGGTATTGTCGCGGCTCTGCTGACAAGCTTCTATTCGTGGCGCTTGATCTATATGACGTTCCACGGCCCGCGTGCTGAGGTTCATCACGATGACGCACACGCGCATGATGATGATCACGGACATGACCACCATCACGGTGATCCACACGAGTCGCCGCTTGTGATGCTCATTCCGCTGGGTGTTCTCAGTGTCGGGGCGGTGTTCGCCGGTTGGTATTTCTACGACGCGTTTGTCGGACACGACTATAAAGCGTTCTGGGACGGAGCGATCTATACCGCGAAAGAAAACACGGTTCTGAAAGACAAGTATAATGTCCCTGAATGGGTCTTCTGGGCGCCGTTATTCGTCACGGTCACCGGTTTTGTGATTGCTACGTTCACATACTTGTTCAATCGCGGTGTCGGTAAGCGTATCGCCGATGGCGGTGGGCCATTGCACAGCTTGTTCGCCAACAAATGGTACTTTGACGAGCTCTACAATGCGACCTTGATCCGTGGTTCAGCTTGGCTCGGTGACTTGTTCAAGGCTGGCGACAAGAAGGTCGTTGATGGCGTTGGACCAGACGGTGTTGCTGCGCTCGTGCGTTGGAGCTCTCGACGCCTCTCAGCCATGCACACTGGATATCTCTATCACTATGCGTTCGTGATCATCGGGGCAGCCCTGGTCTTTGGCGCGATCTTGTTCTTGCGCAGCGGAGGCGCGGGCTAATGGAATTCCCAATTCTCTCTGCGGTGACGTTTATCCCGCTCGCGGGTGCGATCCTGATCCTGCTGATCAAATCCCTCACCGGGTCACAGGTTCGATCCGATGGAAGCGAAGATGATCGCGTGCTGTATGTCGGCTTGCTGTTTAGCCTCGCGACATTCGTTGTTTCGATCGTGATGTTCCTCAGCTTTGATACCCAAGGTACGGGCTATCAATTGGTTGAAGAAGTCGATTGGTTTGCCAACGTAAAATACAAGATGGGCGTAGACGGCATGTCTGTCCTGCTGATCTTGCTGACGACTTTGCTTACGCCAATCGCTTTGATCGCGAGTATCGGTTCGGTGAAGCATCGCCTGACGGAATACACAGTCGCCTTCCTCGTCCTAGAAACGTTCATGATTGGCGTCTTCTGTGCGCTCGATCTGGTGGTCTTCTATGTCTTCTTCGAAGCTGGCTTGATCCCGATGT
>JBCBGS010000032.1:13630-21657 GCA_038526515.1 Pseudomonadota bacterium | reverse complement strand
ATTCTCTCTAATGATCTTTAAAAGCAAGCCGCAGTTTTTCGAGGGAGTAGCGCCTTTCAGCGTTACGATTCCTATGTCGCGTGTGGCAAGATCGTCTGTGATTGGAACTAATCGGAGCTGCGAAATGCTCGGGTTCATGGTTGCGATACGCGGCATGATAGCGATTCCGAGGTCCGCTGCGGCGAGGGCAATCGCCGTCGTGGCTTGCTGAACTTCAAATTGAACGTTCAGCGTCAATCCTTGACCATTGGCGATCCGATCCAAACGTCCGCGTAACGCCGTAGGCTTGGCCAGCATAATAAGTGGCCGATCCGTCAGGTCTGACAAAGCGAGCTTTGCTTTTCCAGTATCCAGGGATGCCGGAACACACGCGAAGAATGGATCAGGAGCAATCGGCTCGAACTGGAAGTCCGCGAGATCAGCGACTTCGGGACCTAGAAAGAATTCGATTTCTTGCGCTCTAAGGAGCTCCAACGCATCGACGGTCGAGAGCTCCTTAAGTGTGACTTGCACTTTTCTGTGCCTTGCTTTGAACGTCGCGAGAATATTCGGAAGACGCGTGGATGAAAGTGAAGGCGCACATGCGATTTTGAGCGCTTGTTCTTTGTCTCGAGCTGCGAGCGCGAGTGTGTCTAGACCGTCCTGAATTTCAGACAGACCAACTTTCACTTGTTCCAGTAAAATGCGTCCTTCCGGCGTGAGCGCAACATTCCCGGGTGAACGCAGAAACAGCTGCACCCCGAGCTGATTTTCGAGATCCCGGATTTGCATCGTAATCGCGGAAGGAGAGCGACGTGTTTCGTCCGCTGCGCGTTTGAAACTCTCTTTCTCCGCCGCGATGACGAAAGTATGCAATAGTTTTAGATTAATGTTCATGACCAACGCTCGTGAGCATTATTAATGAACCTCACGCGGGGCAACAATACTCTCCTTAGTAAACGCCGCTTCAGGTTTTTGAAATAGCGGCACCGGGTTTCTGATGCGAGGAATAAACGTTGAGTGTTCCGAAGTCGAATTATTACTGCATTCATAAGTGCGGATCGGGCAGGAATAGAACTTTGGAGGATCGGCTTGTTCCGGAAAAAATCTTTTAATTTGAACGTGCGTGTTCGCGATAAATCTGCGGATGGCATGCTTTTGGTTGTGTTAAACTCAAGCGCCACAGTGATCACACGACGAAGCAGGGCTTAAGAATGAAACTATCTGGAAAAACTGCAATCGTAACGGGCGGCGCATCTGGCTTCGGAGCGGGCATCGTCAAGTGTTTCGCTGAGGAGGGGGCGAATGTGGTCGTTGCGGATGTGAATCTAGACGCCGCGCGAGAGACCGCCAGCGCCATCGGTGAGACTGCAACGGCTGTGCTCTGTGACGTGACGAAGCTGGCGGGTTTCCAAGCCGCGCTGGAGCACGCTCACAAGAGTTATGGTGGCTTTGACATTTTGGTGAATAATGCTGGCATCGGGCAGCGTCCAACGGCATTAGAAGATGTCGAAGATGCCCTCTTCGACCAGATCTTTGACGTCAATATTCGTTCCATTTTCAATGGGGCGAAATGCGTTGTTCCAACGCTTAAAAAAAATGGCGGCGGCGTTATTCTAAACGTTGCGTCTACGGGCGCTGTTCGCCCGCGCCCCAATTTGACTTGGTATAATGCGTCAAAAGGCTGGGTTACTGCTGCGACACGCGGGATGGCGATTGAGTTGGCGCCGCACAATATTCGGGTGAATGCCATCAATCCTGTCGCCGGCGCGACACCCATGCTCGCAACATTCATGCAGGAAGATTCGGACGATGGTCGGCAATCTATGATCGACACGATACCGCTCGGCCGGCTTTCGACGCCGCAAGACATGGGGCAGGCGGCCGCATTCTTGTGTTCGGACGAAGCTCAAATGATCACGGGTGTCGCGCTCGAAGTTGATGGCGGGCGTTGCATTTAGGAGATGGGGTCATGAAAGAGCGATACAAAATTGTGGTCGTTCCTGGTGATGGAATAGGACCGGAAATTATCGATGCCACGCTTAGCATTCTTAATGCGGCTTGGGGCAACGATTGTCCGCTTGACTATGAACATCACCCTGCAGGCGCAGAATTGTTCCTGGAAACGGGAGATTCGTTTCCCGAAGAGTCGTTCAATGCTTGCCGCGGTGCGGATGCCATCCTGCACGGCGCGGCAGGACTCCCGGGTGTCGTGCATCCGGATGGGACGGAAGCGGGCTTAGATTTCACATTATCGCTCCGGACTGAGTTGGATCTTTTTGCGAACGTTCGTCCGATCCATCTTCAGCCCGGTGTTGAATCTCCGCTGAGTGGCGTCGATAAAATCGACTATGTCATCGTGCGTGAAAATAGTGAAGGTCTCTACGTAGCCCGCGGTGCGGGGGTGCAGCTTCGGTCAGACTTGGCAGTCGATACGCTCGTTCAAACCCGTAAAGGAATTGAGAGAGTTGTTCGGTTTGCATTCGATCTTGCCAGATCTAGAAACGGAGCGCCGCGCGATGGTGTGCGACGTGTGACGTGCTGTGATAAGGCTAATGTTCTTCGCAGTTACGCATTCTTTCGAAGCGTATTCGATGAGGTCGCACAAGAATATCCAGATATTGAGGCAGAACACTGCCTCGTCGATGCCATGACCGTGCATCTGGTTTTACGTCCTGATCATTACGATGTGATCGTCAGTGAAAACATGTTCGGGGATATCATTTCTGATCTTGGTGCCGCCACAGTTGGCGGGCTCGGCATGGCGCCATCGTCCGAGATCGGTCAGAATGCGGGTCTCTTTCAAGCCTCACATGGCTCGGCTCCCGACATTGCTGGGAAAGGATTGGCAAATCCTTACGCGACCATTTTGACGGCCTGTGGAATGTTGGATTGGCTGGGGCTTCGATACGATGATCAGAGACTGATTTCAAAATCAAAGCTTGTTCGAGAATGTGTGGCCACAGTCATCCAATCAGGAAGGGCCGTGACCGCCGACCTCGGCGGTTCTGCCAATACGAAAGATGTGGAGGATGCTATTCTGGCACAGCTTCGAAGTGCAGATATGAGCGACGAGGGTGCGCATCAAGCTTCCGCATTGTCGGTATCCTCGTGATCAATGAGTTCGCGGCGGTGAAACTCATAACGTAACCAAGATAATTATCGTTCCAATATGAAAAAAGTCTCGGCGCTATTTTTAACCCTCTTCCCCCTTTGGGTCATAGCTGCGGCTGTGGCAGGGTTTGCCGTCCCAGACTTTCTTTCCTCGTTTTCGGACTGGGTTGTCCCTTTGTTGATGTGCGTCATGCTTTGTATGGGGCTGACGTTGAGCGTGGATGATTTTATCAAAGTGTCCGAATACAAGTGGGCGCTTTGCATAGGGGTTTTGCTGCAGTTTAGCGTGATGCCTGCAATCGCATTCCTGATCTCTCTATCGCTCGGGTTTAGTCCCGAGTTGACGGCAGGGATGGTGATCGTCGGCAGCGTTGCGGGCGGCACCGCGTCTAACGTCATTGCCCTCATCGCGGGCGGCAATGTTGCGCTCTCAGTATCGATGACGGCCTTCTCAACACTGTTCAGCATTTTCATGACACCGCTCCTTTTGCTTTTGTGGGTCGGCACAACGGTCGAAGTCCAGGCCGGCGCAATGCTGTTAAACCTCATAAAAATCGTGATGATCCCTGTCGCGGGCGGCGTGCTTATCAATCACTTTTTTAGCGAAACGATTCAAAAAATTGAACTCGGTCTTCCGCCTCTCGCCGTCATAATCATTGTCTATCTGATCGCGATCATTGTCGCGCTGAATGCAGACACTATTACTGAAGTTGCCCTGCCGGTAGTGATCGCCACCCTGGCGCACAATGTACTAGGGCTTTGCGCCGGATACGCCGCAGCAAGAGCACTCAGATATGACAGTGTAATTAGCCGCACCATCGCAATCGAAGTCGGAATGCAGAACGCGGGGATCGCTTCCGTCTTAGCGCTCAAGTTTTTTACGCCGCTCGCAGCCGTTCCGGGCGCTGTCTTTACAATTTGGTTGAATATCACAGGCTCCATTTTTGCCTACTTCTGTCGACGTATGGACGCTAAAAATATTGGTTCGCAGCAGGCCGAAGACGGGCAAGCTGAGGACGGCTTGCACGTTGGTTCAAGTTTGAATTGACCGATGAGTAGGCCGTTAGACAAATTCGACCTGAAGATTCTGGATGCTCTACAGAATAATTCGTCAATCTCGGCACAGCAGCTGGGAGAGCAGGTTGGATTGTCGCAACCGGCCTGTTGGAAACGGATCGATCGACTAACTCAAAATGGCTATATTCGAAAACAAGTGGCCTTGCTTGACGGGGCGAAAATCGGCGCGGGAACAACGGTTTTCGCGACGGTTAAGCTATCGTCGCAAGACAGCGCCAGTTTAGAAGCCTTCACCCGCGCGATCGAACGCATTCCCAATATTATGGAGTGCTATGTGCTGATGGGCGATATGGATTTTATGCTGAAGATCGTCGTCGATCAGATCCAGGATTATGAGAACTTATTTTTCAATGTGCTCTCGAAAATCGAAGGAGTCGACGAGTTCAAAAGCAAGATGGCGCTCTCAAGAATAAAAGAAACCACAGCCTACCCAATCTCCCTCAACTAACCCTCATGCGTCGGCGAATGATATATTCTCAAAAATACGAATAGGCGAATGATGAAGGCTGCCGAAGCGGTTGGAGTGGTTGAAATAGATAAACATATTCGCCGATTTTGGCGGATACTTTAATTTCGAAAAACTGATTGGTTTCGACCAATCAACAACGGAGCGCATAATTCATGTCGACCTCTTTGAAAGGCCTCTACGTTCCGGAACCTACGTGCCGACCTGGAGACACGCCGAGCTTTGATGGCATGTTAATTCCAAAGGCCGGTGAGACGCCTCGCCCCGAACCCGATGTAGACCCTTCGGAGATTCGGGAACTTGCTTACTCGATCGTCCGCGTGATTGATCGAAATGGCCGCGCGGTAGGGCCTTGGTCAGGATCGCTTTCGGATGATGCGGCGCTTGAAGGACTCAAAAATATGATGCGTGTTCGCGCTATGGACGCGCGAATGGTGATTGCGCAACGCCAAGGCAAGACGTCGTTTTACATGCAGTCACTGGGCGAAGAAGCGGTGTCCTGCGCGTTTCAAGCAGCACTACGCCCGGGCGATATGAACTTTCCGACCTACCGCCAGCAAGGGCTCTTAGTGGCCGCTGGCTATCCCATGGTTGATTTGATGAACCAAGTTTACTCTAACAGTCGCGATCCTCTCGCGGGTCGGCAGATGCCTGTTTTTTATTCCTCCAAGGAATATGGATACTTCTCGATCTCCGGCAACCTCGGCACGCAGTATGTGCAAGCCGTGGGGTGGGCGATGGCGTCCGCAATCGCCAAGGACTCCAAAATTGCTGCCGCTTGGATCGGCGATGGCGCAACCGCTGAGTCGGACTTTCATTCAGCGCTGGTTTTTGCCTCAACGTTCCGCGCGCCCGTTATTTTGAATATCGTCAACAATCAATGGGCGATCTCAACATTTCAAGGCATTGCACGTGGTGAAGCCGCTACCTTCGCAGCTAGAGGGCTTGGGTTCGGAATTCCGTCGCTTCGCGTGGATGGAAATGATTTCCTTGCCGTTCATGCTGTTGCGAGTTGGGCCGCCGAGCGCGCGCGCGCAGGTTTAGGGCCGACTTTGATCGAACACGTCACATATCGGGCCGGCCCGCACTCGACATCAGACGATCCTTCGGCCTATCGCGCCAAAGATGAGGCAAGCTCTTGGCCGTTGGGTGATCCGATTGATCGCCTGAAAAAGTATCTGATCGGGAAAAAGCAATGGAGCGCGGCACGTCATAAACAAATGGAAGCTGAAATTGAGACCGAAGTAATCGCTATCCAAAAAGAAGCGGAAAGTTACGGAACCTTGCATTCTGGATCTCCTCCATCGCCCAGTGAGATGTTTGAGGGCGTCTACAAAGACATGCCCCTCCATATTCGCCGGCAACGCCAGCAGAGCGGAGTCTAACCATGCCCGCAATGACGATGATCGAAGCCATTCGAAGTGCAATGGCTGTTTCTATGGAGCGGGACGAACGCGTTGTCGTGTTTGGGCAGGATGTCGGCTATTTCGGTGGTGTGTTTCGATGCACGCAAGGTCTGCAGGAAAAGTTCGGGTCTGATCGGTGTTTCGATACGCCAATTAGCGAAACGGGAATTGTTGGAACCGCGGTGGGTATGGCGGCTTACGGATTGCGGCCTTGTGTGGAAATTCAGTTCGCTGACTATATGTATCCTGGTTACGATCAGCTCGTGTCAGAAGCGGCTCGAATTCGTCATCGATCGAATTCGGATTTTACCGCGCCGCTCACGGTACGAATGCCAACCGGCGGGGGTATCTTCGGGGGACAAACTCACTCGCAGAGCCCAGAAGCTTTGTTTACTCACGTCGCTGGTTTGAAGACGGTCATTCCATCCAATCCATACGATGCCAAAGGGCTTTTGATTTCGTCGATTGAAGATGATGACCCGGTCGTCTTTCTTGAGCCAAAGCGGTTGTACAACGGTCCTTTTGATGGACATCATGACCGACCGGTGGTCCCGTGGAAGAAGCATACGCTGGGAGAGGTGCCTGAGGATTATTACAATATTCCATTGGGGCAGGCTGTGACGCGCAGGGAAGGTGCGGACCTCACCATTCTGACATATGGCACCATGGTGCATGTCGCGCTTGCCACCGTGGAAGACACCGGACTCGATGCCGAAATTATTGATTTACGCACGCTTATACCGCTCGATTTGGAAACGATCGAAGCATCGGTAAGAAAGACGGGGCGGTGCATCATCTTACACGAAGCCACCTTAACAAGCGGCTTTGGTGCTGAACTCGCCGCGCTCGTTTCGGATGCCTGTTTCTACCATCTCGAAGCACCTGTGACCCGTGTTGCAGGATATGACGTGCCTTATCCGCACGCGAATGAGTGGGACTATTTCCCTGGGCCGGCGCGGCTTGAGAAAGCCATGAAGAACACCATGGAGGCCAGCTATGGGTGACTATGTGATCAAGTTACCGGACGTCGGCGAAGGGGTTGCCGAGGCTGAACTTGTCGAATGGCTTGTCGCCGAAGGTGATGTCGTTGCAGAAGATCAGCCGCTGGGCGCGGTTATGACCGACAAGGCGAACGTCGAAATACCGTCACCCGTCAATGGAACTATCAAGTCTTTGGGGGCCGACATTGGTGATACAGTGGCTGTTGGGGCTGTTCTCTTGCGCCTCGATGTCGATGGAGAAGGGAATACGGGTGACCTAGGCAGTGCACCTGAGCCGGTGGATGCGCCAGTCATAGCGGAAGCTGACACCCCTTCAAAGCCTGCGCCCACTAAACCAGAGCCTCAACCTGTATCGACCCAAAAAGAGTCGCCACCTTCTTTAGCCGAGCAGGGGGTTTTCACCCAGTTTCGGAAAGATGGAGAAAGTCCGCTCGCCTCGCCGTCAGTACGACGGTCGGCATTAGAACGTGGCATCGATCTACGATTGGTTCCGGGCTCTGGCCCAATTGGACAAGTGACCCACGCGGATCTCGACTCATACTCGACATCGCCGCCTGCAACTGGGCGCCGTCCGCAAGGTGTGCCCAAGCTAGACGTACGCGAGGTTAAAGTTGTTGGTATGCGCCGGAAGATTGCCGAGCGCATGCAGCAAGCCATGAGCGAAATTCCGCACATCACGATTGTTGAAGAAATTGATGTCACGCAGTTGGAAAGGCTCCGCTCCAGTCTCAACGCCAAAAAACGAGACGATCAAACTAAGCTCACACTATTACCATTTCTGATGCGCGCAATCGTCAATGGTGTGAGGGCATATCCCGAAATCAATGCGCTCTATGACAAAAGCGAGAACCTTCTAAAGCAGTTTGAAGGCGTTCATATTGGAATTGCGACACAAACGGATCGCGGCTTGATCGTTCCAGTTGTTCGCCATTGTGAAGCTCTCAGTATTTGGTCCAGTGCGGCGGAAGTCTCGCGCGTTTCCGC
>JBCBGS010000032.1:0-13530 GCA_038526515.1 Pseudomonadota bacterium | reverse complement strand
TGTATTCCATCAAAAGCCATGATCCACGCGGCTGACGAGTTTGAGAAACTGACCCAGTTTGCAGACGCTAGTCCGATCGGGATCTCGGCCTCTAATCCCATTTTGAATTTAAAGAAAACGGTAGCGTGGAAAGATAAGATTGTAGACCAGCTCACAACGGGCGTCGAAGGGTTGCTGAAAAAATCTCGGGTTCGGATCGTTAAAGGCCATGCCAAGTTTCTCGACGGAAAAACCGTTGAAGTCGAGGGCGAAACGAAAACGCTCATTCGCGCTCAGTCGATTGTTATCGCGACTGGATCTGCGCCACGAGAACTGCCAAGTCTTCCATTTGGTAAGCACATTTTGTCATCCACAGAAGCGTTGGCGCTTAAGCGGCTACCCAAATCACTTGTGGTCATCGGCGGAGGATATATCGGCCTCGAGCTTGGGATTGCGCTTTCAAAGCTGGGGTCAAAGGTCACGGTTGTCGAAGCCGCTGGCGCGCTCCTGCCTGCTTATGACAAGGCGCTCTCTGGACCAGTCGTGAAGACCTGTAAGCGCATCGGCATCGAGGTTCACACGGGCACGATCGCGAAATTGTTTAATGCAAGCGAAAGCACACTGTTGGTTGAGGATTCAGATTCGAATGAAGTGGAGATTGAGGCGGAGAAAGTCTTAGTCGCAATAGGTCGCCGTCCTGTGACAGACGGATTGGGCTTGGATCAACTTGTAATCGATATGGATGGAGAATTCATAAAAATCGATCACAAGTGCCAAACCAGCATGTCCGGCGTCTATGCGATAGGGGATGTTACTGGAGACCCAATGCTTGCTCACCGGGCGATGGCGCAAGGCGAAATGGTGGCCGAACTGATCGCGGGTGAGCCGCGTATCTGGGATAAAACTGTAATCCCCGCAATTTGTTTCACTGATCCGGAAATCGTTGTGGTGGGTCTCTCGCCTCAGGAAGCCATCGAACAAGGGCACGCGATTAAGACTGAGACGTTTCCTTTCCTTGCAAATGGACGCGCAAAATCCATGGAAGCCGAGCAAGGATTCGTGCGAATTGTCGTGCGTGAGGCTGATCATCTGGTGCTGGGAATCCAGGCGGTTGGTCGCGGTGTCTCCGAGTTGTCAGCCTATTTTGGACTTGCATGTGAAATGGGTGCCCGTGTTGAGGACATAGCTCAGACAGTGCATGCGCACCCAACGCTCGGCGAAGCTGTCCAAGAGGTTGCGCTCAAGACGCTGGGCCATGCGCTTCACATCTAGAGAAAAGACTTTTCTGAATGGAAAACAAGAGCGTTTACACCAATCCCCCCGAGCCAATCTCAGCGGACGAGAGATCCTTTACGCGGCTCGAGTTGACCTTTGATGAGTCCGTGTTTGGACCAGTAAAAACCCTTCAATATTTTGCAGCGCTGAATATTTTGCCCTCGTCATTTTCGCTCGAGCAGAAGCAAGAAAGCGTTGTCGTAACGTTGGTCACGCTTTCCACCCCTCGCTCAAAAAGAGTGATCGAAAAAATCCGCGTTCTTCCAACTTTGTTGGGGTTTAGAGCATCGAAGGAATGTGAGGCTGCATAGGAATTGTCGTTGATCTAGATCAGTTTCTTTTAACTCCTTTGCGGGTGATGTCAGTCTAGAACTAAACTGACTTCAGCTATTTCCCATTTTGGTGAATTATCGAATGTTAGATCGGTTCAAGCGTCCGCTGTGCGAGCGCAAGCAGACATTAAAATCGGGCATCCAATCCGCCAAACGCCAAGTATTTCGTCTCAAGGTATTCATCCAATCCATACATTGAGCCTTCGCGGCCCAGGCCAGATTGCTTGATCCCGCCAAACGGTGCTGAAGCCGTTGAGATCGCTCCTGTGTTGATCCCAACCATTCCGGTTTCGAGCGCTTCAGCAATACGCCACACACGAGAGATATCTCGCGAGAAGAAATAGGCGGCTAGTCCGTACTGGGTATCATTCGCCAGTTCGACTGCTTCTTGATCAGTTTTGAATGATTGAATCGCGACGACTGGCCCGAAAATCTCTTCACGGACAATCTGCATTTCGGAATGAACTCCGTTAAGCACCGTGGGCTCGAAATACGTCCCGCCGAGGGAATGTCGGCGGCCACCACAAGCGATCTCGGCTCCATTTGCCAAAGCATCAGCTACGAGCGCCTCGACTTTCACAACTGCACCGGAGTTGATCAGCGGTCCTTGATCGCTCCACTCCTCAGCGCCGGGCCCCACTTTTAACTTGGAAACGCGCTTGATCAGCTCGTGCTCGAAACGCTGAGCGATGTCTTCTTGAACTAGAAACCGGTTCGCACAGACACATGTCTGGCCCATGTTACGGAACTTTGCCTGAATGGCGCCCTCGACGGCTGCGTCTAAGTCAGCATCCTTGAAAACAATGAAAGGCGCATTGCCGCCGAGTTCTAAACTGATCTTTTGAACATTGGTTGCGCTTGACCCCGCTAATATTTTTCCGACCTCGGTGGAGCCGGTAAAACTCAGCTTTCTGACTTTAGAGTTTTGGGTGAGTGCGTCACCGATTGATGGTGCGTTTTTGCGGCTGCACGGTACCACGCTCAAAACGCCCTTGGGGACGCCTGCACGTTCGGCGAGCGCGGCAAGCGCTAAAGCCGAGAGCGGTGTCTCTTCAGCGGGTTTGATTATGATTGGGCATCCCGCAGCCAATGCAGGCGCCGCCTTGCGGGTGATCATAGCGACTGGAAAGTTCCAAGGCGTGATCGCGCCGTATTGCCGAACGCATCAGCTCACGTTGGGTTTTCTTGTTCATGACTTCGGATGATGCGCCGAGCCGAATAGCATTAATTATTGCATATATTCCACATAGCTTGTCTAAGTCACCCTGCTTGAGGGCGTTTAGTGTATTGTCGATTCTGATATTCATTCTGAGCTTTCTTATGAGTCGATTGTGCGATCTCATTCCCGCTAACCACGGGTTGGGAAAAGATCACAAAAATTTTCTGAGGGGGAGGGCGTAAGCAATGAATGCTTTTCGCACGTGCTAAAACTATAGCTAACTCTTTAAAAAAGTCAAAATGTACAACAAAAACAGAGTGTTGCGGCTATTGGGGCGCTGATTGCTTCTTGGGGGTCACTTGTACTGTATATGTATATAATTACGTATAAAAGATTGTCATGGAAGCCGCATGCTATTGATTTTTAAATATAATAAATAAGAAAGTGGTGCCGCGTAGGTGACTTGAACACCCGACCTCCGCATTACGAATGCGATGCTCTACCAGCTGAGCTAACGCGGCGAACCGTTTTTTTGAGAGCGCTCAATTACCGCTCTGGATATCGCTCGGCAAGTGAAACCTGCACGGCAAGCGCCAGCTTTACTCTTCTGGAACGTAATCCAGTGGCGGCGTCACAACATCTGTTCGCGGTGGTCTGACCGTGTCTTGTTGTTTGTCTGGCGCAGGCAGGGCGACCGGGCGTCCGGCTTCGAGTTCCCGCTCCGATGTTTCATAGCGCGGGTGGATTAAGGTGCCGGCATCACCAAAGGCATAGACCATGCGAGCCCAATCGCGATTGGCGTATTGGAAGGCGCCGCCGCGCGGATCAATGTCTGACCATTCAGGCTCACGCGCCGCGGTGACCGCCATGCGGCCCCAACGTTCAGCTTCTGTGAGATCGCCATAGCCGCGCAGAGCCTTCTCCAGCAGCAAGCAGAGGCGCGCTGTCGGCTTCTCCTCAACCAGGAGGGCGAGGGCTTTGACTGCATTCAGCCAATTGCGGGACTGCATCGCGAGCTCGGCGCCTAAGATGCGGCTCTCACGGTGATCTGGATTGGCAGCCACCAGATTTTTCAGGCGCCCTTCGATCACGCTTGGAGCAGCGTTGGTTTCAAGGCGTCGCGCCAATTGTGAGAGGGCTGGGTGCGGGCGCGCCTTCCAACCAAGCTCCAGAACGCCTTGGGCCGCTTTGATCTTCTCATCGATCATCAGCTGCCGGGCGCCGTGCCAAGCAGCGGGCGGGAACGACGGGGCGGAGCGGATGGCTTCTGCGAGTAGGCGCTGCGCTTCTTTACGTTCATTGTGCTGGAGCGCTGCGGCGCGCGCGGTGTAGAGGACAGCGCGGCGGCGACGCAGACTGTCGCCGCTGATCTGACCGCGCTTTTCGCCAGTGCTGAGCGTTTGTAAGGCTGCGTCCCAATCGCCATCAGCGACTTGGCTGTCGAACAAGGAATTGAAAGGCCAGTCAGCGCCTGATTTGAGCTCTAGCGCCTCACGCGCCCGTGCGACGGCAGAGATGGCGTCTCCGCGCGCGCTAGCGGCAGAGGCGGCGCCACGCAAACCGGCAAGCTGGCCGCCTGGCAGGCGGGTGAGCTGTCCCCAAGCGCGCTCAGCGCTGGACCAGTCATCAGAGATCTCGGCGGCGCGCGCTTCAAGCAAGAGCTTCAGCCGGTCATCCTCGGCATATTGAGCGGCTTTCTTCGAGAGCTTTTTGGCGAGGTCCGCGTCGCCTGCTTCAGCCGCGAGCAAGCCATCCGCGAGCGCTTTGTTCGCCGCCTTGACCTTTGAGGCGCGGCGCGATTTCCCAAAGCGGCTAGGAAGCGTCACGAGGCCGGTCACCAAAGACCAGGCAAGCGCCAAAGCTGCACCAACGAGCAAAATTGCCAAGAGCGCCCAAACAAGTTCAAACTCGTACAAGGTTCCATTGCCAAGGTCTAAGGTCATCCCGCCTGGCAACCGGGATGCCCAAAGGACAAAGACCCCAGCCAGGACGATCAATAAGACGATCAAGAATAGGATGATCATGGGCGTTCTTCCGCAATCATGGTGAGCCGAAGAGCCTCGAGTGTCTCTTCGAGCAGTAATCGATTGTCGGCATTATCCAGCCAATCTGTGAAGACAGGCTGAAGATTCGCCTCCAGGGCGCGGACAGATTGGATCGCATTGCCGAGGTCTCCGACCTGCAGTGCGGCGGCGGCCGCATCCAATTGATCGCCTGTAGTGACTTCGCCGGATTGGCGAACCTGAATGCCGTCCCCGAACAAGCCACGCATCCAGCCGCTCGCGCCGCCTTGGTTCTGGGCATCTTGGTCGAGTGCTTGCGCTCTCAGTGCCGGGAAGGCCGCGCGTAAATCGGCGACGGTTGGGGTGGCTTCAGAGGCAATGGGCGAGAGGCGCCCAACGGCTTGATTGCTGGGCATCGCCGCAACAAGACGTTGATGCGCCGACAAGAACGGGCGCCCGCGCCGCGCGGCCGCTTCAATAGCGGACAGCGCCAAAGCTGCCTCCGTGCGTGCATTACTGCTATCTGCGGCTGTCAGTGTTTCGGTTTGAGCTTGTGTTTCAAGATCCGTCACGCGCGTTCTCAGCGCTTCCAGCGTCGCATCATAAGTACCGAGCTCCGAGACGAGCGCATCTTCAAGGGAAGCGACCCGCGTTTGAAGCGCGCTCAAGTCGGCGGAGGCCGCACTCGGCGTGGGTTGAGGCTCTGTTTCTGTCTCTGCTTCACTCTCGTCTGCCAGGCTGGCGATACGCGCCCGCTGCAAGGTGGAGATATCCGCTTGGAGTGTTTCGATATCGCGTTTTAAAGCCCGAATATCTGTAACGGTTCGGGTGCGGTCGGCCTGTAGGCTGTCGGCTCGGGACTTAAGCGTTTCGATCTCAGATGCATTGGTAGAACTGGAACCCGCTTGTGTCTCGTCGGCGGATTTCAGCGTGCCGAGCTCAGTTTCCAGCGTCTTCATTGTGCCAGCGCCGGGGTGGAACCCGGGCAAATAGCCGGCGCTCGCAGCGGCAAGCGCAAATCCGGCCGCTGACACAACACTCAGGAGTCCGAACGCGAACCAGCCTGGTCCTGATCTTGCGACCACCTCTTTGGACTCGCTTCGAACAGCCGGTTCGAATTCCGCATCAATCGGCGCGTCATCTCCCGAAGATGGGGGCAGGGATGACTCGGTCATGTTGGGCGCTCCAATTTGAGAGTTTTCAAACCTGTATATTGAGTTGCTTCACGCCGAAAGTGTGGCGAGCGCGATCTCTAAAGCAGCGAACAGGCCGACTTCGTTCGGCGCCTCTGCGGTATAGATGGCGCTCAGATTCAAGCGTTCAAGCGGCTGACTGGCACGCTCCGAAATAGCAACGCCGATGCAACTCGTTAGAGCGCGCGATCCTGTCTGGCCTGCAAACGCGGTGGCGCCTTTTTCCGAATGGACCAGCACGATGCAGGTGCTGTTTTGATCGATCAGGTGCCTGACTGATGCCGGTAGCGACTGCGCTGGTTGCATTTCGTAGATGGGCGCAAAGACTGTTTGAAAGCCCTTCACTGTAAGCGTTTCTCGCAGCACGCCGGTCGCGGCCGCGTTGGCGACATGTAGCAGTGGGTCGTCTGGAGGCGCTAATCTCTCCGCGATGAAGTTCGCAAGATCCACCGCGTTCCCGGCCGATTCATGCACAGTCTCAAAACCCTCTTCGCGAGCGGCTTGGGCGGTCGCGGGACCCACACACCAAGCGGGCAGATACCGATCGCTGCGCCGCTTCGCGTAGGTTCGAACGCCATTCGCGCTCGTGAACACGAAGCCCGATAGATCCGATGGTGCAGGCATATGGCTGTCTGGCCGTTCAACCAAAGACAGCATGGGTGCGAGAACTGGTTTTAGCCCGCGCGCCTCCAAGCGTTCGACGGTTTCTGACGCGCCAGGTTCTGCGCGAGTGACGATGATGGGGATGTCGGCAGGCCTCATTACGCGTGCTCTAGTCTTCGAACACCGGAAGGTCGCCGCCTGCTTGGTCGCGGATATTCTTGCCGAGATCTACGCCGAGGGCGGCAAGCTCGTCCATTGAGGCGGAGAGAAGCGCTGAGGCGCGGGCGCTCCATTTGCTCTGTCCATCCGGAGCCAGCACTTCTCCAACCAAGTGCCAGGTCCCATCGCGATTTATAAGCTGCGCTGCCATCGCGGTCCGGCAAGACCCATCCAACTCGGCAAGGAAGGCGCGTTCTGCTGTCGCCATAGCGCGGGTTGCGGCGTCGTCGATTGATGCGATCGCCTGGGTGAGGTCCGCTGTCAGTCGGTCTGGCCTTGCGGCGACGGTAATGATGCCTTGTCCTGCTGCCGGTAGAAGGTCAGTGATGGGGATTGGCGTGGCGAGATCGCTTAGGCCCAGTCGGTCTAAACCAGCCATGGCGAGAAAAGTTGCGTCAGCCTCACCCTTTTTGAGTTTCTCAATTCGCGTTTCAACGCGGCCTCGAAACGGAACAACCTTCAAATCCGGGCGCAGCGCAAGGGCTTGGGCCTCACGTCTGAGGCTCGCCGTCCCGAGCACAGCGCCCTCGGGGAGATCTTGTAAACGCGTGATCCCATTCGCGGTCAGAAAGCCGTCTCTGTTATCAGCGCGTTTCGGAAAGGCCACGAGCGCCTGTCCAGGTGGCAGAATGCTTGGGACATCTTTTAAACTATGCACGCCAATGTCGACGGACCCATCATCGACGGCTTGATCGATTTCCCGCGTGAACAGGCCTTTGCCGCCGGAATTGATCAATCGCTCTGTGGTGAGTTGATCGCCCTTGGTGCTGAAGGTGACAATCTCACCGACCAGCGCGCCGTCAGAAACCCTTTTTAACTCACTTGCGATAAGGTCTGCTTGATAAAGTGCGAGCGGCGAGCCGCGTGTCCCAATGCGAACGGTTTGAGCGCTGGTCATTGTGGTTCCATTCTTGCGATGGGAATCAGCTAAGGTTGAACGTCTAATGGTGCAAGGCAAAGCGAGCAGGATGTCTAAGTTACGCTACTTGGTCGCGGGATTGGCGGTCTCACTCGCTGCCTGTGGACCGACACGGGTCGAGCCAGTTGTGATGGATTCTACACTGCCGATCTCTAGCGCGCCTATCTCAAAGTGTATCAATATTGGAAGCGCGCTCGAAGCGCCAAATGAAGGCGAGTGGGGATACACCGTTCGCCAAACCGATCTGTTGCGTATCAAAGAGGCTGGGTTTGATACGATTAGACTGCCGGTGAAATGGTCAGCGCATACGACGCAAGAGCCGCCATATCAGATCGAGCCGAGCTTCCTCGCGCGCGTTGATGAGATCCTGTCCTGGGCGGAACAGATCGACTTGAACGTGGTCTTGAACGTCCATCATTATGATGAACTCAACGAAGATCCGGACACGCATATTCCGCGACTTGAAGCGATTTGGGATGCGCTCGCGGAGCACTATGAAGGCGCGCCAGACTCCTTGATGTTCGAGACCATCAATGAACCGCATACCAATATGACCACCGAGTTGACTGATCCGTTGAACAAACGCCTGCTCGAGCGGATTCGGCGCGATCACCCAGATCGTTGGGTCATCCTGGGAACCGCTTTTTGGGGGAGTTTAGACGCGCTTGGACAGTCGCGGCCTAACTATGACCCAAGAGTGATGCTGACCTATCACGAATATTCTCCATATGACTTTACGCACCAGGGGGCGCCTTGGGCGGACGCGCCGCAGACCAGTATACGCTGGGGTACACGCCGTGACGTGCGGGAGATGATGGACGAGCTGGACAAAGCTGTTGCTATTCGGGAGCGCCTGCGCATGCCGATCTTTGTCGGAGAGTTTGGGGTCTATGAGGAGGTGCCGGTTGAGCATCGCGCCCGGTGGACGCGTACACTTCGTCAGGGCTTCGAAGCACGCGACCTAGCGTGGTGCTATTGGGATTTTGCGGGCTCACTCAAGACCTATGATGTGGAGCGAGAGGCCTGGCTTCCTGAAATCAAGTCGGCATTGCTGGACGAATAAGGTTCCATGGTGGCTCTGAAGCCCCTATATCGCGGCGATGTCTGAACCCATTTGCATTCTCGGAATCGAAACAAGCTGCGATGAAACCGCAGCCGCTGTGCTGCGCCGAGCGCCAGATGGATCCATCACGATTTTAAGTGAGACCGTTCATAGCCAGATCAATGAGCACGCGCCTTATGGCGGGGTCGTGCCAGAGATCGCAGCGCGCGCGCATGCGGATATTGCCGACGCCGTCGTCGCCAAGACGCTGCGAGACAGCCAGATTGAACTTAGCGATCTTGACGGCATCGCGGCCACCAGTGGCCCTGGCTTGATTGGCGGAGTCATGGTCGGGATGATGACAGGGAAAGCTTTGGCGCTTGCTGCGGATAAGCCCTTCATTCCGATCAACCATCTTGAAGGTCACGCGCTTTCGCCGCGTCTCGCTGATCCTTGTCCGTTTCCATATTTGCTACTTTTGGTCAGCGGGGGTCATTGCCAATTCATATCTGTATCCGGTTTGGGCGAATATCAGCGGCTGGGTTCCACAATTGATGATGCGGCGGGAGAAGCGTTCGATAAACTGGCGAAAACGCTGGGAATTGGCTTTCCAGGCGGCCCGGCCGTGGAGCGGTTGGCAGCCAATGGTGATCCGAAGCGATTTGCCCTTCCGCGCCCCCTGTTGAATCGACCCGGCCTGGATATGAGTTTCGCTGGCTTAAAAACCGCCGCGGCACGCGTCGTTGAGGCAGAAGTTCTCGATACACAAGGCGTCGCAGACCTTTGTGCATCCTATCAGGCTGCGATCGCGGAATGTTTGGCGGAGAAAACCCGCCGGGCTTTGATCGAGTTTCAGGCGGATCGCCCAGGTAATACGCGCCTCGTCGTCGCGGGCGGTGTTGCGGCGAACCAAGCTATTCGGTCGGCATTGAATTCTGAAGCGGGAGCGGCAGGCGCCACACTCATCGCACCGCCCTTGCGCCATTGCACCGACAATGCGGCGATGATTGCGCTCGCAGGCGCGGAAAGACTGGCCGCGGGCTTGGTTGATGAGACAGGTCTTGCGTTCTCTGCACGTCCGAGGTGGCCGCTGGATGAAGCGCGCGCAAAAGCAGACCCCGCCTATGGCGGCGGTAAGCGCGGTGCGAAAGCCTAATTAAAAACTAAAATTTGAAAGCAGACCGCAAGCGGATACCCGCTTCGATCTCTTGGTCTTCCCAGCGATTGGCATCGTCGAGTTCCTCGGCACCAATGCTCAGCTCACCACCGACAGAGAAGCGTGGTGTGATGCGAAACTCCGCTTCAGCCAGCATTTCTTCACGTGGGAGCGGGGAGTCATTCTCACGAGACGTGAGATCCAGGCTAAGGCTCCAGCGATCGCCCTTGATCCATGCGAGGCTAAATGTCTGCGATGGACGGTCTTGCCAGATCGGCGCCATGAAGTCGGAGTCTCCAAACGAAAAAGACTGGAACCAGTCAGGCTCGGCTTGGTCGGTTTCTGATAGCGTTGGTGCTGGCATTTCTGGCACGTCTTGCTGGGCCATCGCCGGTATGGCGAAGCCGCAAAATGTTCCAAGAGATGCTAATAGCAAACGCATGAGTTACTCCTGCGCATCAGATAGCAGCGACATTGATTAATAGAACCTTAATTTCCAGTCACTTGAACAATTTCTTGTGAGAGTGTGACTTCAATGACAACACCTTGTGCACGCCACTTTTGCAGGGGTGACTGCAGGTCGTCATGCAAATATGCGACGGCAACGCGTGCATCGCGCCCAAAGTCTCGGGCAGCCGCCAGGCGCCAACCTTGCGATTCCAAGTTTGAGAATTGATCTTCAGATTCTCCATATTCTGCAGAAAAATCAATGTCATATGCTTCTCTGAAGAGGCCGGCTGTCCATCCAGAATAGTCGCCATCTGGGAGGCCATTGTCCGAATTCAGCCAAGACGCTCCTACAGTCCAATCGCCCTTTTCTATGCGTGTCCCTGCTGACCAAGTCTGCATGTCTTCGTAAATCGGGGAAATTTCACTCAGCGGTCCTCGATTTGAGACTTCGGCATTTGACCAGCCGAACCCAACATCAAATCGCCAACCTGATTCGCGAAACCTGTGCGTGCCATTTAGAGCTAATTCTATCGCATTGCGGGTATCTGGCGCCAATCCTCCGGTCCCTGCAGCGGGACGTCGGTCTAATCCGTCCGCATCCGCTTCTGGCGTAAGACTGATGCCAGCGCGCAGCCCAATCAGACGCGGACTGGCATAAGAGGCTTTCAAACTGGGGCCCGTCAAATCATGCCGGGTTCGTGTTGCAGCAAGTCCAGTCGGATCAAGAAGGCTGCTGTCCAAGCGCGCATGTGTGAGCGCTGATTTAGGCCCTTCGAAGAATCGTGCCGCGACGCCGCGATCTTTTCCGATGCGCACCTCGCCATACCCGCCATCGATTTGGAGATAGGCTGTCTCGAACCGCGCGCGAAGTTTGTCATTGTCGACCGAAGGCGCCGCCGAAAGTCCAGAAAAAGCCCCCACAGGGGCACCGTCACTGTTCCCGAAACCGCCAATCGCGCCGGGACGGTTTGAATGATCGGCTTGTAATCGAAGCGCCCCGCGGGCCCGAATCCGTACACCATTTTCAAGTACAGTCTCTGCATTCCCCGTGACAGATATTTCACCTTGCAGCCTTTCAGCATCAGCATTTGCATCATTGTCCATGTGCGGCGAAACGACGAGAACGCTTTCAAAATCCAGCTCGGCTTCAATCGGCGCTGATGCTTGCGCGGTCGCAACCGACGGCAGCAAAATAAGCGCTGCGCAAGGAGCGAGTGTTTGCTTCAGCATAGGCTTCTTCCTTCCGCGCTTAGAGATACAGCAAATGGGCACTGGTAGGCTCTGTATCAGGTGCTATAGAGACTGTTAATCAACAAGGTCTTGCCAACGGGAAATGACGATATGAAGGCAGTTTCATCCCTCATCGCAGCAACTTTCGGTGCCCTCGCGCTCACGGGTTGCGTCTTCGGTGGCGGCGACAGAACAGAAGCCGCAGCGGTCGAAGAGATCGCGGGCGGTGCCAATCCGTATTTGTGGCGCGCGAGTTTGGACACGCTCCAGGCCCTACCACTTGTCAACGCAGATCCATTCGGCGGAACCATCATTTATGATTGGCATTCCTTCGAGGCCGCAGGTGATGAGCGCATCAAGGCCACTGTGTACATTCTCGACTCAAGGCTCCGCGCCGATGGCGTCAAAGTGAGTGTGTTCCGTCAAACCAATGAAGACGGTACGTGGACGGATGCAGGCGTAGACCCAGAAACCGGTATTCAGCTTGAGAACGCGATCCTCGTGAGAGCGCGTAATCTCAAAGCCTCTGAACTCGACTAATTTAGATATTGATGGGGGAGGCCATGGCCTCAAAGTACAATCCGCAAGACGCGGAACCCAAATGGCGTGACGTTTGGCGAAAAGCTGAGCTGTTCAAAGCTAAAACGCCCGCCGAAGCGGGGGATATGCCAAAAGCCTATGTGCTCGAGATGTTTCCCTATCCATCGGGCCGTCTGCACATGGGGCATGTCCGCAATTATGCCATGGGCGACGTGGTTGCGCGTCACAAGAAAGCTAAAGGCTACAACGTTCTGCACCCAATGGGGTGGGATGCCTTTGGGATGCCGGCCGAAAACGCCGCGATGGAAAAGAACGTCCATCCGGGCGAATGGACCTATTCCAACATCGCAGCGATGAAAGCGCAGTTCGAAAAGCTTGGCCTGTCTCTGGACTGGTCACGCGAGTTCGCAACCTGCGACCCGGACTATTATGGCGAACAACAGCGTCTGTTCCTGAAATTCATGGAAAAAGGGCTGGTCTATCAAAAGAAAGCCAAGGTGAATTGGGACCCGGTCGACAATACCGTGCTCGCGAACGAGCAAGTGATTGACGGCAAGGGCTGGCGCTCAGGCGCCCCGGTTGAGCAGCGCGAATTGGTGCAATGGTTCTTCCGGATTACCGACTATGCCGAAGATCTTTTGGAAGAGGTTCAAAAGCTCGAGCGGTGGCCTGAAAAGGTCCGCACGATGCAGGCCAATTGGATTGGCCGGTCAGAAGGCTTGCAAATGCGCTTCGAGTGGGCGGGCAGTGCACCTGCGAGCCATGCGGACGGGATCGAGATTTTCACGACGCGCCCCGACACGCTCTATGGTGCAAGCTTTGTGGCGCTGTCGCCGGATCACCCTTTAACCATCGAGATGGCCGCGGATAATGCGGACTTGGAGACTTTCCGGGCCGAATGTGCGAAGGTCGGCACCTCCGAAGCAGATATCGAAAAAGCCCCGAAAATGGGCTTCGATACGTGGCTGACAGTCAAGCACCCGTTTGCCGAGGGTCAAACGCTTCCGGTCTATATCGCGAACTTCGTTTTGATGGGCTATGGCACGGGCGCGATCTTCGCTTGTCCTGCGCACGACCAACGCGATTTTGATTTTGCGCGCAAATATGACCTACCGATCCTGCCCGTCGTGAAGCCGTCCGACAAAGACGCGGCGTCTGGCGCATGGGTGAGTTCCGCTGACGGCGCGGATATGGACGCGGCTTATACCGGGCCTGGTTCGATCATGAACTCAGACTTTCTCGATGGAAAAGAGATCACTGAGGCGAAATCGCTGGCAATCAGTAAGATCGAGGGCATGGACCTTGGCACCGGCACGGTAAACTACCGCCTGCGTGATTGGGGTGTTTCAAGGCAGCGCTATTGGGGGTGTCCGATCCCGGTCATTCACTGCGATACATGCGGGATCGTCCCCGTCCCAGAAGAAGATCTG
>JBCBGS010000031.1:0-21801 GCA_038526515.1 Pseudomonadota bacterium | reverse complement strand
TCGCCTCATCCGCATTGTAACCGGCTAGGATTGGAACATTGTGGATGTCGCCGTCTCGGATCGCAGCGCCCATCAGCTTCGGGATGACGACACCGTCAACGGTCGGCAAAGCATATCCGCCAAGGTGCTGTTTATTCATGATGTGCGCGACGATCTCGTCAGCAGGCAGGGCACGCAGATCAGCGGCGCTGGCATCCGCTTCGGCAATGCCTTCGAAGAATTCCACGCCCGCATCATGCATGCTCATCCGGCCTTCAATCGCTGTGGTTAGACCGTTCGCATTGTAGGTAGATGCACCGCTTTGCAGGATCGCTTTGTGGAACAGGCCTTCACTCAGCGGTGTCGACATGATTTCGGTGACTGATTGCGCGCCAGCGCTTTCTCCGAAGATCGTGACATTGTCAGGGTCGCCGCCAAAAGCCGCGATATTGTCTTTGATCCAGGCCAAGGCCGCGACCTGATCGAGCAGGCCATAGTTTCCTGATACGCCGCGTGGATCATCGGCGCTGAGAGCGGGATGCGCGAGATACCCAAAAGGTCCCAAGCGGTAATTGATAGTGACCAAGACAACGCCATTCTCAACCAGCTGATTGGCTTGGTAGATGCCCTGCGAGCCCGCGCCGGTTTGGTGACTGCCGCCATGGATCCAAACCATGACGGGCTGTAGGTCCGTTCCACCAGCGTTTGCCGTGCGAACGTTCAAGAATAAGCAATCTTCGCTCTCTACGGGCGGTGGTCCGCTTTGAAGCGCGATGGTAGCGAGATGGCGCTGCACCGCGTTGAGACCCATGCCGTTCAGCAGGTCATTCAGAAACTCCCCGCTGCCGGAGCGGGCCTGCATGCATTCTGCGCCGAATGTTTTGCCATCGCGGACGCCGTCCCAGTTGAGAGCAGGCTGAGGTGCGCGCCAGCGCAGATCCCCAACGGGCGGGGCTGCGAACGGGATTCCATTGACCTGAATGATGTCGGCATTTCCGGCATCAAGGCCCGCTTGAATATCGCCCTGGTTCAGCGAAAGAACTGGGCCATCTTCAAGCGGCGGCGGCGCTTTGGTGATCATCCAAATCAATCCGCCATACGCTGCAGCAGCAAGCGCCGCGAGGGCGGCAAGAGCAATCAAAAACCATTTCATTGTTCTTCTCCATGCAACCAAAGCGGCCGCGTTACGATAAGCTCTTGGCAGAGCAGCCCAGCATCGCGATGCCGGGACATAGCTTTGTAGTCTGGATGATTCAGCGTCGTGATGAAAGCCTGCCGGCTCGGAAACGTGTTCACAAGAACGCCATCCCAGTTGCCGCCACCAATGAAATATCGCTCCACGGTGGCCAGAAGGCTGGTCGTGCCACCAACCTCGGCGGCGGCTTTCGTGAAGGCTTCAGAATAGCGGATATAGGCGGTCTCGCCGGAGCAGTCCTCGCCAAACTCTGGATCCGACTTTTTGTATTCCGCTTTAACGCGGAACTTCAGCAAATTCACTTGGCTGACGGGGCCCTCATGCGGGTCATCTCGAAAAGCTCGAAACTGATCTGCGGTCGGTTGAAAAGCTGGCATGAGACGTCCTCCACTTCGCTTGTCTGCATTAGCCTCGCCAGACCAGGTAATTGCAAGCCTGTCTACGCGTTAGGACGCAGCTCTGGATGTTTTAGAAAATAGCGCTCGGCATAGAAGAGCGCGGCAGAATGTAGAGCGTGCTGAACCTCAAACTCCTCATAAGCGAGGAACTTGGCGTAGGGCATCTCGAGGACGTCTATCTCCTCGTTTGGATCGAGGGATTGTTTGGACGAGGGCGTGCAGCCGAGCGCGAGATAATAGAACAGTTCGTTATTCTGGGTCGCCGGGTTTGGATAACACTGGCCAATGAGGCGCATCTCGCGCGCTTCATATCCGGTCTCTTCAACCAATTCGCGGCGCGCGGCGAGTTCCCAATCCGTCTCGCCTGGATCTGATACGCCGCCCGGGAAAGCTGTCAGGATTTTTTGCGCCGCATGGCGGTATTCCCGAACCAGGACGACGTTTCCGGCATCGGTCACCGGAATGATCGTCACCCACGGCGTTTGTTCGATGACATGATAGGTCTCAACCACATGCCCATCGGCACGCACGCATTTGTCCGTGCGAATGCCAAGATATTGGTCCCGAAACGTCTGTTTGCTCTCGAGGATTTTCCAAGGTTTGATCAAGAGCCTACTCCAAACGCATTATGCTCGCAGGGCAGCTCGTAAGCGCGTTGCCAAGTCGAAGCATGAGTTTTGGTTGCTCTTTAAGCATCCGATTATGGAAAAATCGGAGGCCGGTTTCGTTTCCCGTCTCTAAGTACCAGGTCTCCTCATAGAAATCTTCTTCTTTGAGAATGCTTGCGGATGTTTCGGCGCGGCACTCGCAGTTTTTGGATGATGAGCCGTTTTGGACGCACGTCTCGATGCGTATTTTGATCGCGGAATCTTTTGTGTACTCCGGTATTACTCTGGCCCCGTCAGGTTCAATAACCACCGGAACATCCTGAAGCGTTTTCTCGGGCGTCACATAGAACAAGTTTTGTGCCGCTGCCGTGCCGACCAAAAATAGTAATCCGATCGCCCCCACAATCGATCGCATCATTGTCCTACTCCTCTTTCAAGTGCCGATCCAAAAAGTTCATCCGGGTTTTCATCAGATGCGTACCAAGCTTTTCACCGCGAATACCATGGCGTTGGCCAGGATAGGTCATCAATTCGAAGATCGTTCCGCGCTGCTGCAGCTCTGCCATGAGGCGGGTCGTGTTGTCGAAGGTGACATTGTCGTCCGCCATGCCGTGGATCAGCATCAGGTTGGGCAGCTCGGTTTCGAGCTTATCCAAGTGATAGAAGACCGATGACTTGTCATAGCCCTCAGCATTATTCTGCGGCGTGTCCATATAGCGCTCGGTGTAGAACGTGTCATAGAGCGCCCAATCGGTGACGGGGGCGCCAGCGACCGCTGCCGCAAAGGTGCCTTCGGGCGCCTGCAGGATGGTCATCAGGGTCATGTAGCCACCATAGGACCAACCTTGGATGCCAACCTTGTCGCCATCCACATAAGGCTGTGACTTCAGCCAATCGACACCGACCAGGAGATCCCGGACCTCAGGAATGCCCATCTGGCGATAGATCACGTCTTCAAATGTACGGCCGCGATTGGCCATGCCGCGATTGTCGAGGCGGAAGACGACATAGCCTTGGCGCGAATAGAATTGGTCGGACAGGCGCTCCCAATTGCGATTGACCGTCTGTGCGTGCGGTCCGCCATAAGTTTCGACCAGAGCTGGATACTTTTGGCTGGGATCGAAATCTGGTGGAAGCTGGACCGAGTAATAAAGCGTTTGTCCGTCATCCGCGGTCAGCGTGCCATATTCGGGCACGGTATGGTTCTCGAGATATGGCGCGTAAGGATGCGTTTCATCGAGCTTGTTCTCTTCGATCCAGGTGATCAAAGACCCATCGGCGCGGTACAAACCGGTTTGGGAAGGTTGGGTTGGGCTTGAGCTGACACCGACAAAGCTCTCGCCGTCCGGCGCCATGGTGACGGCCCAGAACTTCCCGAGCTCTGTGATCCGCGTTGGCTCACCGCCATCGATTGGAATGCTGTAAAGATGACGTTCCAGCGGGGTGTCGCCAAAACCGGTGAAAAAGATCTTGCCCGCGTCTTCCATAACGCCGGCTAAGCGATCGACCGTGAACGCATCTGGAGTTAGCGGCACGAATTCTTCTTGAGCATCGGCGCGGCTGGCGAGGATTTGGCGGTGCCCGCCCGGCGTTTCGGCTGTTAGCGTGTACATGAAAGCCGCGGTGCTGAAATCGCTCTGCAAATTGATCCAGGTCTCATGGATCTCGCTGAACACATAGGCCGGATCCGTCGCGATCCGACCGCCATCAGACGGCATCTTGATCGTAGTGATATCATAGTCTGTCTGGTCGCGGTTGATCCGGCCAATGAACAGATTCTCGCCGCCGGTTCGCCCTTTGCGGAAATAGACGCGGGCAAGATATTGATCGGTGGCTGGGCCCCAATCATCGCGGCGCCAATTGATCTTCGTAACCTCGCCCGTCGCCATATCTCGAACGAACAGATCGACAATCGCGTTTGGGCGACCCGCACGCGGATAGCGTTGGTCGATCACGGTGACATCTTCAGCCGCAATGTCGAAGCGCGGGATAATGTCGACTGTGCTCTCATCGACCTTCGTGTAGGCCAGGAAGCGATCATCTGGGCTCCACCAATAGCCAGTATAGCGATCCATCTCTTCCTGCGCGACAAACTCCGCCACGCCGTAAGCGATCGCGTTTGCCGGATCGCCCGCTGGCGTGAGACGGCTCTCAGTCCCGGTTTCTAGATCGATTGCAAAGACGGCGCCGTCGCGAACGAAGCTGACATAACCGCCATCTGGCGAGACTTTCGCGTCATACTCAAACGCGTCTGTATCGGTCAGCTGCCGCGCTTCCGCGCTGTATTCAGTTGCTTCAAAAATTAGCGTAGCGACGTCTGTTACTTTAACGATTTCACCCGCGGATGTTGTAATTTCCACCGCGCCTAAATCGTTGAGATCGATGCCATCATAAATGCTTCGAGGTTTCTCGCCTGCGCGTGGAAGTCGTTGCACCTCTTCTCCAAAGTAGTTTTCACGAATAGCTGATGAAACATCCGCGATAGATATTCCGTATTGATCCGCGTCACGCTTCAACGCGATTTTCAAATCGGGCGCAGGATTCAGTGCTTTCAGTGTGACCAAGTGCAAGTCGCCGCCAATTGGGACCAGGATCGTATCCGCGGTGCCCCAATCATAGGCGACAATACCTTTGCGCCCGGCGATGCGCTTGCGTTCGCGTAGCGCCTTTTCTTCTTCAGAGAGCTCAACTTCTTCCGGCTCCAAGATTTTGGAATCAACCAAAAGGCTTTGCTCACCTGTTGCGACATCGAACTGCCAAAGATCGAACCGGTCGCCTTCGTCCTCGCGCGCCTTCAGGAAGGTGACGCGTTTGCCATCTGGGCTGTACTTCACGCCGCTTGGGGTTGGACCCGACAGGCTGGGGCTAGCGAAGAGACGTTCAATTGTGAGGGGTTCTTGGTCGACCATGGCGTTTGTTTCAGTTGGTGAAGTTTGGGCGAGCGGCGCAGCACATGCGCTCGCAAGCAACACAGCAGCCGGAATAAGAAATGATTTCAACATGGAAAGCAGGGCTAACCTGCCCCGTTCCGCTTGTCAGCCCTTAAGCGCAAAGCGCTAAATCTCTTCACCATCATCCTTGAGAATGCGGTCGAGCAGTTTTTGAATTTCCGCATTTGAATCGCCGCCGCCAAAACTCATCGCGCCGGATGAGAAGGTTGTCCCAAAGGTCTTCACCAGGGTCACCGTTTGGGCGAGGCCAGAGACGAAGTCTTCTTGGGTCAGCGTGGTCAGGCGGTGCATGAAGGTCGACCAAAGCTGGCCTTGTGCCACGGCATAGCGGGCATCAAGTGCCGTATCGAAATTGGCCTGCATCAAGCGGCGCAATTGTGGCCCGGATAGGCCGTCGCTCGGCCGGATTTGCGAGAAGAGGCGCATCCGATCCGCGGTCACATCAAAAACCAGCGTGACCATCGTGTCATCGATCGTGAACGTGGCGCCGTTTGCGGTGAGCCGCGCGTCTTCATCAATGGCGGTGACGATAGCGAGCAATTCAGCGGCAGCCGCCACGGTAGGCATGACCTCGACGTCGGGCTCAGTTTCTGGCGCTGCGTCTTCTGGCGTCGCGGGCGGCACCTCTTCTTGCGCAAAGCCTAGAAGCGGTGAGGTCATCCAGATTGAGCCCATGAAGAGCCCGGTTATGATAGCAGTGCGTGCGCGAAACATGACATCTCCTTTCGGGTCCGTCTAAGCTTATGGCGCTGGCATGCCGCGGCAACACGCATTCCGCCCACGCGAGATCATGTCTTCGTGATCGTGGGTTTGGTTAGAGGCCGAGTTGGAAACTAGCCCATTGCCCTGCGCCAATGCCTGCTAGAGAAGCCGCCACCAAATCCGCAACTGTTATGAATAGTGCTACAAAAACAGCACGCATGTACAAGCCTAGCGCTGAAAACTCACCGTTCATTCCACGGGCAAAGATGATCACGTAAACAATGACGCTCAGAAGAATTGACAAGACTGTAGAGACTACAATCAAATCCAAGGATAAAAAGGGCATGGCAAAGACGAAAATCGTTGCGAGCGCTATGCCGACGGACGCGACTCCGAAATAGAGACGAATACGTGCGACCCACGGCGTTCCTTTTCCCCAAACAAACAGGACTGAAGCCGCGATCGTATGAACCAGCATATAGGCAAAGGGGTAGATGAAATTGTACCCGGCAAATGTCGCGCTCAAGATCGCATTGACGGATTCTGCATTTGGATCTTCCGCGAGTCTTTCAGAGAATCTCGCGAGCAAGGTTTGATAGAGCACCCCATCCTCCGAGGCCCAAAAGAAGCTGAGCAGGCTGAAGACCGTGAGGATCGAAAACGCTAACCGCATGGTGGGTGTATATCGGCTTCGCCAATCGAAAACACGGGCACTTTCGAACACGCGTTTGGGCCGAGCGAACAGGTCCCAAAGCGTCCGCGCGCCGCGCACATTCAGGCCGAACAAATCAGATAAAAGCGAGTCGAAATCCGGTTTCTCATCCACCGGACTTGCTTCCATGTTATCGATCATGCCGGAGCCTGTCCTCTATTGCCTCTTGCACTATTTAGGAGCGTGAGTAACACACGGCAAAATCTATCGAATTTGGAGCAGCGCGCCATGGCCGGACCGCAATATGTTTATCACATGCAGGGCGTCTCAAAGACTTATCCTGGTGGCAAGCAAGTTTTTGAAAATATCCACCTGTCTTTTTTGCCGGACGCCAAGATTGGTGTGGTCGGCGTCAACGGCGCCGGTAAGTCGACACTGCTGAAAATCATGGCGGGTGTTGAGACCGAGTTTAATGGCGAGGCCTGGGCTGCGGACGGCATTAAAGTCGGGTACCTGCCGCAGGAACCACAGCTCAACCCGGACCTGTCAGTGTTTGAGAATGTCGCCGCTGAATGCCCTGAAAAGCAATTGCTCGATCAGTTCAATGCGATCTCGATGAAGCTCGCCGAAGACTATACCGATGAGCTGATGGAAGAGATGACGGCGCTGCAAGAGCAGGTCGACGCTGCCGACGCTTGGGATATCGACAATAAGATTGAAATGGCGATGGAAGCGCTCCGCTGCCCGCCTGATACAGCTGACGTCAGCGCGCTGTCGGGCGGTGAGATCCGCCGCGTCGCGATTTGCCGTCTGCTTCTCTCGCGCCCAGACATGATCCTGATGGACGAACCGACCAACCATTTGGACGCTGAAACCGTTGCTTGGCTGCAGAATTATCTGATCAATTTCAAAGGCTGTGTGATCTTGGTGACGCACGATCGATACTTCCTGGATGACATCACAGGATGGATCCTGGAGCTCGATCGCGGTCGCGGCATTCCATATGAAGGCAACTATTCAGCTTGGCTTGAGCAAAAAGCCAAGCGGATGGAGCAAGAGGCCCGCGAAGACAAGGGTCGCCAACGCGCCCTCGCCAAAGAACTGGAATGGGTTCGTTCCAGCCCGAAGGCGCGCCAGGCCAAGTCCAAAGCGCGTATCGCCTCTTATGAAGAGATGGCGAACAAGGCTGAGCGGGAAACCGTCTCAAGCGCCACGATCCGGATTCCCCCGGGCCCGCGCCTCGGCAATAAAGTGCTCGAAGCCGAAAAGCTCCGCAAAGGCTTTGGCAATAATCTCCTGATCGAAGATCTGGACTTCAAACTGCCACCAGGCGGGATTGTCGGTGTGATCGGTCCGAACGGCGCCGGTAAGTCGACTCTGTTCAAAATGATTCTGGAACAAGAGCAGCCGGATGCCGGAACGCTCGAACTCGGCGAGACGGTGAAGCTCGGCTATGTCGACCAGAGCCGTGACAAGCTCGATGACAAAAAGAATGTCTGGGAAGAGATTTCGGATGGCTTGGATGTGATCAAATTGGGCAGCGTTGAGATGAACTCACGCGCCTATGTCAGTGCCTTCAACTTCAAGAAGACCGACCAGCAAAAGCCGGTTGGCAAACTGTCAGGCGGGGAACGTAACCGCGTTCACCTCGCGAAGATGCTTCGCGAAGGCGGCAACTTGCTCCTCCTCGACGAACCGACCAACGATCTTGATGTTGAAACGCTACAAGCGCTGGAAGAGGGGCTTGAAAGCTTCCCAGGCTGCGCTGTGGTGATTTCGCACGATCGCTGGTTCCTGGACCGTATGGCGACGCATATCCTGGCCTTTGAGGGCGACAGCCATGTTGAATGGTTTGAGGGAGACTTCAGCTCCTATCTGGACGATAAGAAACGCCGTCTTGGCCCAGACGCCGTTGAACCAAAGCGGGTAAAGTTCAAGAAGTTTGAGCGCTAGAGCGCGAGGAGACGATTGAGATGAAGAAGCTTTTTTGCGGTGTAGCCGTCTTCGCCCTTTGTGCGGCGTGCGGCGTCGAGGTGACCAGAACCGAAGTCACGACGGTGACGGAAGGATCCGAGACCATTTCATACGCACCGTCAGAGCTTCTTTCAAAAACCCTTCCCGAATTGTCGGATGCGCTGGCGTCGGGTGAGACGACAGCCGTTGATTTGGTCACGGCCTATCAAGAGCGGATTGAAGCAGTGGATCGCAATGGTCCAACGCTCCAATCGGTTTTGGCGCTGAATCCGGACGCACTCGCCGCGGCTGAAGCCAGCGATGAACGCCGCGCAAACGGCGACACGCTCGGCCCCCTCGACGGCATTCCAATCTTGTTGAAGGACAATATTGAGAGCCTCGACCCCGTGGCCACAACGGCCGGCGCCTTTGCGCTTCAGGACAATATTACCGGCCGCGATAGCCCGCTGGTCGCCGGACTTCGCGCGGAAGGTGCCATCATCCTAGGCAAAACCAATCTCAGTCAGTGGGCGAACTTTCGCTCAAATGACTCATTGAGTGGTTGGTCCGCGCTCGGTGGTCAGGTGCGTAACCCGCACATTCTCGATCGTAATCCCTGTGGCTCTAGCTCTGGATCAGGCGCGGCGGCGGCTGCGTCGCTTGCAGCAGGCACGGTCGGAACGGAAACGAATGGCTCCGTCATTTGTCCGTCTAACGTCAATGGCATCGTTGGCTTCAAGCCCACGGTGGGCCTTGTTGCGCAGGATTACATTGTTCCGATTTCGTCATCCCAGGACACAGCGGGACCGATGACCAAATCGGTCAAAGGTTCAGCCATGATGCTCAACGCCATGGCAACCGGCCCGGCCAAAACGGATTATGTTGCGGCCTTGGACGCTGGAAGCCTGAGTGGTCAGCGCGTGGGTGTGCTTCGCTTCGCTCAAGGCGAGAGCGCAGACATTCAAACCCGCTTCAACGCCGCGCTGGACGTGCTGGAAGCGCAAGGCGCAACCCTGGTCGAGATCGAAGCCTTCTCACCAGAGGCAGAGAACTTCTTTGGTAATGCTTTTGATGTCCTTCAGTACGAGTTCAAGCACACTTTAAATGAGTATCTCGCCAGCACGCCGGATACGGTCATGACCCGGTCTCTGGCGGAGGTTATCGCGTTCAATAATGACAATGCGGAGCTTGAGCAGGCCCTGTTTGATCAAAGTATCTTCGACCTCTCTGAGGCGAAAGGTCCGATCACGGATGAGGCCTATCTAACAGCGCTTGAAATCGTCCAAACCGCGTCCCGCGAGAACGGCATTGATAAGCTGCTCGCCGAGAACGATGTGGCCATGTTGGTGGCACCATCAGGTCCGCTTAGCCCGCGCGTCGACCCGGTGAACGGCGACAATTGGCCAGCTTGGGCAGGCGCAGGCTATTTGGCCGCCATCGCAGGTTATCCGCACATCACGGTTCCAATGGGTGATGTGCACGGCGTTCCGATCGGGTTCTCGATTATGGGCGCGAGGGATGCTGATGCGGACATTTTGTCTTGGGGGTATGCCTTCGAGCAGGCTTCCAATTTGCGGGTTGAACCGCAATATTTGCCAAACGCCGAAGCGCGGCCGGAGATCGCCGCAGCCATGCAGGCGAAGTGAGTTAGCTCACCAACCGTTTGAGATAGTCACCATACTCATTTCGGTGGTCCGCAGCGAGTTTAAGAACTTGCTCGGCGCCGATCAGGCCCAGATGCCAAGCCACTTCTTCTGGGCACGCAATCTTCGATCCTGTCCGCTTCTCAACGGCATGCACGTATTCAGCGGCCTGTAGCAGTCCATCAAACGTCCCAGCATCGAGCCAGGCCGTTCCGCGCGGTAGCACCTTCAACGACAAGTCACCGCGCTCAAGATAGGCATTATTCACGCTGGTAATTTCGATCTCGCCGCGCTTGGATGGCGTGACGGTTTTGGCGATATCCACGACTTCATTGTTGTAGAAATAGAGGCCCGTGACCGCGAGATTGCTTTTTGGGTTTTTCGGCTTCTCTTCGATGGAGATGACTTTGCCATTCTCGTCTTGCTCGACCACGCCGAAAGACGAAGGGTCAGCCACCGTATAACCAAAAATCGTCGCGCCGGAATTTGAGGTATTGATCGTCTGCAATTGCTCACCGAGGCCAGCGCCGTGAAAGATATTGTCGCCAAGCGCGAGCGCGCATGGATCACCTGCGATGAAGCTCTCGCCAATCAAGAATGCATCTGCGAGGCCCCGCGGTTCATCCTGCTCCGCATATTGGAATTGAACCCCCCAATTCTCCCCCGTTCCGAGGAGTTCTTTGAACATCGGCAGGGCTTGCGGGGTTGAGATGATCAGGAAATCCGTCACCCCCGCTAACATCAGCGTTGTGATCGGGTGGTAGATCATCGGCTTATCATAGACCGGAAACAGCTGTTTAGAGATGCCGCGCGTGATCGGGTGAAGTCTTGTCCCCCGGCCGCCGGCCAGAATTATGCCTTTCATGGCCTAGCTTCCCTCATCCATCAGCCTGTTGACGGTTTCCCGAACGCTTTCACGCCAAGGGCGCGGCACAATCCCCAAAGTATCGGTGATCTTGCGCGTGTCTAGGCGAGAGTTTAGCGGGCGAGCCGCTGGCGTCGGATAGTCCGAACTTGGGATCCGGTTCAAGACAATCTTGCAGCCGGTCCGCGCCTCATAGACGTCGAATATCTCTGCAGCGACATCGGCCCAAGAAGCCTCGCCCCGCGCCGTGAAGTGAAAGGTCCCAATCTCGCGCCCGTCAGTTCGCATCAAAAGGAAGTTAGAGATTTCGATGATCGCGTCGGCGATATCAAGCGCATTGGTTGGGCAACCGACTTGATCATCAACAACCGAAACCTCGCCGCGCTCTTTCGCCAAGCGCAGCATGGTTTTCACGAAGTTTGCGCCAAATGGACTATAGACCCAGCTGGTCCGCAAAATGACATGCTCCGGGAGCCCCGCTCGGACGTGCTCTTCACCCGCCAGCTTCGAAGCCCCATACACATTGAGTGGGCCAGGCGTGTCTGTCTCCTGAAATGGAGCCGCACCGGAGCCATCAAAAACATAGTCTGTGGAGATATGGATGAGAGGCAGGTCCATCGCGGCGCAGATCTCTGCCAGCTGTTTTGGGCCTGTGGCATTGACAGCATAGGCCGCATCTTGGTCGGTCTCAGCGTGGTCGACCTGCGTATAAGCCGCAGCATTAATGACAATCTTGGGGGCTGTTCCCTCGATCGCTGCTCTGAGGCTTTCAGGCTTGTGTAAATCCGCGTCGGGGCGACCGATAGCTTTGAATACGATGGCGCGCGCCGCGCATCTTTCCTGGAGCGCTCGCGCGACCTGGCCAGAATTCCCAATACAAAGCAGCTGAGTCATGTCTTGCCCGTTAGATCAGAAAATCGGCGCGAGCGCGCTTAAGGGCGGAAGGATTTTGTCTTTCTCGGACAAGATAATGTCGAGTCCTTCAATCGGCCAATCGATCCCAAGCTCAGGATCATCCCAGGCAAGACCGCCCTCTGTCTCCGGCGCATAATAGGCAGATGTCTTATATTGAACATGACAGTCAGGCGTGAGCGTCAAATAGCCATGCGCAAACCCTTCCGGGACATAAAGCTGCGCGCCATTCTCCGCCGAAAGCTCTGCCCCGACATAGCGACCGTAAGTGGACGAGCCCTGACGGATATCGACGGCGACATCATAAATCGCGCCCTGCGTACACCGCACCAGCTTGGCCTGCGCGTGAGGTGGTTTTTGAAAGTGCAGGCCGCGCAGCACGCCGGGCTGCTGCGAATAGGCGTGATTGTCTTGAACGAATGGGCCCGGAATACCGGCCTCGGCAAACGTATCCGCGCGAAAGGTCTCCGAAAAGAACCCCCGGGCATCACCATGACGCTTCGGCGTCACGAGGATCACATCTGGAATGGTAAGCTTTTGGAACATGTCTGGTCTCTAAGCGATTGGAGGCGCCCGCCGGACCTAGAGAATGTCTCGGCATTTGTCGATGTGATGGGTGAAATCGCGCGATGTCGTTCCTACATGATGTGTCATGACATCTGTGAACGAGCAGAAACGCAGAGCCTCAATCGCTTACATCTTAAGACGCCGAAAACGGGGGCGAAAGACCGGTGCGAATTCAGGCCGTACGATCAATAGCGTAAACCGAAAAATACGTGGCCATATGACGTTTACACCTGCGGGCAGCGCCATGGATCGATCGCGGTACCTGACACTCGCGGCAACCGTAGCTGCGATTTCTTTACCTTTACTATGCCTGATCGTGCTTGGCGTTGCAGCGTCTCGGAACGCAGAAACACTGGCACATGACGGTCTCGACCCGCTCGGCTGGGTTCTTATATCGGCAGTCGCTGTTTTAGCGCTAAGCGTCGCGATTTTTTCAATGGCATATCTCGTTTTGTTCGTCTGGCGTTGGCTGAGCTCTCTGTTAACTCACAAAAACGAATAAGGATCGATATCCACCGCCACCCGTGCTGCATTGGGCAGTTTCAGAGCCTTCAACCAGGTCGCCATATAGGTTGATAAATCCACTTCACGCGGCGCGGTAATCAGGAAGCGCAAGCGGTGACGACCGCGTAGGATGCTGATCGGGGCTGGCGCTGGGCCATAGACCGTCACGCCTTCACCATTCGGAGCCGCTTTGCCGGCCAGCAAGCCGATCTCTTTGGCCATGGCTGCATCCGGCGCGGATAGAACCATCGCGGCCATTCGCCCGAAGGGCGGCAGGGTGAGTTCTTCGCGAACATCTCGTTCGATCTGCAGAAAGCCGTCCCGGTCCCCAGCTGCGAGGGCCTGCATGGCGGGATTGTATGGCTGATAGGTCTGAATCAGAGCGCGGCCCGGACGTTCGGCGCGCCCAGCGCGCCCAGCGACCTGGCTGAGCAATTGATAGGTTCGCTCACCTGCGCGCAGGTCGCCGCCTTGTAGCCCGCTATCGGCGTCCACGACGCCCACTAAAGTCAGGTTCGGAAAGTTGTGGCCCTTGGCGACAATTTGCGTCCCAACCAGGACATCTATCTCGCCTTCGGCCATGCGCTCGACGATCCCGCGCGTGGCCTCGCCGCCCATCGCGGTATCCGACGAGAAAATCTCAACATGAGCGTCCGGCAAGAGCACGCGGACCTCTTCGGCGACGCGTTCGACGCCCGGACCGACCCCCATCAGCGAGTCTTTCGCCCCGCACATCGGGCAATTGTCAGGCTTTGGCATCGACCACCCCGTGAGGTGGCAGACAAGGCGATTGGTATAGCGGTGCTCAGTCAGCCAGCTTTCAGTGCCCGGGCTTTTCAAACGCTCCCCGCAAGCTTTGCAGATCACGAGTGGCGCATATCCGCGGCGGTTGAGGAAGAGCAGGCTTTGCTCTTCCTTTTCAAACGTCTCGATCAGTGCCTTTTCGAGCACCGGAGAGAGCCACTGCCCCTTTTCAGGCGAGTTCGATTGAAGGTCGACCAGGCTCATATCCGGCAAGCGGGCGGCTCCTGGGCGCGCCGACAGTTTGAGGCGCTCATACCGGCCCGCCTCAGCGTTTACGACGGTTTCCAGTGCCGGCGTGGCCGAGGCAAGGATGACCGTCGCTCCTTCAAGTTTGGCCCGCATGACCGCCATATCGCGTGCATGGTAGCGGACGCCGTCTTCTTGTTTGAAACTGCTATCATGCTCTTCATCGACGATGATCAGTTTCAAGTTCGAATAGGGCAAGAAGAGCGCAGACCTGGCGCCCGTTACAATCCGTGCACGGCCATGGGCCGTTTCACGCCATGTCCGGCGGCGTTGCTGGTCACTGAGAGACGAATGCCATGGGGCTGGCCCCGCTCCGAACCGTGTTTCAAAGCGCTCGAACACGGCTTGGGTGAGCGCAATCTCTGGCAGCAGAACAAGGACCTGTGCCGTCGGGTCTTTGCGCAGCGTTTCGGATATCGCCTCGAAATAGACCTCGGTTTTTCCGGACCCGGTAATCCCATCGAGTAGAAACGGCTGATACCCGCCGGCTTTGACGGCGTTTCTAAGTCGCTCACCCGCTTGCGCTTGTTCGCGTGTAAGGGTGGGCCCCGCACGCTCTGGATCCGGTGCAGCGAAGGGTAGGTCGGTCTCGTGGATCTTAGCTTCTAAGCTGCCGGTCTCGACCAGGCCTTTGATCACCGAGCTGGACACGCCCGCTTCTTTGGCGAGGTCTGACGCGCTGGCAGTCCCGATCTTAGCTGCAGCCTCTAGGACTTTCTCACGCGCCGCGGTCATTCGATTGGTGCGATGACCGGTCAGCGCATAGACAGTCTGGGTGGGCGAAGGCGAAAGACCGCCGCGCGACCGCAAAGTCATCGCAAGGACTTGGCCTGGTCCAGCGACATTATACTTGGCGCAAAAGGCGATGAAGCGGCGCATCGATTCAGGCATTGGCGGGGTTGGAAACACGTCAGCCACGAGCTTCAATTCCCGCTCTGGGTCGGCCTCGATCACGTTCCAGACAACGCCGGTTCGCTCATACTTTCCTAGGGGAGCGCGCACATAAGACCCGGGTTCGACTGTCATGCCTTCTGGAATGAGATAGTCGAACGGCTCTGGAAGCGGCATAGGGAAGAGGATGCGGGCCACAGGCATCTGCCCTCCATAGCAAAGCTCGCCCGCACGGAAACCCGTCATTAAGCATGATGCGAGACACTTCGTGCATGACCCTGATCGAAGGCTTCCTGGATTTTATCCAAAGCGAGCAACGTCTCGCAGACAATACGGTTGAGGCGTATCGCAGCGACCTCGGCGAATTTATCGGCTTCTTACGCGGCCATTTGCAAACAGAACCCGGCATGCGGGCCTTCGCGGACTTGCAAGCGCGTGACATTCGATCGTTTCTTGCTGCACGCCGCCGAGATGGGTTGGCGGATGCCTCCATTGCGCGACTGCTCTCTGCGATAAAGAGTTTCTACCGATGGCTCGATCGCGCGCATGGCGTCGAGAATCCGGAAATCGCTTTCCTCAGCGGGCCGAAGCGGGGCCAGCGTTTGCCGCGGCCAATCTCAGAGGTCGCTGCAAAGGACATGTTAGACCAAGCCGAGCTTATCCAAGAAGAACCTTGGATCGCGGCACGAGACGTCGCCGCCCTCAGCCTCATGTATGGGGCGGGGCTGCGGATCTCTGAAGTCTTGGATCTTTCGGGCGATGTGAAAGCAGCACCGGAACGCCTGCGCATTAAAGGTAAGGGCGGGAAAGTTCGGATCGTGCCGATTATTCCAGCTGTTCGCGATGCGATATTGGCCTATGCCGGGCTGTGTCCATATGCGCTGAATGCCCAGACCCCCTTGTTTTATGGGGCGCGTGGCAAGCGTTTGCAGGCGTCAATCCTACGCAAACAAGTTCAGGTCCTGCGCGGCGCACTCGGGCTCACTGAGAGCGCGACGCCGCATGCATTGCGCCATAGTTTCGCAACGCATTTGCTGGCGCATGGCGCCGATTTGCGCGCGATCCAAACGCTGCTTGGGCATGCCAGCCTCTCGACAACACAGGTCTATACGGGTGTTGAAGCGGGGCATCTGCGGAAGGTCCATGCCAGCGCGCATCCACGCGGATAGACGCGCATTGACGGATTGAAATCCGACCGAGTGAGCGTTCGGCCAACACTGCTGACTGATCTCAGTCAGACAGGACACGGCCCATGGATTTCTCTGCCAAGCTCACATTGCCCTACATCCTCCCGAACCAGGCGCAGAAACATGTCACGCTGAATGAGAGCCTTCGTCGGCTTGATGCTCTGGTCCAGATCTCCGTGATTTCGATGACTGAGACAGACCCACCGTCTGACCCAAGCGAGGGGGATCGTTATGTGGTTGCAGAAGGTGGGACCGGCGACTGGGATCGCGCCGACGGACAATTGGCGGCGTTTCAAGATGGCGCCTGGGAGCTCTACCCACCCCAAACAGGATGGCTGGCCTGGGATGAGGCGGAAACCGCATTGGCGATTTATGACGGTGAAGACTGGGCAGCCTTAGGCCCGTCATCTCAACTCGAGACGCTCGGTATCAATGCGACGGCCGATGTCTATAATCGCCTCATCCTCAGCGCTAATGCCAGCTTGTTCGATCATGATGGGGCCGGGCACCAGTTGAAGGTGAATAAGGCTAATGAGACAGATACAGGCAGCCTTGTCTTCCAAACCGGCTATCAAGGCCATGCCGAGATGGGACTGGCTGGAAACAACAATTTCAATGTCAAAGTTTCGCCCGACGGACAGAGTTTCCTCAATGCAATCCTGATCCGCAATGATACCGGAAACGTCGGTATCGATACGTATTGGCCGACGGCCAAACTGGACGTCGGCGGCGCTGTTCGAATTGGACAGGTCAAACGCGCTGATTTGCCGAGTCCGAGTGAAATTGGCGCGGGCGCCATCCTTCACGTTTCAGATTATCCGGGCGGGACGGCCATGGCCTTTTGTGATGGCACGAACTGGCGATTGATGCACAATCGCGGCGTTCTTTAGAGAGCGTTATTATCGGCCGGCTCTTGCGGGACTTGGTCTAAGCGAGCGCTCATTTGCATGCCCATGCCGCTTGCGCTGGCGACTTTCTCGATATGCGCCTTACCGTTTGCGGCGAGCTTGTTACGGCTGTCCACGTCTTCGGCGAGACGGCGCATTTGCTTAACCGCATCCTCATGATCAGGATCTGCCCAGTGCGCGCTTGTATCCCCATAGATGCCGTACTCGTCGACGCATGGGATGAGGCTCGAGCGGACCAAAGCGGCGCTGGTTTCATTGGTGAAGTCCATATTCCCCGACCAATCTGTACAGATCACGGGTTTGCCGAGGGCCATGGTCTCTGCCAGGCCTAGTCCGAACCCTTCAGAGCGATGGAGGGAAACCAAAACATCACAGGACTTTAGAAGGGCCCATTGGTCCTTCTCGCTCAAAGACCTGTCGAGGATTTCAATATTTTCTGCGCCATGAATGGCAGCATTCAGGTTGTCCATGGCGGCTTCGCTGCGCGCGAGATTACGCGTTTTGACGATGAGGCGCTTGCTTGGATCCTCGCCAAACGCAGCGCGGAACGCCCGTATGGTCGCGATCGGGTTCTTACGCTCAAAAGAAGACATGCTGTCGGCCATGGTCAGGAAGATCAGCTGATCTTTTTTCCACCCAAATTTCATTCGGGCCGGACGCACGCCTTTTCGAGGCGTAACTGCGTGTCCAAAAACATGGATATCCGGGGCGTCTTGGTGCTTGCGCAGGGCGTCTGCCGTGAAGTGACTGATCGTCCAAAGCTCTGACAAATAGCGAAACGCTTTTTCCCAACCTTTCGGGAAGGTCGGAAGCTCCCAAGCCCAATATCCAATCGTATACCAGTTACGCCCACGCTCGAGACCGAGATGCTGCATCGCAGACATGGTTTCTGGCCCATTGAGCTGGAGGATGAGCGTACCTTCCTGATCGCCCGGCATCGGCTCACATTGAATTTCGCTGGTCAGGTCCACGGGGGCGAAAGGCTCTGAAAGATCAACCGCGATAGGGTTGAGGCCAGCCGCTTGAAGCGCGCGATAGGTCGTCCGCGCCGCCTCTCCGATCCCATTTGCTGTGCTGAACAGGCCAGCAACGACCAGCGGAGCCTCAGGATTGCTCGGACGAGTGCTCGCAGGTCTCGCGATCATGGACCGAGCATAAGCGCTCTGCCAGCGCGGCCCGGCAATGGTCCACATGCGATAGCGCCATGATTCAGGAATGCGCGCCCAAATGGAGCGCAGTGTCCGCATCACGCTCATGCGCGTTTGGGTCAGGAGAGTGGGAGATGCGTCTTGCATGCTTTACGTTCCAGACACTTGCTTGGTCGCCCAGCGCATTTGTTGCAGATCAGACGGCGCTAAATAGGCAGCGGCTTGGTCCAGAAAGCTGGCAGTCTCGCGGGCCAAGGTCTCTATATCTTCGCCAATTTCTTCCTCAAGCTCTTCCAAATAGGTCGCGGCCCAATGCGGTTGAGCCTTACCAAGATGACGTTGACTGAGCGCGAGACCTTCAAGTGCCACGGTCGCGCGCATGGTTTGGGTGATGCAGTCAGAATGGAGACGGGACTTCGCAATGACCTGTTCGAGGAATCCAATACGGTCGGGGAAAGCCCGAAAGGCGCGGATCCAATAGTCGTAATCAAACGCGGTTTTCAAAGTCCGATCGAGATCGCCAATTAGAGTTAAGGCAGACACTTTCAGAAACACGGTTGGCTGACAGATAAAACTGCCGCCTTCAAACCCTGTAATGCCGACATCTGGCGTTTGGGTCGGATAAAGGGCGATTGGCTCGCCAGCCTCATCGACATGTTCGCCTTGGCCATAGCACATCAACCAATCCGGGTGGTCCTGGAAGCCACTCACTATGCTGGATATGGCATTCGCGGCGTACAAATCATCGGAGTTGAGCCAGCCGATAATTTCACCGCGGGCTTTCGAGAATGACTTCCAAATTGCGTCTGCAGGGCCGTTGTCCGGTTCTGAAACCCATCGCAATCTCGGTTCCTTTGCACCGATGCGAGAGAGGATTTCAAGTGTTTCATCCGTCGACCCACCATCAGAAACGACCAGCTCAAGATTGGAATAGGGCTGGCTAAACACGCTCTCAATCGCCGCCTCAATATACTGAGCTTGATTGAAACTCGGCATGGCGATGGAAACGAGCGGCGTCATGGTCTTGGGTGATCAACTCATCTTTTGAGCCATGGTAGCCATTTTCGGAATGACGGTTTGTCGGTGGGCTCTTTCTGGGTCGAGGTTGAATTCCACAAAGCGACCGCAACTTCAACCGCATCATTGAAGTCAGGGATAACGGATTCTGCTTCTTCTGGGTATTGCGAGAAGTCTTCTGAAAAGAGCGGTGCGGGTTTGTCAGGGAACGCCATTTCGCGGAGGCGTTCATTGGCTTTGTCAAACTGCCGATAGAATGAAATCGCTTGGTGCTGTGATAGAGGATAATATTTCCCGGCGAACAATTGCCCTACTCGGCGCACGAGTTCAGCGCGCTTTTCATCGGTCCGGTCACCCGGCGGATTTGGATAAAGATGGTTCAAAGCGTGTATGAACTGAAACCCCTGGCGGTTGAGGGAGCGATTGAATCGGTGCGGGACAGTGCTCAATTCCGGCAGACCAGACGCGGCGCAGAAGTCGGAAACGAGACTGTCTTTCGGCCAGTGGTCAGGATCATAGATACGCGGGTTCATCGCATCAGCGCCGAAGACATCCGCCCAACGCGAATAGATCTCGTCATACGCATAATATCTCGGGGCGCTGTTGAGCGTCTTGAGGATGTTGTCCAACGTGACTTGAGCGGAAGATTTCAGCCGCGTCGATAGGAGGGATAAAGCGAGTTCGTCCTGGCGCCGGAAGTAAACCACGATCTCAAAGGTCTCGACCCAACGCTCCAGAAAGGTTTTGAGGGCGGAAAGTTCGTGGTCGAGATAGAGGCGACTTTGGAAATGCTCCGACGAGATGATCAACGTATCCTCGGATTCAACCTTCTCGAATTCCGCATCAAGCTTTTGGCTTAAGGTCTCTCGAAACATTTCCTGGCTGGCTTTGTCGGTTATCCCGAGTTCGCGCCCCATATCCTGCGTCCAAGGTGCGTGGTGGACGATCGCTGCGAATTCCCACTGAGAGGCGTGCTCAGTGTCCGATGCGATTGGATGGTAAACGCCGTGCTTTGCCAACGCAGCGCGATTGCTTTTCAGATAGTCTTGAATGGCTGTCGTGCCGGTCTTTTCCGTCCCGATATGGAGGATGCACTTTTTGAACGGTTTTCTGGAAGACATTTGACTGAATCTACTCGTCCATCGTTCAAATCACGTGCTGATCTCTATTAGCCCACCTTTGCCGGGGCATAAAATCAGAAAACTCAGTTACGCCGTGCGTATTAGCGGATCTTGCTGATGGCTATTCGTCGGCGAAAGGGTCGGTGACAGGTTCATTCACATGGTCGCCAAACCCGTGCTGCCATTTCGACCAGACGACTTTGCCTTCGGTATATTGCCACGGTTTAAATTTGATTTCCTGGTTACGCAGGCGGTTATTGATCACTACCAGATCAACCAGTGCGAGCTGCCCGAAATAATAAGCATTGTCGCAAATATCGAACATGCGGAAACCGCACTTCTCTAGCAAAGCGGCTCGCGAGCAAAGATCCTGACGGCCGATTGAAGCTTCGATGATGATGAAAGAAGCGCCGCCAATCACATCTTGGCCACCTTCGATGATTTTTTCTTCAACGCCGTCCACATCTAGCTTGATTAGATATGACAGATCTCCGAGCCCTTCGCGAGACATGATGCTGTCCAGTCGGCGGGTCTCAATTTCCTCAATATTGACTAGAAAGTCGAGATCCTCTTCGCGCTCCGGTTTGATGTGGGAATGCGTGATGCGCCCTGAGCCATCTACGCTCGTATTGTGAAGATATAGCATGCCATCAACATTGCTCAGGGCTTGTTTGTGGAGCGTATAGCCAATGCCAGCGTCTTGGTAATTCTTCTCAAGATCCGGATGATAGGTAGAGACGGGTTCAAATAGATGATGGTGTTTGTCAGGATAAACATCCATCAAAAAATCAGTTTTCCGCTGAGCGCCAATGTCGATGATCTGCTCGACAGCACCAGGGGCAATTTCTCGATTAATGCGCAGGGATTGCTGAAGGGTAGGATATCGCATGAACGCTCCGCGTTTCTGGAAAGTGCGGTCTTACATCACGTTACGGCGAGATAGGCCAGATCAGAAAATGTGTCCGACCGCTTCCCGACTTCATAGATAAATTGACGATACGTTGCGAACATGTCTTCGGAACAGAATTCCTCGTCCTCTGTGCCTGTATATTTGAACGTATTGAGGCGCTCTGAGGTGATGGCATTACGCGGGAAATTTATGGTTTCCAAATAGCTCTGGATCTTCTCTTTCGTTAGATCTGGACCATAGTGAAGGATGTCTCCGCCTGTTTCTTCATAGAGTTCGTAGCTTTTAATATAATTGTAGCGAAGGTGACCTGCTTTCGCGTCAAACTTTTTCATTGCGGATGCCATGAATCCGCCGGGTGAGCGCATGCAGAACAATGAACGAGCAGGCGGACCAAACATAGAAACGAGGTAGCGATATTCTTGCACCGAACTATTGGCTTGTTTGTATACGAGATCGATTTGCCGGCCCCAGCCATTCTTGGCGTTCTCGTGCATATTATCTGAGAGGTCCGCTAGATAGCGATCGATATCGAGCCCAATGACAAGCTCTGATTGGTGCAAAACCCGTGCGAGGCCTGGGTCAGACGCAAATTTCAAAGCATTTGAATTGAACAGATTCAGCATATACGTGGTTCCTGTGC
>JBCBGS010000030.1:0-21801 GCA_038526515.1 Pseudomonadota bacterium | reverse complement strand
AGCGACAGTCTACCGAACCATGCGATTATTGGAGCAAGAGGGGCTGGTCGAGAAACACGATTTCGGAAATGGGCGCGCTCGCTCTGAGGAAGCCGAAAAAGAACAACACGATCATCTCATCAATCTAAGTACCGGCGAGATAATAGAGTTTCACGATACAGACCTTGAAGCCCTTAAGATTGAGATCGCAAAACGACTCGGGTTCGATCTAAAAGATCATCGGTTGGAGCTCTATGGAGTGCCAAAGGAATGAGCCCGCAGATCGTGATGCGTCAGCTATGACGATCATCATAACCGGTGTTTTGACCGCGCTACGCAAAATAGAAGGGTAGATGCAATATTTGCACTTGATAATCATTCTCAATTATGGTCAGGTCTTTTCATACGAATAGGAGACCCAAATGCTTGGGACGCACGCGGACACAATCGCCTGGCTGGAGCGGCAGCTTAAAGAGCTAGAGGCTTGGCGACGAGACTTGATCGGTGAAGGTGTTTGTGAACCCTGCCGGTTGGAACAAATCGATCTCCATCGGACTTGGTTGGAGGAGCAGATTTCTCAGCTGATCGAACCAAATTTGAAACACGCCACTTAATCCCTTTGGGCCGCAGCATGACTGACGTCATCGCGCTTTTGACGTTGGCCTCTCGGCAGCAATTTTCCTCCCAGACCTTGAGCAACATGCTGCGGCCCAATTCCCGAAAAGGACTTTCCAAATGAACACCAGTCTCGTTGCCAACAAAACGCTGACAGACCTTGGCCCTGGGGCGCAAATTGCGACATTTGGGTTTCGCGCATGCGCTTTCGGTCAAACGCGGTGCTGTTGTTTGTTGAATATGTTCAAAGACTTTTTCGGGGCAGAGAACGGTTCGCGCGTACTAGGGCGGTTTGTGCGGCTCGCCGAGTCGCTCGGGAACAATGGCCTTAGACAAATCGATGTGACGGTTCCGAACGCGCTAACATTTACGCATGATGAGGCGTCTTTGCTCAGCGCTCTCTCGTCGATGCAGCACGGCGCTTTTGGGCAAGCACGTGCGCATATGACATGGCTTCTGGCGCGACCTCCGCGCACGGAAGAAATGAACATTGTATCGGACTTGGCGAACTTCTTCTCCGCACGAGACATGATCGTTGAAAGCCCTGAATATCAGACTATACCAGCGCAGCCCGAAACGGGTGAGCGACCAACTCTGGCTTTGGTGCACAATGTCTAGTCTTCGGAATTTGGTGCATCCAGCAACATCAGCGACTTTGATGGTAACAGATAGGCCATATCTCCTGATGACATTTTCAGTGCTGAAGCGGGAGCGTCTTTCACCGTCTTTTCTCCGAATTACATTCGTCAATGAAGACGGGTTGAGCTTTACCAGCTGGGGTCCCGATCAGCGCGTTAAGCTCTATTTTCCGGAACCTGGAACAGCTCCACCAAGACTGCCGCTAACGGAGTGGAACGCTGCTTGGCAGAAACTTGATCCAGGCTGCCGACCCGCGCGCAGATCCTACACGATTAAGAATGTTCGACCCGATAAGGCTGAGCTCGACATCGATTTTGTGGACCATGGCGTTGAAGGCCCCGCCTCCGCTTGGGCCTTTCATGCGCGACCTGGCGACCTCCTACAAATAGCGATTCCAAACGGGAATTATATCGGCCAACCGATGGGCTATGAATGGCGCCCGCCTGAGGGTGTTTCGCGCCTATTGCTCATGGGAGACGAGACATCTTTGCCCGCGATTAGTAATATCTTGGAACGCATCCCAGAAACGGTGACATCGATTGACTGTTTCGTTGAAGTTCCGAGAGCCGGGGATGATGTCGCAGCCGGAGAAATGGCAAGTCGCATCACCTGGCTGCCGCGCTATGAAGATCCGCCCGGTACCAAGTTGAAGAAGGCGCTGGGGTATTCTCAAATGCCAGAACTTTCTCAATTGAAACGTCTGCATGGGTTGGAAAAGTCCGTCGCGCCCAACGAACGAATGTGGGATCCGGCACCGGACACAAGTGGTCCTTTCTACGCTTGGGTCGCTGCTGAGGGCGGCGCGGTGAAGTTCATTCGGCACGCGCTGATGAAAGACTGTGGTTTGCCGAAAAGCGCTGTGTCGACGATGGGTTATTGGTATCTAGGTCGGCCGTTTCACTGACGTAGAACACGGAATGATTGGAGGACGTCATGGCTACAGACTCGCAAACCCTTGAGCCGCTTAAAGACCGGCTGAAAACGTTTGATGGCTTTTTGGAGCGCCTCTCTAAAGAGTATGGGATGTCGACCCTAGATTTAGTTCGGCATATGCCGGGCGAAGATGTCAAAATTGTCGATGGTGACAAGATGCTCGCACTCCTAACGGATGTTGGTGAATGGGGCGCGGTGCTGTTCATTACTGAAGGCAATTCTGTAATAACCGGAATGTCGGTTGAGATGCCTCAGGTCTTTCTGAAAGACGGCTATTATCACTTCTTTGGACAGGGCGGATTTGGTGGGCACATCGAAGAAAACGCCTGCCGCCACATTGCCTTTATCGAGCGTCATTTTCAGAGTCGAAATTCGCGCTCTATCCACTTTTACGATGATCGCGGAGAGCCGATGTTCAAGATTTTTGTGTCGCGCGAACTAAGTGGCGATATGAAGCCCGAGCAGGTCGAGCGTTGGGGCCTATTAAAGCAAAAGCTCTAATTCGTCGGTCGTGTGCCGGTAACGATATGGACGTGCGCGTCCATGTGCACGTGTCCATCGATTAAGTGGTCCGAGTAGAGTGACACAAGATCGGTGGAAGCTGCCCGGGCTGTGATCTGATCGCTTTGATCGAGTAATCGCCCAATCGAAAATGCGGAAAGTACAAAGCGTGCTGCAGCCTCTGCGTCCATACCGCCGCCTATTGCGAGTTTGTCTTTCCAGCTTTCTCTTGAGATGTTTGCAAATCCAGACGCCTCCAGCAGGGAGATAAACTCATCTGCATCCTGGTACCGAAATGGTCCGGGCGCTCCTGGTTCGGGCGTCGGGACAACAATATGGTTGGATAAAATAGTGCTAAGGCTCGACATCCAAGGATTCTCGGCGGGCGGCCCCCAAACCGCAAAAGCGAACCGACCTCCTGGTTTTAGCCATCGTGCAAGATTCTCAAACGCGGCATCTGCCGATGGAAAGAACATGATGCCAAAGCGAGAGGTGAGTCGGTCGAACTGCGCGGCCTCTTTGAGCGGTTGCCCTGCATCCTGGACATGAAAATGTATGGGGACATCTCCATAAGCCTCTTTTGCCTTTGCCGCCTCGACGAGTGCGGGTGAAATATCGAACCCGTCAACCCCACTTCCAGGATAGGCACCGCGGGCAACCGCGATGCTGGTTTCACCGCCACCGCAGCCGATATCAGCGATCCGGTAGGGTCTGTCCAAATCAAGGGCCTCGATCAGCGGTGCGTTTACAGGCCTCAGCATGGCCTCCAGGGGCGTCATCGAATCGCGCCAGGCTTCACCCCGGTCTGTTGACCAATCAGATGCAGAAATGTTCGCGACCATTCTATTTTTTCCGAGCGATTTGATAAACGAGTTTACCCTGAACGAGCCTTTGTTCAATCGGCCCCATGGTTTCGCGAGACAGCGAGTTGGCGTTGGCACCTTCCAGCCAAAGGGCCTCCTTACCGACATCAATCGCGCGTTTTACGATCCTTCCAAAACGCGGGTGCTCGACCAATAGGACATCACCATCGCGATAAGACGCGCTGCGCCTGAACAGGGCAAACGTACCTGGTGAGAGCATGGGATGCATACTCTCACCTGTCACCCGTATGAGCGACCAGCCGAGCATTTAGTCGGCCAAGACCGGATAAACGAGTTTGAGTTGCGGTGGATAAGGACAGGTTTTCCGCACCGTTTCAACCGACTTTGTCTTCCAGAAGATCTCTGCAAACTCATTGACGAGTTCTACCAAAGCCAGACCATCTTCGCGGTGGACATCTTGCTTACAAGCGCTCGCCTTTTGCATGATGGAATGGACGAGGCCGTGTACTTTTGGGTGGGCTTCAAGCAAAGGTGCTTTGAAATAGTCACCCCAAATAACGCGAATCTCTTGCTTCACCTTCTCCGCCTCTTCCTCTTTGCGCAGCGTACAGCGCGCGCGGAGGTTAGCTAAAGCGACGGGATCTTCGCTTGCGCCATCATGAGCGATATCCATGAGGCGGACAACAGAGACGGCAGCGATCAAGGCTGGGCCTGGATCGTAAATACCGCATGGGATGTCGCAGTGTGCAGAGGCGCGGTCAACGAGGCCTTTGCGATCGAGATAGTTGAGAATTGAGTAAATCATCTTGAGTTTTCTTTCTTGAGGTAGAGTCAGTTCGCTGACTTTTTCCAGAAGGCGAGGGCTGCTGATTTCGCGTCCTCGATAATAGACTTGGTTTCGCTGTGCGCGGCTGAAAGCTCAGCGAGTAAACGGGGGAGGTGCTCGGCACATGTGCTTTTGAGGAGCTCCGGCGCTCGGGTGCTATTCAGGGCTTCTGTGAATATTTGGATCGCTGATATCAGCTGTTCGTTTGCGGCTTTATGATCACCACGCGCCCGCCTCTGATTTGCCGCGTTCGTCGCAGAAACGATCAACATGGGCGGGGCATGTGGTTGAACTAAAGCGTAGCCGTTCCAGGCTTCAGCGAAGATCATTCGCGCCTCGTGATAGGCTTGATCATAAACGACGCCTGCCTCGTCGAGGTGCCCGGCATTCAACGCAGCATTTGCTTGCAGTGTTAGCCGCTTCCATCGCGAGTCGAACTCAGGCTGAGCCTGTGCGTCTGCGACCTGCTGCTCGAGGTTATCCATCCCGGTTTTCTTTGAAATAGGAAACGCATTTCATGGTCGCCCAAGCGCCAAACGCTCCGGCCACGAGACCGATCAGGGCCAGGCCCCAGTTTGCAGCGTCATGGGAGTGTGGAATGGGGTGGTCGTGGGCATAAGCGGGGAGGACGAAGCCACCCACGGTCAAAGCCGAATAAAAGATCGATTTCATGAAGCGCTCCTTTTGCAGTGTGTCGCTATGAATAGAGCTAAATCACAAAAGTGCAACTGATAATCATTCGCATTATTCGAAATCTGTGCTAGAGAGAAGGAGCAGCAACTAAGAGCTCGACGAACCATTCGAACTCTCTGCACGCAACACAAATAGACCGGGAGGGTGCGTATGGGCCATTTGGAAACGGATTATTTGATCGTCGGAGCGGGCGCTTCCGGTATGGCGTTTGCCGACACGATTCTGTCGGAGACAGACCACCAAATGGTATTGGTCGACCGACGCGCGCAACCTGGCGGGCATTGGGTTGATGCTTACCCCTTTGTCGAACTGCACCAGCCATCTGCCTATTACGGCGTGAACTCAGTTCCTCTGGGCGAGGATCGGATAGATACGAGCGGCATCAATGCGGGTTTTTATGAGCGGGCTGGGGCTGCCGAGATTCAGCACTATTATCGCAAAGTCTTGGCGGATGTTTTCGAACCAAGCGGGCGTGTCAACTTTCTGTCGACCAGTGACTATCTCGGGGCAGAAAACGACGAGCATATCATCCAGTCAAACCTTACCGGCCTGCACACGCGTGTAAAAGTGAGGCGCGCCGTGGTGGATGCTACGATAACCCAATCGACGATACCGGCGCGCCATACCCCAAAATACGATGTTGATGAGGGTGTCACGTTTGTCACGCCCAATCAGCTTGTCGATCTCGCTTGTCCCAAAGGTTTTACGATTATAGGGGCCGGGAAAACCGGAATGGATGTTTGTGTCTGGCTGCTCCAGCACGGCGTTGATCCTGATGAAATTACTTGGATCCGCCCGCGCGATGTCTGGATGACAGACCGGACTTACGCCCAACCGCTGACCATGGCCGGTAATATGATCAAGTTCGGTGCTGCCGCGATGCAAGCGGCTGCGGTGGCGAGCGATGCCAATGACTATGCGCTGCGAATGGAAGAGCAGGGCATGTTGTTTCGCGTCGATCCGACGGTTGATGCGGTCGTCAATCGCGGCGCAACGGTCTCGCGCCCAGAGCTGACGTTCATGAGGCAGATCGAACAGGTCGTACGGAAAGGCTATGTCCGTTCTATTTCCCAGAACCGGGTCATTATGGACGAGGGTGAGATGGCGTCCAATCCCGGTCGTGTATTTGTGGACTGCACAGCCCCTGGCTTGAGCACCACCCCAGCCGCAACGATTTTTGAAGACGGAAAGATAAGTCTCCATTTTACAACTCGTGGGGTTGCGCCGTGGAGTGCCGCGTTGGTGGCCTGCGTCGAGTCGCTCGATCTGAGCCTCGAAGAGAAAAACCGCCTGTGCCCAGCGCTGCCCCGAACCGGCGATATGACCGGCTTTCTCAATATTATGCGGATTGGGTTGCCTGTCGAAAATGAGCGCCGTGCTGTCACTGAATTGTCTGACTGGAGCGCGAAGGCCAGGCTTAATCCAGGGCGGGCCATTCCCGATCATATGAGTGATCCAGATGTTCAGGCAGGCTTCGCGGCAATGTTCCAAAACTTCCAACCGGCGATGGAAAATCTCGAACGGATTTGCGCCCAAACTTGAACCTATTCGGAGCAAGATCATGACCAACATCATCCGACGGAGCCACGGGTTTCAACTCGATCATATTGGGCTTGGTGTCCCTGACACAAAAGAGGGTGTGAAATGGGTCGAGGAGCAAACAGGTGCGAAAGTCGATTTGCACGCCCCAGAGCCCGACCAGTTTTACTGGAGCGGTAGTTTGGCAATCGGGGATCAATCGTTCCTTGAGATCATTGGACCGAACCCAAACTATAAAAAGTTCCAGCCCTTCGCAGCATTGATGAAGACCCTGTCGGAGCCGCGTCTCCTATTTTGGTATATTGCGGTAGATGATTTTGCGGCCTTCCAAGAACTCGCACGCCAGACAAAGGCGAAACTCGAGCGCGTTGAAGGGGTGAATATTGAGGGTGGGGAAACCGCCCAAGCGAGCTATTGGCGTGGCCTAATCGGTCCTGGCTTTCTGTCCGAGCGTCCTAATGTTATTGAATGGATCAAACGCCCAAATCGAGAGTCTCAGGCGACACCTGAGTGTAAATTGATGGAGTTCCAGCTGGCGAACCCGCAAGCTGACGAGATCAATCAGGTGTTCACAAAGCTCGGCATCGATGTGCCTGTTTCGAATGGAAAGTCGTCGATCGGAATAACGATCGATACTCCAAAAGGGCGCTGGGAGATAGAGAATGAGGGCGTGCGTTGGACAATGCCCGGCATGCTATTGGAGATCGCGGCTCTTTGGTGGCGAACGCGCAACCAGTTGGTGTAAAAACAGCTGACTAAACAAGCGATAAAACTGCAACACCTGCAAGAATGAGTCTTTTTGCAAACGAATTGCAATTGCAATTAGGAATTTTCCCGGCTAGAGCACCCTCATCTCTAGTTGCGAATGAATATCATTCGCTGAAACTGGGTAAGAGGGATCCAAAATGAAGTTGAATGAACACAAGAACCGACTGCTTATTGCCACTGCTATTGGCTTTGCTGTCATGATGCCGAGCATGGCCACCGCGCAAGAAGAAGCGGAGTCAGCGAGCGAAACCGAAACCAGCGAAGACGGCGAGTTTCTCGGAGAGCTAACACTTGGACAAAGTAAGCGAGAAGTTCAGACGGGCACTGCGACGCCGCTGACGACGATCAAACAAGAAGAGATCGATGACCGCCAAGCCAGCACAATTGCTGAGCTTATTGACTCCGTGCCTGGCGTCACGCTGGTGAACGGACAAACCCCACAAGGGTCTGGGATTAACATTCGTGGCTTCGGCGCGAACAGCATTTACGGTACCGACCAGAAGGTCGCTGTGCTTGTTGATGGGGCAACAACTGGCGCTGAAGAGATCTACCGTGTGAGTAACCAGCTCTTCACCGATCCATTCCTCTATAAAAGCGTGGATGTGATCCGCGGCACAGTGGGAAGTTTCGAATATGGCTCTGGCATCGTCGGCGGTGTCGTCCTCCTCGAAACGAAAGATGCATCTGACTTTACAGGCGGTGAGATTGGCTTTGGCGGTGCGTTGACCCTAGGCGGTCAAACCAATGGTGACGGTATCAACGGTTCTGGAACATTGGCCTGGCAACCCGCCGAGAATGCTGAATTCCTTTTCAACTACTCTTATCGCGACCAGGACAACCAAGACGATGGCGCCGGTAATGAGATTGGGAACTCGGCATTTGAATTGCCGTCTTTCCTCGTCAAAGGCCGCTACGCGTTCGACGATACTCACTCGATCATGGCGAGCTATACGCAATCTGAAACGGCTGACCGTGATGTGCCTTATGATACGTTCGTCACCGGCACAGACTTCTTCGGTAACGTTGACCGAGACGTCACCACGCAGACAGCATCGCTTTTCTACTATTTCCAACCGGCTGGAAATGATCTGATCGATGTCGAAGCGGCTCTCACCTATTCCAATCAAGAGATTGACCAGACGTATATTCCTTTCACCAATGGCTTTGGTGCAGAAGTTGGTTTTGGTGTTGTCGATGCAGATCTACAATACGAGCGCACAAAGCTTACCGTCAAAAACACGTCCTTCATCCAGACGGGGTCAGTCGAGCATGAAATTCGCACAGGCGTTGAGTTTATCGAGAACGATCGTCTCGAAGCTAGCGCAGCCCCAGGCGGTAAAGATAATCGCCAGGCGGTCTTCATCATCGACAATATCGATTTCGGTAACGGGCTGACTTTTACGCCGGCGCTTCGTTATGAAAACCAAACGCTTGAAACTGATTTCTTCGATTTGGCATCCGGCGAGCGAATTGAAGGTGAGTTTGACGACAGCGCGCTCATGGGCGGTGCGTCCCTACGCTACCAGTTTGAGAACGGGTTCGCAGTCTTCGGAAGCTATGCATACACCGAGAGTCTTCCAATCTTGGACGACACTCCGACGAGCTCAAGAAGCAGCCGTACAAACATCTTCACAGCTGAAGAAGCCACAACGTACGAGGGCGGGATCAGCTATGATACCGTCGGTGTCTTCAATCAAGGCGACACACTTGCTCTAAAACTCAACTATTACGACACCACTTTGGAAGACATCACTTTCATCGGTGGCTTGGACGAGATTTCGCTGCAGGGTATTGAGATCGAAGGGTCGTTCGCGACCGAAGGCGGTTTCTATATCGACTTGAACGGTAACTTCTCCGATGGCGACGAAACAGACACTGCGGGTGTCTCTGTCACCTATCGCAGCCTGACAGCGGACAGCGTTCGTGTAACCGCGGGTAAGCGATTTGGCCGGTTCTTGGATCTCAGCCTTGAGGCGCTCTCAGTCGCAGATGCCGACGTCTCTTTCCGATCTGGAAATCCAGAGCAAGGCGACTCGTACAATATCTTCAACGCGCGTGCGACGGTCAGCCCACAATCTGGCTTCCTTAAGGGGACGTCTTTCCGTCTCGGCGTCGAGAATCTGTCTGACGAAGACTACACGCCGAACCTGTCGACGCGGAAAGCGACCGGTCAAAACTTCAAGCTAACGGTGACACGCCAGTTCTAGGCACTTCCTCCAAGAATCCGTTTTCTTGGCGGGGGCTGATCATCCAACTCGGATTTTCAGCCCCCGCATCTCTCGTTCGAAGTGACCGAGTTCAGATCCGTAGGAGTTTACATGGATAGTCTCTTTTCTCCATTTATGGCCCTTTATGAGATGGGCGGTCCGGTGCTCATGCTCTTGCTGGCCGTGTCTATCTACACGCTCACCGTCATTCTTTTAAAGGGCTGGCAGTTTCGAACTGCGCGCGTCAATAAGGGCCATCAAATTCGCCAAGCGATCGCGAGCTGGGATCGTGGGGACCACGATAGGGCATTGTCCGAGATCGAAGCGTCTAGGCACTTTTTAGCGCCCGTAATTGCGCTCGGAATGCAACAGCGTGGCGGCGTTGGACTAAACAAGCGTCTCGAATCCGAAGCCGAACAAAATCTCATGCCGATGGAGCGCGGGTTTCGGATCTTAGACATGGTCGCGCAGCTTGCGCCTCTTTTGGGTCTTCTCGGAACAGTGATCGGAATGATCGAGGCTTTCCAGGCCTTGCAGGATGCCGGTTCGCAAGTTGACCCGGCTGCGCTTGCAGGCGGTATTTGGGTCGCTTTGCTAACAACTGCCGCCGGCCTGACGGTCGCGATGCCAACCTCAGTCGCACTGTCATGGTTCGAGGCGCAAATGGATGAAGCCCGGTCACTAGCTGACTATGCGTTTTCCGTGATTGGTCGCCCCGTGAGCGCGCCGACCGAAGTGGAGGAGCTCGCACAGCATGTCGCTTAAGCGGGTTCGGCAGAGACGCAGAGCATCAATCACGTCGCTGATCGATGTGATCTTTCTGTTGCTGCTATTCTTTATGCTCGCGTCGACCTTCTCCAAGTTTTCCGAAATCGATATCGCGGTTGCGAACGCGTCTGGTGGCGGGCAATCGACAAGCGAAATCGCTACGCTTCGTGTTCAAGCCGACCGCGTCTATTGCAATGAAACCGAGACGTTTGATGCAGAGCTGGTATCGCGGCTGAACGAGCTTGCGGCGTCTGGGACCACTGGCGTGATGATTAGCCTGTCAGATGAGGTCTCCACACAGCGCCTCGTCGACGTTTTGTCATTTGTAAAACAGGTGCCGACCCTGACGATCCAAATTGAGGATCCGTCATGAAACGTCGCTTTAAAGCTGCAAAACGTGAACCGATCATCTCCTTGATCAATATCGTATTCCTGATCCTGATCTTTTTCATGGTCGCCGGATCGCTTTCAGCCGATCGCCCCTCTGGAATCGAGTTCATTCAAGCAGAGGGACTAGAGTGCTGTACCGAAGAAGATGGCGCGCTTGATATTCTGTCGGACGGCACATTGGTTCATCAGGGCGATGCCATCGCTTCGCTTGAGCAATTCATTGCGCAACGGGAGTCGCTCGAGACAACCATTCGTTTGAGACCCGATAAAAATTATCCGGCGCGCGAGTTACTCAGCCGCGTGAAGGATCTCCAAACTGCTGGCGCCAAACACATTGTCATCCTCACGGAGCAAGCACCATGATTGTTCGAATTGGGATCGCTTTCTTGGTTGCATTGCTCGCGCATGCTGGCGCCTATGCGATCATATTGGTGGGGTCGCCCAAAAAAGCGATCATAGACATAAAGGGCGGGAGCATCAGCATTTCATTGATGCCGACCAATGAAGTTGGATCGACCGAGGCTGATACAGATAGCGATGATGCGACCGAACAGCCGGCTGAAGAACCATTGGAAGCTCCCTCGGAGTCAGCACCCGAGCCTGCGCCGAACGAACCCGTTGAACCTGACCCTAAGCCTACAGAGCCTGAGCCGCAGCCCGTTCCTGAACCAGAGCCCGTTTTGCCAGTCGAGGTAGAGCCAATTCCTGAGCCTGAGCCTGAGCCTGTGCCAGAACCCGAGGAGTTGCCACCGGAGCCAGAGCTGGAAACCCAAACAGATCAGCCCGAAGAGCCTGCGGCGCCATCTCAGCCATCTGAAACTGCATCGACGGCATCACCTGAGACCGAGGCCCCGGCGACGGTTGATCAATCGACACAGTCCCGCGCTTCGGAAACGACCGGCGAGCAAACTGAGTCCGGACCAGTCAAAGAAAGTGGACCGAGTTCGCAAGAGACGGGCGGTGGCGCAGAAGTTACGGCAACGGAACTCGGCAACGCGGCTGCGGACAATTACAATGGCGCGCTTATGCGCCATATGCGCAAGGCGCGTAAGTTCGATACGAATGCGCGCCGTAGCGCGAAGATTTCGATCACAATCGATGCGGGCGGCAACATTCTCGATATCAAAGTCTTGAGAGCCTCGGGCGATAAGACTTGGGACCGACGTGTCCTCAAAGAACTTAGACGAATTGCACCATATCCCGCGCCGCCATCGGGCGGGACCCATTCCTGGTCGTTTGACGCGGTTCCAAAATAGACTCTGAGATCACGGTACGAAGAAAACAAATAGTCCAACAAACAGGACAAGCGTTGCACCCATGATCCGCATCGCATTGCCGAGCCTGAAGCGCAGTGAAAAAAACAAGACCAGTCCGATCACTGACATCGCGAGAATTAGGATCGCCGTGATATCGATCATGAACTTCCAAACCTTGCCTGCATCTTTGCCGCGATGCAGGTCATGAATGATCGATGTTAGATTTGCTTTTGAAACCTCGACCTCGGCTTCGGCGAGTTCGAAATCAATGAACACATCAGTTCCGCCTTTAACGCCAGCAAATCGCAACATTGCGTCGCTCTCTGAAATGCTCGCGTCTTTCAGTTTACCTCGAATAGGCGTGGCTGTTCGAACAAGGTTTTCGATGGCTTGCTCGGGAGCGTCGCTCATTTGGGCTTCGGTTAGGGCGTCACTATCCAACGCGACAATCACGGGCTCTGCATCTTGCCGCTCAGCCCCCAGCCAGTTTGGATGATTCAGCAACAGACCTGAGGCAGCGAAAAACATCAGCATAAGAAATGCAGCCGCCGATAGGTAGCCGTGCAGCATACGCGCTGTCCGATAGAATGCGCCCTTATTAAACTTCTTTTTCGCGGGTTTCTTAGCGATCGTTTTGGGCGGAGAATTCATGCCGTCTGCTATGGCGCTACTCCAAACGATACCGAGATGTTTCCAAGCTCATTCCCTGCTTGGCGTTCGATGGCAAACGGATCGGATCCGAGCGTTATCTCGAAGCTTTCATGTTGATGATCTCCGTGCTCTCGGGCCGCTTCGACGTGAAGCACATACTCCCCGGCTGGAGCAGGATTGCCATCGTGATCCAAGCCGTCCCATTGGATCAGGTACTGTCCAGGTTTACGTGTCGGCTCGGACAGAGCGTCTGGAAGGCTACCTGCCTTTCGTCCAAATCGACGATGCCAATAGTAATTCTCTTCCATCCAGCGCTCCTCGGGGCCAGCCAGTAGGAGAATGCGCACAAGCTGGCGTTTAGAGTCAGCCACCCAAGCAGCGATGTAGGGGCGCTCATAATTCGAAACATCGAGTTCAGGGATGACGAAATCGACCGAGAAAGCGTACCCATTTGGCCAATTACTATTTGTTCGTGCAGCGTCCGACCCTGATTCGAGTAATGCCCAGCCATTTGACGTATAGGCTCGACCATCATCTGCAACGATGCGGGCTTCAATATCGGCGAGCGTTTCGATAAGCGCCAGTCCATCATTTAAGGGCATGACGAGCAGTGCCGTCGCCAAAGCGTCAGCGGTCATTGCGTCCGCAGCAAAGACGCTGGCTTGAGAGATACCCTCAACGTGCCACCCATTTTTGGGAGAGATGATGTGAGAGAAAGACTTTCCGCCAATACTGCGATCGCGCGGTCCACGGCCGCTCGTGGCCAGGGCGCCATTGCCGAGCATCACATTCACACCGTCGCCCGACTCGGATCGAGCTGACTTGATCGCGGCAGTCCAAGATGTCCCGTCTGGGCTTTGACCCCACGTTTTTATATCGCCGCCAATATTTATGAGCAGACCCTCCAGGTCTGGATCTGCAGCGCGGGCAGCCGCCATGGCGCGATCTATGATGTACCCTTTCGCAAGTGCGTTGAGTTCAAACTGGATGAGATCGGGACGGTCTAAAGTGGAGGCGCTCTCATCCATGTTCAGTTTTGCGCGGCGGATCTCGCCAGCCGTCAGTCGCAATTGGGCGCGAGAGGGCACCTCACCTTGATTTTCACCGGACTGCCAGGTCTCTAGCAGTCCGCCAACTCGGCAACTAAGCGCATTCTTTGTTTGCTCGCGGTAGGCTTCACAGGCGCTCAAGACAGTAAAAAGATCGGTGGAGACACTGGCCGAGCCGACACTGTTCAGTCGCGAGATTTCGCTCTCTGAGTCATACGTGCTCAGGATCGCATTCAATCGTTCTATCTCGTTCATGACGGAAGCTTCAACCTTGTCAGCGGCTGCCTCAGTCTCAGAAACAATGATCAGATCAAGGTTTGTCCCCAATACAAAATCATGACTTCGAGTGTAGGTCTCAGCCGCCGCAGATGAGAAAACGAGTGCGCAAACACTCAAACTGGCCGTCGCGACGCGAATGATAGAACGCAGCATATTGAAAAGTCCCATTGACAATTTTCTTTTTGCAAATGAATTGCATTCTCGTATAATCAATGGCAGAGCTTGGCTACTAATTTTTTGGAGAAATGCAGAAATGACGCTTATTCGCTCAATGCTGCTCGGGGGCACGGCAATCCTGTTTTCGAGCGCGACGGCTGCGGCTCACACATCTTACATGTTGCCGAGCGTGTTCAATACATCAGAAGGTGAGCTCGTGACGGTGCAGTGCTCGTTTACGGAAGATTTTCCGACACCAGAGATCGCTGTGAAGTCGGATGATTATCATGTCGTTCTGCCGGACGGGTCACGCGATGCGTTCGACACGCAGACTGATCTTCGGCAACTTGTCGTGCTAGAGAACGGACTGGACTCCGAAGGGACGTATCGCCTGACGACGGGCGTGCGACTTGGGCGACAAAGCAAACGCGCTTTGGTCAACGGTGAATGGGTACCTGTCTTTGGGACGAACGGTGAAGTGCCAGCGGAAGCGACCGAGGTGAAAACGGCGCAAACCGAAACCGTCGCAGATGTCTATGTTTCAAAAGGAGCGCCGACTTGGGGCGCCATCGCACCGATCGGCCGTCTGGCATTCGTGCCTAAAACGCATCCCAATGAGATTTTCTCAGGCGAGGCCTTTGATCTATCGGTGACCTTTGACGATGCGCCATTGGCCGGACAAAAAATGTCTGTTTATCGGTCCGGCGGGCACTATGAAGAGCCGCAATTCGGTATCGAGCAGATGACCAATGAAGATGGTGAAATCAGCCTCACAATTGATGAGCCTGGCGTCTACATGATCATGACCCGTCACCGCGCTGATGCACCGGAAGGCGCTGAAACTGATGAGCGCGGATACACGACCTCTCTGACATTCGAAGTCATGAAGTAATCCAAACAATTGAAGAACGAGGGAAATTCAAAATGAAAATGAGAATGACAGCAAGCGCCGCTCTAGCCGTCGCCTTGGCTGCGGGTCTTTCCGCAACAGCGGAGACCCCAGCGTCTGAGACCGTGGCAGAGATGACCAATCTCGATCATATCGACATGACGGCATTCAATGAGGCGACAAACGCAGCAACAGACAATGCCGACGCCCCCCAAAACCAACAGCGAGCACAACGTCGCAATACTGGTGGCCACAGCAAAGGCGGTTTCATGGATCGCTATGACACCAATGCTGATGGCAAAGTTGAAATGGCTGAATTCGTTGCCGAGCGAAACGAAGGCTATGCACGCCGCGATTTCAATGGTGACGGCATGGTGCACCAGGAAGAATATGTTTCCGAATATGAAGTGCGCTTGGAAAAACAACTCGAAGAACGCCGCGAACGTTCAATCGAAGCCGCCAATTTCCGCTTCACCGTCATGGACACAGACGATGATGAAGCCATGTCGCTTGATGAGTTCCATGCTTCAAGCAAAATGATGTTTACGCGCCTCGACTCAAATGAGGATGGGGTTGTTGACGAGGAAGATACGGCCGAGCGCTTCTAAGCGGTTAGGACTGTTTTGTTTCGAGCGATCTGAATTGCACCGGTCTCCTTTTGGGGATCGGTGCTTTTTTAAAATCAAAGAGTCTATCGATTGGCGGGTAGACGTCTCGTATTCTGCGCATCCGAACGGTGGCTGCGCGCGTAATGTATAGTCAAATAGGAGACACTATGCGCATCTCAATTGTCGCGCTGATCGCAGCGAGCTTGCTAGGAGGGCCCGCTATGGCCGAGACCGGATCGTGCAAAACACTTCTTGAGCATACAGAAGGCGAAACGGACAATCCGTGGCGAACGGTCAACGATGGCGTTATGGGCGGCCTTTCCGACGGCGGATCTGTTCTTCAGGATGGCGCTCTGACGTTTTCAGGAATTACCAATACGAATGGCGGTGGATTTAGTTCCATCCGCATGCGGGTCGCCCCAGGGCTAATGACGGGCGCTGAGCGACTAAAAGTTCATATGAAACGAGATGCGCGGACTTATTCTATGACACTGCGCACGAATGTGACCTCCTACCGACGCCGTATTGCTTTTCGCGCCCCGATTAAGGGGGCGGGTGTAGGTGAGTGGAGCGATGGTGAGCTCTCATTTGATAGCCTGAAGGCCTCCATCTGGGGGCGCCCAGTTCCAGACGCTGTTTTCGACCCGAGCGAAGTCGTCGAAATCGGCCTGATTATCTATGACGGTAAGGACGGGCCATTCGAAATGCAGCTCAAACGAATTGAAGCCTGCGGTTAATTCTAACTTGAAAGCTGGTAGGTCAGCAAATGCCTAGCTGCCAGACGATGCACGCTGTATGATCTCCTGAAATAGCGAGAACGTTTCGGGCTCGCGATAGGCGCGAGGGCTGTCTTCGCTTGCATAGTATCTGTTGCAAGACAGTTTTACGATTACGACCCCGTTATCCGGGCTGACATAAACAAATTGATTATAGATGCCGATCGCCGTGAAGTCGCGAGATCCGGCCTCAGGTAACCACCACTGGTAGCCATATCCAAAACCGTGAGCGGATTGATCGTTTTCGCCTGGGACAAGATGCGGGGCCATGGGCGTAACTGATGCCGTGACCCAGTCTTCCGAAAGAATCTGCAGGCCGTTCCAAGCGCCATTCAGGCGATATAGCTCGCCCAGTTTTGCAAGGTCGCGCGCCGTGGCATTGAAACCACCAAGGCCAAGCTCGCGGCCAGTCTTATCGGTGGTCCAGAAAGCGTCATGCTCGGCGCCTAAAGGATGCCATAAGTGTTCGGTGAGGAAATCTGCTACCGACTTTCCCGTTGCTTCGGCAACAAGTGCAGTTAGAGCTTGAGTGTCCATGCCAGTGTAGCGATTGTAAGTGCCTGGCGTCTTTTCATTTTCCATTGTTGCGACGAAATCGTCATAAGAGCTTCCGAAGAACATCACCTTTCCTAGCCGATTGATATCCGAGTTCGGGTCACTATAGGTCTCGTCCCACTTGATGCCTGACGACATTTGCAAGATGTCTCGAATGGCGACGCCATCATACCCACTGCCTCTAAGGGCCGGTACATATTGGGAGATCGAGTCCTCTACAGATCCGATATGGCCCTCGCGAATTGCCAAACCGATTGCCGCCGAAACAAAGCTCTTCGATACCGAGTGAGTAAGCCAAGGACGATCCACTTTTCCCGTCAGCCAATAGTTTTCAAACTGGATCTCTCCATCCTTCAAGACCAACAAGGCCGAGGTGTCCGTACTCTCAAGAAAAGCGTTTGTTTCGAACGTTTCTCCGTCATGAGTAAATGTGCTGGGCAGACCGAGCTCCGGACCTTCAGGGAACACAAAGGGCGAGTCGGATCGTGGCATTTCATTGATCGGATAATATCTCTCTTGCCGAACGAAGTGATGCTGTTGATCCGCACCGGTGAACATCGCTGTTTGATATCTGTAACGCGCGATTTCTTGCCGAAAAATGATAGACGCGATTAGCGCAGAGATGATCAAAGCGCTTGTAATGCCACCAGCGACATAGAGAGCAAGTTTCATTCGGCCTCTCCATTCGCCAGTAATTTTTCTGAGACATGACGTGCGATCGCCTGCAGTGCGACCAAGGTTTCATGGTTCATCATGCCGCCATCTACGGTGTAATTGGTGTAGGCCGAAGTCTTCGCAATGACGACTTTCCGCGCCGGGTTAATGTAAATGAACTGACCATAGATTCCGATCGCGGAGTAATCGTCACCGTCCGGATAAAGCGGAATCCACCACTGATACTTATATCCGAAAGCGGAGTCGGATTCGGGGTTGTCTACCATGGGTTGGAGGCGAGAGGCGTCGGGTGTTGTACTGGTTTTGACCCAGTGTTCTGAGACCAGTTGTTCGCCCAGAAAGTTCCGTCCGCCGTTTAGATAGAGTTCGCCAAATCGGATCATGTCGCGCAATCGAATGTTCACGCCGCCAAATACGAGCGGTTCACCTTTAGTGTCGACTAAGAGATACGCATCATCCTCTGCGCCGAGTCGCGACCAGAGTTTTTCTTCGAAATAGTCTTTGTACGGTTTTCCCGTTGCGCCGCGCAAAACCATGCCGAGAACATGAGTGTCTACGCTGGCATATCGATTGTAAGTCCCCGGCTCGTTTTCACGTGGCACGCTGGCGGTGAACTCATCCAGTGATCCAAGTCGCATCGCAACGACAGACTGCACAAGATCTGAGTCGAGCCGGCCATAGTCTTCTGACCACCTCACGCCGGACGACATTTCGAGGACTTGCCTCAAAGTCACACCATCATAAGCGGTTTCGATTAACTCAGGCGCGTACTTGGTGACAAAGTCATCAACACTTTCAATCGCGCCTTCCTCGAGCGCGACCCCGATCAGGAACGAAGCCATGCCTTTGGATACGGACATTTGTATAGCCAGACTCTCGCGGCTGTTACCGCGATAATACGCTTCATGGACCAGCACCCCATCATGGAGAATGGCGAGCCCCGTCGTTTGTGACCGCGCCAGCAGCTCTGCAATGTCTCGGGTTTCACCCTCAAAAGCATAAGTTTCTGGTAGAGTGTTCTCAGCGAGATTTTCCCTCAGTGTGTAGGTGGGGCCTGATCTGGGCACCAGGATCGAACGTTCTTTTTCATAAAGGCTTCGGAAATTTTCATCGATCTTGTCAGGCGCGAAAATCTGCACATATTCGCGCAGTGACATCAGCACACGGATATCATTCCAAAAGTATGTGATCGCGCCAGCTCCGATCACGAGCAGCCCCAGAAACCCATATTTCAAAAATTTTGCCAAAGGCTTCGTCCTTCTTCTAGCTCTTGTTCAAGATGTCAGCGAGCAGTGTGTCGGCAGCCAATCTTGGCGCGCTTTTCTTCTTTGAGGACAAACCGATTTCGCGGAACGATGCGTGGCCATAGGCCAGCGAAACGATGCAGAAGGCTGTATCTCTTCGCTGTTGTTTGGAAATGCCGTACCCCTCGGCTTTCATGCCGACAATGAGTAGGTCGAAAATACGGTCATACAGCGAGCGCAAACTAGCTTGGATCTCATCGTTATTGCGTGCAAGTGACCATAGCTCGCTTACTACGATATTGGACGCGGCGTTCGAGAAGAGATCTCCGAAGAGTAGATCCAACATATGTCGAAGCTCTGGTTGATCACCGTCTTCCGTCAGAGTGTTTAATTGTGCCTCACCACGGTCAATTAGGCTTTGAAACAACAGCTTTATCATATTGTCGCGATTGCCCACGAAGTGCCGCACCAATGGGCGAGCAAGGCCCGCGCGCTCTGCGACGTCATTCAATGAAGTTCTCGCCAATCCTTGATGGACGATACACAATTCTAGAGCGGCCAATATCTGAGCGCGCCGTTCCGCATTCATTTTTGCCCGTGGCATGTTCTTCCCTATGATTGTCAAAGTGACAATTATCTGAAGTTTTCAATATTGTCAAAAAGATAAAATAAACTTCTACCAGAGTTCGGTACTGTATTTCTTGAGTTCTGGGGCGATCAGTGGATCTCTTCGTCAGACGTTTTTTTCACGCGAACTATTGTGTTTGATGCGAAGACAGACCCGTTTTTCAATCTGGCGCCATAGCTCAGTGTGGTATTTGAGGCACTGTCTCGAGCGTAAACTGATTTACGCTGAATTCTAGTATTGAAACTCATTCGCAAAACTGTATCTGCCGGGCAAATAGCTAAAAGAATGAGTGCGAAATGTATTACCTTTCCCAAAAATTATTGACGGCTGCATCGGTCGCTGCGTTGCTGGTGGCTCCGGTCTCGATTGCCCAAAACGCAGACGAAGAGGCTTCCGTCCAAGAGCCCGTTGTCGTCACTGGTCAGTATTTGTACTCAGATCAGGTCAATGCCTTGAAAGCGCCGACGCCGATCATCGACGTCCCGCAGAGCCTTTCCATCGTCACTGCGGATCAAATCTCCCAGCGCGCATTTACAAGCGTTGGGGACATCATCAACTACACAGCGGGTGTGAATAATTCTCAAGGGGAAGGGCACCGCGACGCCGTTGTCTTCCGCGGTATTCGCTCAACCGCGGCCTTCTTCGTAGATGGTGTCCGCGACGATGTTCAATATTACCGTCCACTCTACAATGTCGAACAAGTTGAAATCCTGCGCGGACCGAACGCTCTGCTCTTCGGGCGCGGTGGCACTGGTGGTGTTTTGAACCGTGTGACCAAAAAAGCAGATCTAAATGAGCAGTTTACGGGCTATCGCGTTGGACTCGACACGTTTGGTGGCTTCGACGTCGCGCTCGATAGCAACTTTGTCGTAAGCGATAAGGCCGGTGTTCGCATCAACGCTTATTATGAGAGCCTCGATAATCACCGCGATTTCTATGATGGCGACAATTACGGAATTAATCCAACGGCCCGTTTCGCGCTCACACCGCAAACGACGCTTGATCTGTCGCTTGAATATATCGACCAGGAACGTTTCGTAGATCGTGGTATCCCAACAGGAACCGACGGCGAGCCTGTCGAAGCGTTTGAAGACATCGTGTTCGGTGATCCAGAACTCAACACGACGACCCACGAAGCGACCATTCTGCGAGCCCAGCTTCAGCATGAGTTTTCTGAGTCGTTTAAAGGCATCGTCACAGCGTCTTACGGTGACTATGATAAGGCCTACACGAACTTCTATGCATCTGGATACAATCAAGCGCTCAACCCGGGTTTTGTGACGCTCGATGGCTATGTCGACACGACTCAGCGCCAAAACTTCATTCTTTCCGGGAACCTGGTCGGTGAGTTCGACACTGGATCGATTTCTCACACATTGATTGCTGGTGCTGAGTATATTGACACTCAGAACGACAATGATCGATTCAATCCAGTCTGGAGCACCTCGATTACAGCCGAAGATCCTGATGGTGACGATAATGAGATTTTCCTCATTCAGCGTCCATTGGATCTGCGCGGCGGCGCAGGCACCGGTTTCAATAGGTTTGTTGGCGATGATGGCGTTATTACAGGCGCAGGAGAGCCGACCACAGTTGGATTCACGGCACTAAACGACAACACCGAATCTGAAGTTCAGGTCTACTCGTTCTTTATCCAAGACCAGATTGAACTCTCTCCGATGTTCGATCTTGTTCTGGGTGGCCGGTTTGACAGCTTTGATCAAAGCACACGCAACCTGGCAGCAGCTGGCACGCCGACCACATCGCGCACAGACGAGAAGTTTTCCCCGCGCGCCGGCCTGATTTTCAAGCCGCAGGAAAATATCTCCATCTATGCCGCCTATAGCGAGACGTTCCTTCCGCGTTCAGGTGAGCAGTTTGCCAGCACTGGCAGCCTCGACCCGGACGAGTTTGAAAATGCTGAGATTGGTGTGAAGTGGGATGTCCAACCAGGGCTTAGCCTAACTGCAGCCTACTTCCAGAATGATGAAACGCGTGCAGCACGTGACGACACCACTGGTGAGGATTTCGAAGTTCGCGGTACCGAGGTCGAAGGTTTTGAAGTTCAACTTCAAGGGCAACTGACCGAACAGCTCTTCTTGACTGCGGGTTACAGCTATCTCGAAGGCGAAACCGACAATGGCCGTGAACTTCCGCGCGAGCTTCCAGAGAACATGTTCTCTGTGTGGGGCGCTTATCAGATCACAGACAAATTCGGCGTTGGGCTTGGGGCGACTTATCAGGATGAGTCGTTCATAACCGACCTTGATATCGGCGATGATGCATCAACTCATCCAACTCTGAATTTGTCTGTGATCTGATACGCGCCCCACACAGAGAACATGTTCTCTGG
>JBCBGS010000029.1:0-22040 GCA_038526515.1 Pseudomonadota bacterium | reverse complement strand
CCAAAAGAAGCTTGCCGCCAGTGAGCGGTGACAATCCCCATTAAACTTGGGCTGTCTTCAAGCTGACTGAAGGCTGCAGATCAACTAGTTGATCTGGCAGCGCATAAAGCGCCAATCATGACGCAGCGCTTCAGGTACTTCCGCTTCTGTATATGGCGGGATATCTAAAAATCCAGCCGCTTCGTAGATAAGGTGAGCTGAGGTCATGAAAGGGCCGGTTTCGAGCATGATTTCATCGTAGCCATAGCTCTTTGCGTCACTCATGAGCTGATCTAGTATCTTTGCGCCTACGCCTCCACCCCTGCTCGCGGGGGAGACATAGATGCGTTTGATCTCGCCCACGCCATCCCGCATGCGGCGGAGCCCGCCCATGCCAAGCGCCACTTCTCCATTAAACACGATATAAAAGATGCCATGTGGCGGCGTTTCCTCACATAGCTTATCTAACGAACTCTCGGCATAGTCAGGGATCGACATTCCCAATAGACTTGGCAGCGAGAGCCCGAAGTATTCTTGTATGCAATCGCCGATCCAATTGATGTATGCGGCATTGAAATCAATGAGCAACTCGCGATGTTGCCCCAGATTGGCTTGTACGAAGTATGTATCCATCTTTAGCCCCATCTTGCTTCTAGACCTTAGAATTTGTGTAAGAGCATCTTGCAATAGGAAAATGAGCAAGACTGCTGGTAGACCAAAGACACATGGATTAGGTTAATCTCCAGTGGCTTAAATTCGCCCCTGGACTGCCCCTCATCAAAGTTCCAATGCCTCGGAGATCTGAAGAGCATCTTCCAGCTCAATGCCGAGGTATCTGATTGTGCTTTCGATCTTGGCATGCCCGAGAAGCAGTTGGACCGCTCGTAGGTTTCCGGTGTTTCGATAGAGCTGAGCGACCTTGGTTCGCCGCAGCGAATGTGTTCCGTAGTCTGAAACCTTCAGTCCGATTTGACGAACCCAAGAATCCACAATGCGATGATACTGCCGAGTTGAAAGATGCTCGCTTTTGCTATTCCGGCTAGGGAACAGAAAGTCATCATTGCTCAAACCGGAAGCCTGGACGTGCGCTACGACGGAAGTAGCGGTGAGTTTTGTGATTTCGAATTGGACTGGTCGCGACGTTTTGCGTTGAATCACCATCGCGCGCTCTCGGACCGATCCGGCGGAAAATACGTCCGATACTTTCAAGCTAACGAGGTCGCATCCGCGAAGTTTGCTATCAATCGCTAAGTTCAACAGGGCAAGATTTCGAGCGTCGCCAAGCATCTCAAGGCGGGCTCGAATGGCCCAGACCTCGCGAGGTCTAAAAGGACGCTTCTGCCCTCTCGGAGCTCCACAAATCGGTTTCGCTTCGTATTCGGATTGCTGTTGAGCTTCAATTGGATTGGCTAATGACATGGATTTCTCCCAAATCCATGCCTATGCGACTAGTAAGCCAATCCTATTTCCGGCGTTAGCGATGTCTGATCACGCCTTGAATAAGACGCTGTCTATCAATGCTTCGAGCGAGAGGTAGTGTGCGCTACACCACCTAGCTTTATCGCCCCAGCAAGACTATTTGTTCGCCAAGTTGAATCCCTTTTTATACTCGAGGTAAAACTCGCCCGGACCTAAGGCAATAATCGTCATATGCCTCACCGAAGCGTTCGCGCATCGTGTGCTGTTCACCAACTTCGATAAGTGTCGCAGACACTCTGGCAGACGGCTCTTCTGCGAAACTAACGAAGCCCTCTTAGGATCGCTTCGAACGTCACCAAGTATTCTGAAGCCGCTCGTTCAAAGTCAGCTTGGGCGGCGCAGTCAATTGCTGCCGCTTGAATGCCGGCTAACAATATCTGAGATAGCGTTCCCAAGGGTTGTTGCCGGATCGCGCCTGCGTCCATCGCTGAACTTAGAGCTGCGGTGACAAGGCCTCCAAAATGCAGAGCGTCCAACCGACGCCAACCTTCAAAACCCAAAACAGCAGGTCCATCCTGCAACAAGATCCGAGACGTAACTGGTTCTGCACACAAGTTGAAAAACTGCCGCATAGATTGTACCAACGTCCCAATCGTGTCGTCGCTGGGCAGAGCATTCTCAATCATCGCAGTAACAATATTTGACGACACCGCTTCAAATGCCGCTTCAAAAATATCCCGCTTGCTCTTGAAATGGTGATAGATGCTGCCCTTGGCGACACCTGCTCTCACGGCAATTTGCTCGGTCGTGGTGGCCTCAAACCCAGCCTCACCGAACAGGCTTACAGCTGAATTTAAGATCGCAGCCCGTGTCGCAGTTCGTCTTGTTTCTTGCGTGGCCATATTTGAATCCCTTGACATATTGACCGGCGGTCGGTTATTGCGGGTTATCGACCACCGGTCGGTTTTATTTCGATCAAGAGGAAACATCAAGATGACCGCAACAAACCTTTCGCCCACAGCCATACTTGATACGAGCTTAACCGCCCGATGCCGCGAAACAGCATCACGACTCGTGGATGCTTTTGCGGTTCTAGATATTGATACGATTATGGATCAATTTGCGGAAAATTGAACATATTGTGATGTCACCGGTGGCGGGCAACGAGGCAACGAATACAACGGTAAAGCAGATATCCGGACCGTTTTCACAAAACAATTTGAGGCCCTCGGTGCACATACGTACGAAGCTCTTTCAGTCATGGCCGATGGCCAGGTCGCGCTCGCAAGTTGGATTCTAATACTCGGCCGTGCTGACGACCCTACAGCCTTAAGGTTCGACGGAATTGATCATTTCGAAATGGATGAGGATGCGCGCGTCGTACTGAAGAAAGGCTGGCTAAAGGGACTGTCTACTCTTCCTAAACCCGCTGAATAACGCATTCCACGCCCTCATATGACCGCAACGATTTACCCTCACGCACCGCTAGGGCCACGGTGCGTGGCGGAAGTTCGCAGAAGGAACTAGACCGATGTCGATTTTGATTTCGCCCGATGGATTGGAGCTGATTGTTTCAGGCGTCATGCTATTTTTGATAGGGATGCTACAAGGCGTAGCGATTGAAAAATTCAAAAATTCCCGCATGGCTCTTTCAGCACACTTAACAGCTGCCCAGTCCGGAATGGCATTGATGATTTTTGGTGTCATATGGTCCGTTATTGATCTCGTGGGGCTAACGGGAGAGCTTGCGAAAATCGCACTCATTTTGTGCCTCTATCTAATTTGGTTTGGAATCACAGTGTCGGCCATTACTGGAGCAAGCAAGGCTTTGCCAATTGCCGGTGAGGGTTATGCTGGCAGCAAGGTGAGTGAAACTCTTGTTTCAGTTTTGACCGCAATTGGAGGTCTGCTTTTGATCGTATCTTGTATCGCAATTCTTATCGGGCTCGCCCAATCCCTTTAATGTTCGACGCGATGTCCAGCCCTCAGCCGGTTGCCAACTAACCAATGTACGATGTCTTCACGCTCGTATAAAAATCCGCGGCGAAACTTCCTTGTTCGCGAGCCCCAATACTTGATGCTTTGGTGCCGCCAAATGGCACATGATAATCAATACCAGCCGTCGGCAGGTTCACCATCAACATGCCAGCTTTGGCTTCTTTTTGGAATCTTCGAGTTACGGCCAATGAGCTCGTGCAGATGCCTGCGGACAAGCCAAACCTCGTTTCGTTTGCAAGCTTGATCGCTTCATCAAGATCTTCCGCTACAACCGTCGTTGCAATTGGGCCAAATATTTCTTCCTGATTGATCTGAGAGGCATTGTCCGTGTCGATGATCAAGGCCGGGCGCATGTAAAAGCCAGGGGCATCGCACGTTTCAAGTTCACCCCCAACGATTTCGCCGAGGGCGTTTTCGCGGGCGATTCTGAGATAATGTAGATTCTGATCGAGCTGGCGCTGATCGACCACTGGCCCGATCTGTGTCCCGTCCGCAAGTGCGTCACCGACACGAAGGTCGATCATTTTCGCTTGCAGACGGGCAACGAACTCGTCGTGGATCCGGCGATCAACAATCAATCTGGACGAGGCTGTGCAGCGTTGGCCGGTCGAATAGAAAGCGCCATTTAGGGCGCAGTTCACAGCCATTTCCAGATCCGCATCCGCGGCCACGATGAACGGATTCTTGCCGCCCATCTCGAGCTGAAATTTTGCGCCGCGCGCCGAGCACGCGGCGGCAACTAATTTGCCGGTGCCGACGGATCCAGTGAATGAAACTCCAGCAACCCTGGCATCTTCGACAAGCGCAGCACCAAGCGTCTGCCCCGGCCCATTGACGAGGTTGAAGACGCCGGACGGCAGCCCAGATCGTGAGATGATGTCTGCCAGTGCCCATGTGCTTGCCGGCGTAAGCTCAGCGGGCTTGAGCACAACGGTATTGCCATACGCCAGAGCCGGCGCGATTTTCCACGCAGGAATCGCGATCGGGAAATTCCATGGCGTGATCAAGCCAACGACACCTAGAGCTTCTCGCCGAACTTCGACATCAATACCGGTTCGAACAGACGGTACCGAAGTGCCGGGCAGCCGCAATGCCTCCCCAGCATAGAATTTGAACACCTGGCCAGCGCGTCCCACTTCGCCAATGGCTTCCGGCAAGGTCTTTCCCTCTTCACGTGCCAGCAGCCTCCCCAGCTCTTCTTTACGTTCGAGAATTTCAGTGCCGATTTTGTCCAGACAATCGAAACGCTGCTGAATGCCGCTAGCACTCCATGTTTTGCTCGCTTCGCACGCCGCTTGGATCGCGGCGTCGAGTTGCTCTGGCGCGGCGATACTGTACTCTCCGACCACCTCATCAGTATTTGACGGGTTGATATTGATGAGCGCGTCTTCAGACGCCACCCATTCGCCGGCAATGTAATTGTTATGCGTGTTCATGACGTACCTCTTGGGAATTGGGTTATGCGTTAAATCGGTGTGGCGAAAAGGGTAGAGCGTCTAAGTGGGGTTTGCGCTCTGAGATCAGGTCAGAAACAAGCTTGCCGGTACCCGGTGCCGTCATCAGTCCGATCATAGAGTGGCCGGTTGCGACGATCACGTTCGCAGCACGTTTCAACCGTCCGATAATTGGCAACCCATCCCAGGTCATCGGACGCCAACCAAACCATGGTTGGTCAACCTCGGCGACTATTGGAGCTGAGAAGTATGGCGCAACATTCGTGGTTAACTGGTCAACTCGAAACTGAGGGATTTCTACATTGTATCCCACGAACTCCATCATCGAGCCTATCCGAAGCGATTTTTCAAATGCCGTGATTGCGATGTGGCATTCCGGCAATATGAGCGCGTGTTTAGGCGTTTGCGACAGATTCCTCAGTGTAACCGAATACCCCTTGCCGGGTTGAATTGGAAGCACACTCTCAAAGAGATTTGCGAGTTCCGCGCAATGGACCCCCGCCGCGAGAACCACGTGATCGGCTGCAATCACGCGTTCATCCGTGCGCAACGTTGCGATCATCCCGCTCCGATAATCAGCGCCCGTTACTGTGGTAAATGGTTCGAATTTCACTCCCAGTGACTCAAGATATGGGACCCAGTTATTTATGAGTGCTTCGGGGGAAACTTGCGCGTCACCGGGGTACAAGAACCCTCCCGCCAGTCCTGCTGCCATACTTGCGTCTGACGCAGTAACCTGATCTCCAGAAAGATGTTCTGCAGACACGCCAAACCTGTCCGATAATTCGCGATCGACATTCGCGAATCCTTCCAACGCACGCTGGCTCTTGAACGCATAGAGCAGTCCTGACTGGCGCCACTGCGATTTTGCGCGCAATTCTTGCGGCAGCGCCTGGAACTCTTGAAACGAAGATGACAGTAGGTCCATCAATGCAAATGCGTTTGCTTCGACCGTTTTGCGGCCGCAATTACGTGCAAACTGTGTGAACCAATTTAGAACGCTCGGCGCGAGTGTTGGTTGGATTTTGAATGGCGCCTTCGGATTCAAGACTGACAAGACGCCTTGTTTCAATGCCGCAACTGAATTCAACGGCAGCACGTGACTGGGAAGGATATGCCCGCAATTTCGAAACGAGCATCCGGCCCCGATTTCACCCTTGTCCAGAACGGTAACCTGATATCCCTCTCGAACGAGAAAGTGCGCGCAGGCGATCCCGATAATTCCTCCGCCGACGATGACGACCTTTTCCGCAGCCCCCGAACTCACTGCACAATTCCATTCCGAAACGGGTCCTCGTCCGAAAATTCCAGCAGTGCTTCTCCGGTGACGAAAGCAGTCCCGGTAAGTCTTGGAAGTATCCTGTTGTCGGATCCGTTACGGTATTGCCCAGAGAAGACGCTTCCCAGGATGCCTTCCTGAATCCAGACTTCATCCGCCCTCAGCCGCCCTCGCGCGGCGAGGCTGGCCATTTTTGCGCACGTGCCAGTCCCGCATGGTGAGCGATCGTAAGCCCCCCCGGGACACAAGACGAAATTTTTTGCGAGTGCCCCAGAGACGGTTGCCGGTCCGAACAGCTCAATGTGATCAATCTCTTCTCCCCGCTCCCCCGATATACCTGCCGCTTCAATCGCCGCGCGGATTTTCAATGAGACCTCTGTGAGGTCAGGGATGCGTTCAACGCGAACCGCAATCGGGGAATTTCTGACCAGGTAGAACCAATTGCCGCCCCAAGCGACGTCGCCGACAACTTCACCAATCCCCGGAACCTCAACGCGCACGTCTTGTTGAAATACATAGCTCTCAACATTTTCAAAACTGACTTGCTGTGGTGATAGCACTTCGACGTCTACAACCCCGACAGGGGTCTCGAGGCGATAAGTACCGATTGACCAGATGCGCTGATTTACCAGCGTCACTGCCAACCCGATCGTGGCGTGTCCGCACATGCCGAGATAACCCCGGTTGTTGAAGAAGATCGCTCCCGCATCGCAGTCGGGATCGTTCGGCTCACAAATTAACGCCCCGACAATCGAATCGCACCCACGCGGTTCCAGAACGCATCTGGTCCGGTACGCATCAAACTCACTGGCAAATCGCCTCAATCGCTGATCGAGCGGACCCGTCCCTAAGTTCGGTCCACCCTCCATAATCACGCGGGTCGGCTGTCCGCCGGTGTGGGAGTCAATCACTCGCATGGGAGAGCGCTAGTCCGTGGCACCCGGCCAACCGGCCCACCAGTTTCGGAATTGCCGCCATGCACTGTCCAGAAAAGCTTTTTGCGTAGGGGTTAGCGCATCGGTCGGATTGAGCTGATACATATAAGCGTCATCCCCTTCCAGAACCATTAGGCGTTTGTAATAGAGCACCAGATCGGGGCCCTCGTCGAATTTGGACAATACCGCTAGCGCCTCTTCCAATTCAGCAGCACGCTTGCGCGCACATTCGTCACCTCCCGCTGCGCGTTCGCAAAGTTCAACCAGCCGCAACACTTCTCTCGGGAGGGCGTTGCCTACGCCAGTTATCGCGCCGCCTGCCCCGCAATTGACGAAGCCATGATAAACTTGCGTATCGACCCCAACCATCAAGGTTAGGTCGGGATTGCCAGATGTAATCATCTCAGAGGCATAGCTGAGCGATGCCGCACCGCCGAACTCTTTGAAGCCAACGAGGTTTTTGTGGTCAGCATGAAGCTTGAAAAACAGATCTGCTTTGGTCTCGTAGCCATAATATGGGCTATTATAGATCACCGATGGTAAGCTTGGTGCGGCACCGAGCACCGCCTTGAAATGATCGTACTGAGCGATGGGAGAGATTCCGCGTGACAAGACGCGCGGAATGACCATCAAACCGACCGCTCCCTGGTCTTCGGCGTGCTTGGCGAGCGCTGCCGCTTTTTGCGTGTTCTGCGCACCTGTTCCGACAATGACCGGAACTCCTCTGGAAACCAGTGCCTCAACGCCTGTCATCCGTTGCTCGTCGCTCAAGAGCGGCCAGTCACCCATTGATCCGCAATACACCACTGCGCTCATTCCGGACTGCATCAACTCTTCACCCTTGTTGGCCAAAGCGTCAAAATCTGGATTTCCATTCACGTCACATGGGGTCATGAGCGCTGGCATGCAGCCAAAAAACACGGGTTGCGTCATCTTCTGAATTCCTAATTCGTCGTATTGCCAAGTTGCGGGATCGAGCGCCGACACGCGACTAGCCATCGTGACGGGAAATTAGTCCCCCAACAGAACGGACGTCTTGTCATGAACTAAACCCAAAACTTCGTTTTTTGCACATACGAATATCGGTGGCCCTGGTACAAACTCGTTATATTCATTGAAAGAGAATGCATTGCACGCAACACAGGACCGACAGGCTTGAGTTGCATTATTGCAAACTGCTATCGTTGAATCTGCGCCCATGCATGCCCCTACGGAGACCTATGATGACCGCGACCGCCAGGCCGATCACACAGCAAGAACGGGCTGAACGCGTTCAACGGCTTAGACATCAAATGAGCACTAGCGAGACCGATATCGTATTGCTAACGCCAGGTTCGAACATGCGGTATTTCTTTGGTTTGACCTGGAGCGAAACGGAACGACTCGTTGCCGCGCTTGTGACATCGGACGAAACCACATTCATCTGTCCGAAGTTTGAGGACACGGCTCTGGCAGGGTCATTGCTGAGCAGCTATGAGTGCGCTTATTGGGAAGAGCATGAGAACCCATTTGATCTGGTTAAGGAACTAGGCTTGGTCAAAGGCACCAGCCGAGTCGCCATAGATCCAAACTGTTCTTTTCACCATGCCAGCCAGCTCATCCAGGCAATGCCACCGGGTTCGATCATATCCGCGACCGATTTGATCACGCCTTTGCGCGCCGTGAAATCCGAAAATGAGTTAGGCCTGATGCAATGCGCAAAAAACCTAACCCTTTCCGTACATCACAAAATTTTTGACTGGTTGAAGCCCGGGATGCGCGCCAGTGAGGTCAAGCAAGAAATTGATCGTCTGCATCGCGAGGGCGGCGCGGACAATGGCAGTTCGTTCTGTGCTGTGCAATTTGGCGAGGCGACCGCCCACCCGCATGGCATTCCAGGAGACCCGTCCTTAAACAAGGATGATCTCATCCTCATCGATACAGGTTGCCAGGTCGAGGGATACAACTCTGACATCACCCGCACGTACGCACTTTCCAAGCAGAGTTCGCGAGTGGAGACTTTATGGGCCGTTGAAAAAGAGGCCCAGGCCATCGCCTTCGACTCTGCTCAAATCGGATCAGCCTGCGAGACGGTGGACGATACGGCCCGTGCTGTTTTGAAATCACACGGGTTGAGTGAAGACTACGGACTGCCTGGACTGCCGCACCGAACCGGGCATGGCATCGGGTTGGACATTCACGAAGGTCCTTACCTGGTTCGGGGAGACAAAACGAGATTACAGTCAGGAATGTGTTTTTCGAATGAGCCGATGATCGTCGTACCTGACGCTTTCGGTATCCGACTGGAAGACCATTTCTATATGACGCCATCCGGCCCTGAATGGTTCACGCCGCCGCAACACTCCCTTTATCAACCGTTTGCGTAAGGCAGCGATGAGCTCACGTTTTGCAACCGACGACCCATTGATGACTAAGAATAACGAGACCACTTCGCCGACCGAGCTGAGCCGAGAGGATATCTTGACCCAAGCGGTCCCGCTCGGCGCGCTTTTCGATCGATTGTCGGATACTGTCTTTTTCGTCAAAGACGTTTCGGGGGCGTATGTTATCGTCAACGATACGTTGGTAAAGCGCTGCAAGAAGTCACACAGCGATGAGATCATCGGCAAACGCCCATCGGATGTCCTTGGGAAGACTCTGGGCGAAAGGTACCAAGCCCAGGATGATCTGGTTCTAAAAACTGGTGATAACATCTTGGATCGATTGGAAGTCCACATCTATCCCGATCGCACCACCGGGTGGTGCATCACAAATAAGTTCCCGCTTTACTTGCCGGATGGCGCACTGGGCGGATTGGTCGGCATTTCCAAGGATCTTGGCGCGCCGCAGGTCGATGATGATAGCTTTCCCAATCTCAAATTCGTGATCGAGCACGTGAAGGACAATATTTCAGAGACGCATACGATCCAGGATCTGTCCGCCATGGCCGAACTGTCCCCGTATCAGCTCGACCGTCGTATGCAGCAAATTTTTGGCCTGACGACCGGCCAATGGGTTCTAAAACAGCGTATCGACTACGCCCGCTTTGAGCTTTCCGAAACGGACAAACCGCTCGCAGAAATCGCATTGGATTCAGGGTACGAAGACCAGAGCGCCTTCTCAAGACAGTTTAAGAAAGCCACGGGTCTAACACCAAGCCAGGTTCGCAGGCTTCTCAGTTAATCCGGATCTGTTGCAGCTTTCTCGCCTAGCGCTTTACCGGCGCGCCCAAATGAGTCTGAAAGAAGCTCAAACGGCGTGCAACAAAACTCTCGTCTTGCTCCAAGAAATGCCCCCCCTCCGGATAGTAATGCACTTCGAAATGTTCTGCTTTTCCAGCAGCATTCAACGCCTCTACGAGTGCACGGGTCGCCTGCACAGGTACATTTTCGTCCTGCAGGCCGTGGGCAAGTAGTAAACGCCCTTTCAAGTTCCCAGCACTCGTCAGCATCGAGTTGTCTTCATAAACTGCGAGGTCATCAGTACCGAGCCATTGCTCGTTCCAATCCGCTTTGTCCCAGCGACTGTCATAGTTCCCCGATGCCGCCACTCCAACTTTGTAAAACCCGGGCCGCCTCGTCAACATGCGCACCACATCGTACCCCCCTGCCGAGAACCCGAACGCGCCAACACGGTCGAGATCGATCTGAGGATAGACGTTCGCCAAGGCCGTGATCGCCGCAATCCGCGACTCCAGTCCGACTTCCGCAAGGTTCTTGTACGCTGGCTCAAGAAACGCCCGAGATCGCCCTTCGGTACCCTCAGCGTCCAGCTGAAGGACAATGAAACCAGCATTCGCGATCGATTGAGCGTGGGTCCGCGTCAATCCGCGACTAAACGATTTGGCAGCGTTATAAGCGTGTGGGCCAGTGTAAACCTGTTCAATCACAGGATAGCGTTTCGCCTCATCGAAATTCACCGGCCTGTAGATAACCCCATAGAGCACGCGATCATCATCCAGCGTCACATGAAACGGTTCAGGTGGTTGGTATCCGCGCTCAATCAATTGGGAAACATCTGCGCCGCCAAGCTCCATGATGATTTTACCGTCCCGAGATCGCCGCAATACCGACCTAGTTGGGCGATCGACTTCGGAGATGTTATCGACAATGTAATCGCCATTAGGCGACATATAGACGGCGTGGTCGAACTCATCAGGCGTCAACAATTCGGGCTCGCTACCATACCGTTTGATGCGGTAGAGGGCGCGGTAATATGGGTCGACGCCTTCGCGCCGACCGGTGCCAACGAAATAGATCTCGTTTTTGTCTTCGACGATATCAACTGGGTAGGCGACGCGCCAATTACCCCGTGTAACCTGTTTGACTTTTTCGCCGCCTTTTACGTCCGCCAAATAGATGTGCGTGTACCCATCAATGTCCGACGTCCACAGCAATTGATCCCAATCATAGATCACCCACTTGGTACCTTCGTAAATGTTCACAAATGTGTCAGATGTCTCTTGAATAATCTTCGATGCTTTTTGAGACGAGACGTCGAAACTGTACGCCGTTCTACTTTTATAACCACGCTCAATTGAGTTGATCATCAACGCATCATCGGTAACCCATCTGATATCTGGCCCACCATAATAAAGCACTGGGACAGTCGGCAGATTAGGCTTCTTTATCTCGCCGGATTTGACGTCAATCACATAGATCGTCGCCTGCGGCACGGCTTCGTCCATCGCTCTAGGATAGGTGTATGTAATCGTATCTTCGCCATACGGCATGACCAGCTGCGTGGTGCCGCGCAAATCAATCTGATAAGTTGCGATATAACGGCTATCCCAAGACCACCTTATATCAGCCGCTTTTGGGTCGAAAGCTCCGCGCAAGATCGATCGCGGGTTCATCACCGCTTTCGCGAACGGTTGACTCGCTGTTCCCGTCGTCGACAATTGTCGAACATCCCCAGTAGCGGTGTTTTCTATGAATAGGTTATTGTCCTGATGAAATGCGCGCCACTGCCCATCTGGAGAGCGCCCTGCACTTTCGTCGCCTTGGTCCACTGTTGACTCGAAGGTTTGCAGCGCTTGCGATTTTAAGTCGTACGCAAACCGCTCATCATTCCAAGTGAATTCGATTGATTTGAACTCATCTGAGAGAGACAGATCGCTAAGCTCAAGTGTATTTGCCGCGGTATCCTGACCGCCATAAGCGGTGAGTGCTTCGGCCAGTTTTGCGTGATCGAAGAGCGGCGACATCTCCCTCTTGTCAGGCTCCACAAGCACATAAACGCGCCCCTGTGCGCTTTCGCGGAGGTACCAAAATGTCCCTGACGCGCCAATCCAGTGCGGCTCAACATAGAGTTGATGCGCGTATTGGCTCACCTGATCGGGCCTGTAGACTTCGTGTAGTTCGTCCGCAGACGCCGATAACAAGCTTGATAGGCTACCAGCGATCAGGGTGAGTGATGCTGCGAGCCATTGGCTGAACGTCAATCCAGACATGGTGATCTCCATAAAAAAGCAGGCTTTGGGTGCAATCGCGCCCAAAGCCTTAGGTCGGAAGAACTCTAAGATCCACCTAGCGGAACCGAGAAACCAACGTAGAACCCGCGACCGCCGATCCGATCGAACTGGCTTCCGCCATATGTCCAGGTGTGTGGCCGGGTGCCCTCATCGAAGACATTGTCGATTCCCGCGGTGAGGCGTGCCCACTTATTGCCGCCGCGTTCGAAATAGTAGCTTACGGAAGCATCATGATACATGATGTCGTTAGTTTCCCATCGCGGTTCAGAGGCCGTCGTATCGGTCGCGCCGACATAATTGGTACTCCAGAAGAACCGGAAATCCTCGTAGGAATAACCAAAACTTCCACGCAGCCGGACATCGGGATTGAACGTGTCGCCGGCTCGATCATCGATAAATCCGTCAATGTCGATGAACTCGTCTTTTTCGAGATACTGGCCGCTAAAGCTCAGGTTGATCGTGCCAAGGTCTCTTTCGGAGTTACCAACATAAGGAATGAGATTGACGGCATTTTGAAGACCAAACTGATACCCCATCTGCATATCCCAGCCATCAATGTCGGTACCATTCACATTCACGAATGTGTCTCGAACCAATTGAATCTGGCGGGTGGTTGGATCGCGATCCACCAATTGGCAGAACTGGCTGGTCGGTGAGAAACGATCCGCACACTCATTCAGGATCGTTTGTTCGCCAAGCTGGTCAATCAAGTTCTCGAACTCGATGTCGAAATAATCAATCGTCATCCAGAAGCCGTCAATGAACCTTGGTTGGAATACCAATCCCACAGTAAGGGTGTCGGAGACCTCCGGTTCGAGATTCGGGTTCCCACCTGATTCATCCTGACCGGTGTTGACACCCGTAAACGCGTCGAGTTCAGTTTGCGTGAACCCGGTCCAGGCCAGACAAGCGTCGTTTCGCTCAGGAGTGGACCCAAGCGCTGCACTCCCGCAAGGATCGGTATATCCGATGAATCCAATACTTCCTGGCAGACCAAGCTCTGAAGGGTGCGGAGCCCGAATCGAACGAGATTTGATCGCTCGGAACGTGATATCTTCGATCGGAGCCCAACGAATGCCGTACTTGTATGTATCGAGCGTGCCGGAGCTTCCTTTTTCGTACTCCGTCAAACGGTAAGCCCCTTCGAAGTCCAAAACTTTTGCGCCTGGAACATCGGAAAGGATTGGTACAATAACTTCGGCAAAGCCTTCGATGACGCTGTTATCCACAGAGAAAGATGACAGCTCGCTACCAAAGAATCCTTCGCCTGCTGATGATACCGCGTCGACGTCACGGCTATTCTCTTCATTCCGCCATTCTAGTCCAGTTGCAAACGCGACAGGCCCAGCAGGAAGTGAGAAGAAGTCTTCGCTGTCGCCTGATAGAGTGGCGGTGACTTGGTGGAACTTGCTGGTGAAGTCGAACGTCGCATCTGGCGCCCGCAGATAGTTCACTGCAGCAGGTGAGAGACCATCGAGCAGATTTGACGGCGAACAGCCGGCCGCTCGTGCGGCTGCACTTCTACAAACGGCTTCGCCTGTTGCGTCATCGATCACGACATCAAGGCTATTGGTGAACCGATCAGCGTAGGCTTGGCCAGTGGTCGTGGTACCATATTCAGCATGGCCGAAATCGTAAGTCGCATTCCAGGTCCAACCATTTTCCAGCTGTCCGTCCAAAGTTAGCGCGATCGCAACATAGTCCTGTTCCCGGGTCGATTCTCGGGTCCCCAGTTCGTTCAAGCGATAAGTGGCAACTTGAAACCCAGTTTCTCCCAAGGCATCAAGCTGATCGTGCAATGCGGTCGTGAAAAGCGGATTGAGGCCGCTTCCTGTTACAAACGGCAAGTCAGCATTCCCAGCGTCCGCTTGAGTAAGGTCAACGGTATCCAAAAACTTGTTCGCGAAAATATTTCTGTTGCGACGGATAAAGACCGGAGCAATATCTGAGTGCGCTTTAGTTTTGGCGTAAATGAACTCAGCCCCGAACTCGATACTATCGGTGAGATCATAGTTCCCTTTCAGGTAGCCATTGAATCGGCTTGAAGGTGACCAATACGTCGTATCGTAAGCTTGCTCGCGCATTTCACATCCGCTCGATGCGTCACATCCCCAAAAGTTTAGAAGCCCCCCCGCCCCAAGATCAATCGCGCGGAACCGGCCCATACCCCGATCATAGACCAGTGGATTACCAACCCCATCAATGAACCAATCTTCGCCTTCACCTGGGACTCGTTCCCCAAACACCCATCTCGGCAGATCCGGGTTACCTTCGCTATCCCGAACGACTTCACCAGTTGCGTCGATGGCGTGATATCCTCGAAACGGCCAAGGCGTCCCGAACGACGGAATCGCATTTGCGTATGGCTGATTATAGATATCGAGAATATTGTAGAATGGGATCGTGTCATAAGGCCAACTCGCATCAATTGGCTGCTCTACCCGATCAATATGCGACCAGCTCAAACGAGGTTGCTCATTCGGAACCCACGAGCGAAATCCTTCGCGTCCAGCTTCCAGGGTCGAATACTCACTATTCTCTGCGTACTCCACGCTGGCAATTGCATTCCAACGATCACCCTCCCAACCGCCAGTCGCATAAGCAGACCAGTTCGCATAGTCTCCGCTCTTTAGACCGAAGCCGGTCCCACCGACTTCGTATCCATCCATCTCGTCTTTAAGATTGATGTTGATCACTCCGGACACCGCGTCGGAACCATAGATTGAAGACGCGCCACCGGTAAGTACATCAACCCGCTCGATCATATTTTGCGGCAAGACATTCCAATCGAATGAGTTGCGGCCGAAAAAAGAGGACGCAGTCGACGCACGGCGGCGGTTGTCAACGACGGTCAGCGACCTGAACGCACCGAGCCCGCGCAAATTCGCGCGGCGGACGCCGGAATCTCCAAAACTGAACTGATTGTCGTCGATGCTTTCAGAGCCGGTAAGCGCGGGAATCTCTTCAAGCAGATCCAGCACGTTGACAGCTCCCCGGGCATTGAACTCATCTGCGCCGACGCTTACCGTTGGACTAATATTAGCGGTTTCTGCACGCCGTATCTTAGACCCTACAACAACAACTTTATCCTGCACCGCAGTATCGTCTTCATCGACGGACACTGTTTCAACGTCTGCGTCTTCGTCGACTTGCGTTGTGACGTTTTGCGCCAGAGCTGGAAAAAATGAACATGTCAGCGGCAAGGCGACAGACAAAAGCAACCTTTTCGCGGACTTTGATGTATAGTGCATTCTATAACCTCCCGATAATACTGCATCCGGAGAATTCGACCATACGTCGGCGCATATCCGGAGATTAAACTATCTGGGAAATGAAAGTGATCTGTCTTGATCGCAAATTTATCGGAAAATAAAATTTTCGCACAATTTCGAGCGCGAATGCGCGGCCCGGCAATGAAAGAGATTAGAATGGGTCATCGCCGAGAGGTTGCTCGTCATCTCAATAACCGGGCTGAGAATTGCCACCTGTCCATCCGGCCTGTTGATCTAGCGATGAGCAGATTCAGGCGAATGTCCAAGTTACAGAAATTCGTTTCGACGCGTGCGTCGTTTCACAATCGCTTGAATCCAGACCGCCATATCAACGACCTCTCCACGTCCAAATCGATGAAATGCCGAGCTCTCCGCCAGTATCTCCGCAAAGGAACCGATCTATGGACGCACACCCAAGCCCAACTCGACGAGATCGTAAGATCGCTGGATGAGCGCCAGAGAAAAATGCTCGGCTATGAGACTCCAGCTTAACGATTAAATGCCTTTATTGCGATGACGGGTTGAAGCGGCAGGCGATTTTAAGCCGCTTGATTTTTTCAGTAGCCCCTCATAACGGAAACGCTCGTGAACCATTCAACAGGCCAACCTCAACACCATGTTAGGTCACAATATGTCGACGACAGAACTAGCTCAGCGAATGTCATTTTTGACAGAAATCGACGCGCTAAAAGGAGTTTTGCGAGCTTCGCCAATCATAGATCAGACGAGGCGAGAAAACACCGCTGAGCATTCTTGGCATCTTTCTATGTACGCTTTGGTTCTTGCGCCTTTGGCGCCAACTGCCGTTAACATCGATCGTGTGGTTAAGATGCTATTGGTTCATGATGTTGTCGAAATCGATGCGGGTGACACGCCAATTCATGGGGGAAAGGGTCTTGAGGAGCAGGCTGTGCGAGAAGAAAAAGCGGCTGAACGATTGTTTGGCCTGCTGCCCAAAGAACAAGAGGTTCAACTGAGGACTCTGTGGGAAGAGTTTGAAGCAGCTAAGAGTCAAGACGCGAGGTTCGCGAAGGCACTAGATAGGCTCCAACCGCTGATTCAAAACGTTTATACAGACGGAGGCACGTGGGCGGAAGCCAACGTATCTGAACAGCAAGTGTACGAACGCTACGGACCGACAATAAAAAATGGTTCTGAAGAGTTATGGGGTTATGCTCGCGAGTTGGTGCGCTATCACTTTAACCAACCATAACCACCTCTACTCAGCGCCAAATCAATCGCTTCCGAGCCTTTTGTATTAAGACGGCGAGAGACCGTTTTAGGGCGTTCACGACCGTAAAACATAGAGATGAGAAGGTCTTTGTGTTAGGGCAACCGCCGGGACTCTTTTGCCGGAGAGGGCAAACAATGAATACGGGGAAATCACGCGCTCCTGAATTCACCACGAAATGCCCATCTGAGGAGGAGTATTGCAATCTGCGCTCTGCGGCGGGCTGGGGAAACATCTCTATGGCAAACGCCAAACGGTCGCTAGCTGCCACCGCTATTTGCATCTGTGCACGAGACAATCACAGGATTGTGGGGTTTGGTCGTGCCGTTGGTGATGGCCTGCTTTACTTTTACGTATCTGATGTTTTTGTGCACCCAGAACAGCGAGGTACGGGTCTCGGTGCCGAGATCAGTCGCCGTTTGCTTCTTGAAATCGATAAGCAGGCTCTACCGGGTGCAACCGTCGCGGTTGTGGCTGCTCCCGGCCGCGAGCGTTTTTACGAGAAGATCGGTTTTACGTCTTGTCCGAACGAGTTTTTCGGAGGTGGCTTGGTCTATCTTAAGCCTATCCGGAAAATGATCTCTGGATAGGGCTAACCCTCGGTAGGGGATGACTTGGCGACTAATTGCGACAAACTCATTTCTGCAATTAACGTATTCAGTCGGGGCCAATTTCCTGCAACGAGCCGATAGTGATGCGCGTGATCCCAAAAGCTTATGAGGTGGAACTGAAGATAAGAGATTTGGTCGGTATCAAATAGGCGGACATTGGCTTCACACCAGTCGAGCACATTGCGTAATATGGCCCTCGCTTTTTCAAAGTAAGCTCTTCCTGTTGTGTCCAAACCAGTCCGTTCCGACAATACGAGCTTGACTTCGGCCTGCATCGCCCCATTGAGCAAAGCTCGTGCATTCAGGACATTCGGATCAGTCGAGTTCACAGCGTACACATCAATAGGATACAGTTGGCGTACAATGAAGGCCGCGATATGGTCTGACCCAAAGATCTTGGATTGATTATCGACGAGAACGGGAACGCTCATAAGCGGGTTTCCAGCAAAGATATCTGGGTTCTGTTCGGCAACATTTCCGACATCAACCAACTCATATGGATGCTCAAGGTGATCGAATAGAAGCCGGACTTTCCGTGTGAAATGGGACTTCGCGGATCCTATCAGTCTCATTCTAGCGCCTCTGTTCCTGCACTAGAAATTCAAAAGCATCTTCCAACCGATCGTCTCCCCAGAAAAGCTCTCCATTGACTTTGACACTTGGGGCTCCAAAGATCTCGTGTGCAGCTGCCAACTCGGTATTTGATCGAAGCTTTAGTTTGTTCTCGGGAGAAACAGCTTGTTGGATTTGACGTTCCGAGGCACCGGCATCCACCGCGATGCGCGCCACCACTTCGAAATCTGCGATGGGTAGACCGTCCGCGAACTGGTGTTTGAACACTGATTTACAAAATATTCTGCCCCACTCGTTCTGTAATCCCAATATTGCGAGCCGCGCTGCTGCCACCCCATTTTGCGGGAAATCAAAGTCATCGCTGAGAGTTGGGTTTTGGAAGTCGATCCCATGCCGTTTTGATCGACGTTCCATGTCGCGCCACATGTACTTTCCCTTGATAGGATAAATGTTGAAGGGGGAGGTTTTCCATCCAAATTTCGTAAAAAGAGGTCCAAGCAAAAACGGCTTCCAAACAGAGGTGACACCATACCGTGCCTCAAGGGCCTCTATCCTCATGATGGAAAGATAAGAATATGGAGAGCCGAATTCGAACCAGAACTCCAAAGTGTACTTTAAATTTTTTCTTTCCATGTCGCTTGAGCTCTACAAAAAATAGTAAGAAGACAAAACTCTTCTGACACGGTGTGGAAGATTGATCGACTATGTAGACTTAGAGAGTTTGTTTAGAATCTATGATCTCAAGATCGACGCCAAAGGTCTGTGAGCGTCCTAAACTCGCCCCACAATGGACTCCCACTAAGCGGCAAACAACGCCCTAAAACGGACTCTGGTGCGCTGTGTTGAAGCCAGACCAAGAGTTAACATCAAGTGCGCCGCAACCGGACGGCGAGTGCCATCATCAGCACTGCTGGAAAGATTACAATTGAAAAATCAAAAGCGGCTATATGATCAAACGGCAGGCCTCGTTTAAACCAAATCTGGATATGAAACAGTCCGTGCAAAAATGGCCAAAGCGCACCGGCGATCGCGACCTCTTTCGCATTTCGGTAAGCGCCATAAGTTATGCAGGCGCCGCTCGCTGTGAAGGCAAGGCCAACGTCGCGGACGAAGTGCATGTTAAATGGCCCCATCATAGAAAGGCCCGGGACGCTTTCATAGAAAGCGTGGGGCGCTAAGAAGATATAAGGTCCGGTCAGGAATGTGATCGCGCCAAGCGCGATAAGCAAAATTCTCATGAATACGCTCCATGGCGGCAATTGGGAGGCTTTTGCGGAAATCACTAGAGAACAAGTTGCGTTTGGGTGACGAGCGCAACGGGTTTGCCGTCAGCCGTTTCTATTTCGGTCTGCCAGACTGACAGGCGCTTGCCGATTTTAACCGGCTTGGCTGTCCCAATAATCGTGCTGTCTTCCTTAGCGGCGCCTAAGAACTTAGTGCTGCTTTCGATCGTTGTGGTGCCTTTGGCACCTTCGGGCAGAGTCATAAAAGCGCCAACCGCACCGAGGGCGTCTGCAAACGCCATGATTGCGCCGCCATGTATTATGTGACGGGTTGTGCAAAGGTCGGGACGAACGATTAGCTCCCCGATAATGGCGTCTTGGCTCGCATCTGTGATCCGTATCTCCATTAGCTTGGAGAAGGGCATTGTATCGGCTGGGTTGATCATGATTCTGATCCCGGTTGTGCCGCTTCAAATATAGTTTCGGCAGATACCCCGGACTGGCGAGCCAGGCTCGCCAGATCCCAGAAATGACCTTCATAGATGATTTGCTCCTCTTCGAATTCGAACACGACGAAGGTCATAAGGCTTGAGATTTCACCATTGGGCGTCGCATCCCCAAATGGACCTGTAAGCGTGACCGTGGTCGGCCCCCAACTCACAATCGTATTGTCGGTTTCGGCAAACCCAAGGAGCTCGCGATTATAGTCGGGAAAGTGCCTGGCGAAGCTCTCAAGGCCTGGCTTCAATTCAGCAAGGCCTTCCGACCTAAACCCCATGCTTGGCTGTTCAAGAACGATTTCTGGGTGATAAAGCGCCAGCAAAGCAGGAATGTCAGCATTCCTTTTGGCGACTTTCAGCTCCTCGATCACCCTTATCCGCATATCCAGCGTTGAAGGCGCATCGAGTGAAGCTGATGATAGAGATCCGTCTGCGCTCGTACAGGCTGCGAGCGCAATTAAAGAAAGGCTGACGAACAGGCTGGATTTAAGCCTCATAGAGTGACTCCTTGTGAAAGGTTTGACTGTCGGCGGGGGCCTGGTCGCGTTCGTGCAATCCATAATCTCGCAAGACGGACGCGACCCGAAGCCGGTAGTTTTTGAAGATAGCCCTGCGCCCGGTCGACTGGGCGGAGCGGTGCGCCGCCAAATTTCGCCAGGCGGAGAGGGCCTGTTCATCTCGCCAGAATGAAAGCGAAAGAATACGGGAAGGATTGGTTAAGCTCGCAAACCGCTCGATCGATATGAAGCCATCAATACTTTCAGCGAGCGGAAGCATTTCGGCGGCGAGATGGAGATACGCCGCCTGCCGATCATCCTGTGGTTCAACTTCAAAAATGACCGCGATCATAGATTGGCCCCATGTACTGAGAGCGCCAGCAGCGCGCCAATCGACGCCAAAAAACCCACTCCATCAATTAGATAGAGTGCCTTTATCATTGGAGAGAGCGCCTCGTTATCAGGTTTGGCCATTGCCGCCCCAATGCGTCCGAGAATCAGACCACCAAAGATAATCGCGGCCACGATGAACGCGGTTGTCGAAGCGATGAGTCCAACGAATGGCGCAAATTGACTGAGAGCGGCGGCAAAAAAGAAACCGCCATACTGGGCGCGAATTTCAACAATGCCCGAAGCTCCGACCGGCGCGAGCGAAAGCGATTTGCCAAACGCGACAGGCCGGAGAAAACTCATCACGCCGGTGGAGAGAAAAAAGACCCCGCAGACGGTTAGGAGAAGTGACGTGAGGATGAGGGTCATCCGAGCTTCTCCCAGAAAGCTCGCAAGGGTGTATTGAATTCGTCTGGTCGCTCTTCGGGAAAGAAGAGCATTGCATCCTTAAGTTCGATCACGGGATCAGCTTTTCGCAATGCGTCGTGGAGCCAATGTGCCCACTCAATTGGAAAGAAAGGGTCAGCGGCGCCCCACACGATAAGGGATGGCGTATCGAGCTTACGCAAATCATCTTCGATGACAACAAGCTGTAAATGGTCCTGGAAACCAACGTATCGATTATAGGCGTCCTTGCGCTCCTGCGAAGAAACTAGGGGGGCAATATTTGCCTGCATTGCCTCAGGTGTTGCAAAGTTCGGATTTTCGTAGACCAGTTTCCCAATGGTGTTTGCAAATTGCTCTGGCGCAACAATGAACGCCCCCATTTGATCAGCGAAAACACCGGCCTGCGCAGCCGCGCGGATTTCATTAAGGGTTTTTGGTGGCCAGTTATCGTGAACGTCACAATTCGAGAAGGCAAAGGATCGCACGCGTTCTGGTGCAAGCACAGCAATAATCTGACCGATTGCGCCGCCGCTATCATTGAGCACTAAGTCGAAACGAACGATGCCGAGTTTATCGAGCACTGCCAGGATCATTTTGGCTTGTTCGCGAAAGCTCACATCCGCACCGGGTTTAGCTTCGGTGTAGCCGTGCGCCATAAGATCAATCGCAATACACCTACGTTCATCTGCAAAGGCCGCCAGTTGATGACGCCAGAAATAGGCACTTTGGCCAACGCCATGAAGGAATACGGTCGGGAAGCCTTCACCGACATCAACCATTGCCGTTCGTCCAAACAACTGATCGACGAATTTTCGACCAGCTTTCGAGAAATCGATTTCT
>JBCBGS010000028.1:0-22191 GCA_038526515.1 Pseudomonadota bacterium | reverse complement strand
GTAATATTCAACCGGGCGAGGTGCCGGCCAATACGTTGAGCTTGCTTGGCGCCGGATACGCGTTCGGATTGCTCGCGCTTTGGGGCACCGCTATTGCGTTCCTCTTCCGGTATCAAATTAGCCGCGAGGATCACGAAGCCAATCTCGCAGCACTCGAGCGTAGTCGCCGCGCAGCGAACGTGGTTGAAGACTAGATAGAAACAGATCGAGGCAATTTTCATGTCAGACGCTGCCACCGCTGCACACCATACTCCCGGACTACTAACCCGCATTGCTTATGGAATTGGCGGAGCAGCAGGCGGCATCAAGAACAATGGGTTCGATTACGTTCTCTTGCTGTTTTACAGCCAGGTCTTGGGTCTGTCAGCGGTCATGGTTGCAGCGGCGCTCTGGATTGCGCTGATTTTCGATGCCGTCTCTGACCCGGTGGTCGGCTATTGGTCGGATAATCTGAAAAGCAAGTATGGCCGTCGGCACCCCTTCATGTATGCCGCGATGATCCCGATTTCAGTGGGGTATTTCTTTGTCTGGAACCCGCCAACGGGACTGGAAGGTATGGGGCTTTTTGGCTGGCTGCTGACGCTGACCATCGTGGTGCGTCTCATGTACACCCTGTTCGAGGTGCCGCAGCACGCTTTGTCCGCAGAGCTGACACAAGATTATGATGCGCGAACCTCGTTGATGTCGTTCCGCTACTTTTTTGCTTGGGTTGGTGGGTTGGCCGTTCAAGCCACGCTATTTGCCGTCTTGTTGAAACCAACCGAGGAAGACTCATCCGGTATTTTCTATTTAGAGGGCTGGAATACTTATGGATTGCTCGGGGCGAGTTGCATCTTCCTAGCGATCTTAATTACGTCTGTAGGGACGCACCGACATATTCCGCACTTAATGCCGCCACCGGCGGCGAGGAAGACGACACCCCCCAAGGTCATTGCGGAGATCTGGGAAACCGTTTCCAATCCATCTTTTCGAGCGCTTTTCATCGCCACGATGTTCGGTTTGTTGGCGACGGGAGTGTCCGCGACGCTAAATCAATATATCAATACATTTTTCTGGGGCTTTAACAGTCAGCAGATTTTTGGCGTGACCGTAGCCGTATTTTTATCGCCCGCGTTAGCCCTCTTTATAGCGCCTATTGCTGGGAAGATACTAGGTAAAAAACGCGCGGCTATCTTTATTGGCGTGCTCGCCTTCACCATCGCGCCCGCGCCTATATTTGCCCGCCTGCTTGGTCTTCTGCCACCGAATGGCACCGATGAATTATACTTCACGATCGTCTTCATCACCGTGTTCGATATCGCGTTGATTGTGGCCTACCAGATGCTCGCCGCGGCTATGGTCGCCGACATCGTAGAAGAGAATGAGCTTAAAACCGGACGTCGCTCTGAAGGCGTTTACTTCGCAGGGATCAGTTTTATGCGCAAACTGGCCCAAGGTATGGGTGTGCTGAGCGCTTCCGTTATCCTGGCAACGGCCTCGATTGTGCCGGGAATGAGACCCGAACAAGCGAGCCCCGAATCCATTGCAACTTTAGGCTTCTGGTACGCCATCACGCTCCTCACGCTTTGGACGCTTATGCTGATTTCGGTGAGCTTTTACCGCATTAGCCGCGATGATCACGAAAAGAACCTGCAGGCCTTGGCCGAAAAACGAGCGCGTGAAGCTTAGGATTCCGCAAGGATAACAGGCATCTAACGGAATTTTCATGTCTGCCCAATTGCGTCCGCCAGTACGCCGGAATAGAGCCATAATCATGACTTACCTATCCAGCATGACTAAACACGTCTCCAAGTTTCTCGCGGCCGTCCTTTTTGTTTTGGTCGCGCTCGTGCTCGTTTTAGTGAGCCCTCTCTATGGTTCCGCCTCTGCGGATAATTTCTGGGAAAAAGTCGTCCCCGAAAACCAAGCCCAGATTGAACTCAGCTATGCACCGCTCGTGAAAGAGGTCTCGCCCGCCGTGGTGAACGTCTACACAAAGAAAACAGTGCAACGACGAATGACGATGCAAGAGTTTATGTATGGCCGCCGCTTTGGGAGCCCGAACAGCCAAAGTGTCCAAAACTCTCTCGGCTCAGGTGTCATCGTTGGCGATGAGGGCATCGTCGTAACGAACAATCACGTCATCGATGGCGCCGATGAGGTCATCGTTGTTCTTGCGGATCGCCGGGAATACCCTGCTGAGCTGATCCTCGCCGATGAACGCACGGACCTCGCGGTTCTGCGCATCGACACTGAAGACGCAGAGCTTCCAACGCTCGGCTATGCCAGCACAATCGGTGTCGAAGTGGGCGACTTGGTGCTCGCGGTCGGAAACCCATTTGGCGTTGGTCAAACGGTCACGACCGGCATCATCTCTGCAACGGCTCGAACCGATGTTGGTGTCTCTGATTATGCGTTCTTCCTGCAGACAGACGCAGCCGTGAATCCAGGCAACTCAGGCGGTGCGCTAGTGAACACGCGCGGCGAGCTCGTGGGAATCAATACGGCGATCTTTTCGCGCTCCGGTGGATCAAACGGGATTGGCTTTGCGATCCCGTCTGAAATGGTCAAGCGCGTCGTAGACGCCGCTGTAAACGAAGGAACAATTGTACGCCCGTGGCTTGGTCTGAAAGGCCAGTCGGTGACCTTCGATATCGCCAAAGCTCAGGGCCTGGATCGACCGCTTGGGGTGATTATCACAGAGGTTTACGACGATGGCCCGGCGGACCGTTCAGATCTGCGTCGAGGTGACCTTGTCTTGAGCATTGATGGGCGCGAAGTCTTTGACGAGCGTGGCCTGAAATTTTTAGCCGCTACGAAATCGCCGGGTGAGGATGTGACTCTGCGCGTGCTTCGAGGCGGCAATGAGCAGTTAATCGAAGCGCGTCTCGCACCGCCGCCTGGCACCAGTGAAGCGGAAGTCGTTTTGCTTGAAGGGCGTCATCCATTTACCGGCGCAGAAGTCGCCGAGCTTTCTCCGCGACTGGCCGAAGAGTTGGGGCGCGATCCATTCGATAGTGGTGTTCTTGTTACCCGCGTCATGCGCCGCGCCTATGCCCGACGGGTCGTTCGATCTGGCGACATCATTCAGTCGGTGGATGGTCAGCCGATCAAAACGCTCGATGATCTTGATGCGGCGCTGGATCGAGATTCTGGGCGCTGGGAGATCGAGATCGATCGAAATGGTCGCAGCATCAGCGGCTATGTCACGCTCTAAGCTTCTGGTGCTTGAGCAATGATGTGCGTGTAAGACCCCATCACGGATCCGCGCTGACCACCTGTCAGGCCGAGATCTTCACCCCGGGCATCAGATTGCTGAAACAAGGCGTGGTCGATTCCGGCATCCTCGAGGACGGACATGTGAAACTCATGTCCTCGCAACGGAGTTTTCCAAATTGGGTTGGGCTGCGGGGTGAGGGTGCGGTAGCCGATATGCATCTTTTTCTGGGCGAAATTGGTGGTGTGGCTCAGCAAACCGGTCATCGCGTGCCGTTTACCTTGCGCGTCCACAAGGCCTTCGCCAAGCACCATGTAGCCACCGCATTCGCCATAAACGATTGCCCCGCGCTGGGATGCTGATCGTAGCCCGTTCAAAAATATATTAGCTGCCGAAATTTTACCCGCGTGTAGTTCAGGATAGCCGCCTGGGAGATAAATCGCATCGCTATCATCGCGCGGTGCTTCATTCGCCAGGGGAGAAAAGAACGAAAGCTGTGCGCCTTGAGCCTGCCAATCATTGAGAATGTGCGGGTAAGAAAACTCAAAGGCGATATCGCGGGCTACCGCGATCCTTTGGCCAATTGGAGCAAGACGTTGTGGAGGCGGAGTAGAAGTGAGACTGCCCGCGGCCGCGAAAAGCGCGTCTAAATCGACCCCGGATTCAACGGCTTCACGCGCGGCCTGTGCTAGCGCATCGGTTTGCGCTCGCTCGGTCGCTTGGACGAGGCCGAGGTGCCGTGATGGGATGTTTAGCGCCTCCGAACGCATCACAGCTCCCAAAAAGGGGATGCCCGTTTCTTTCAACGCATCTGCAAGCATCTCGGCATGCCCCGGACTGCCAACGCGTGTGGCGATGACGCCGCAAACCTTAGGTCTTGCTCGTAGGGTCGCAAAGCCATGTACAATCGCTGCAATCCATTGGGCCATTCCACTGGCATCGACCAGCAACAAGACTGGAAGGTCCAGGGTATCCGCTAAATCTGCTGTGGATCCCGAAATGCTCGCCGCACCATCGAACATTCCCATCATGCCTTCGATGATCAGGAGGTCTTTATCCTGTGCAATCTCCGATGCACGGGCGCGGAGCTGCGCCTCACCAAATGCCCACTTGTCGAGATTGTAGCAGTCGTGGCCGGTGGCGAGCTTGAGGAATTGTGGATCAATATAACCTGGACCGCCCTTGGCGACTTCGACGGCGATGTTACGAGCCCTCAGAGCTCCAACGAGGCCCAACGTGAAAACGGTTTTCCCCGTATTTGAATTCGGGGCGGCAATTACTAAACCCCGCGCGGCGGATGATAAATTGGATGAGGACATGCGAAGATAACCTACGATTTTACAACGCAGCGGCGCCTTCATGCCAAACATCGACCGACAGTCAATCTTTATGCCGCTGTGTTCCGCAAATGACGTTCTTGCTCCGTTCTTGTGTGCGCGCAAGAATTATGTAAATGCCAAGATTGAGCTATCGCTTCGGCGTTATTGAGGCATTTGGAATGACAGACTTGTTTGCAGCTTCAGGATTGTCGGACTCCGCGCCGCAACCCTTAGCGGACAAACTACGTCCTCAAGTGCTCGCAGATGTAGTTGGGCAAGACCATCTGCTCGGCGCTGACGGGGCGCTCGGCCGGATGCTCGCGACGGGCAATCTCTCTTCGATCATATTATGGGGGCCACCCGGGGTCGGTAAGACAACGATCGCGCGTTTGCTAGCGCAGGAGACCGATCTCCATTTCGAAGCGATCTCAGCAATATTCTCGGGCGTGAAAGACCTTCGAGCAGTCTTCGAAGCGGCGCAACGTCGGCGCGACATGGGGCAGGGGACCTTGCTCTTCGTCGACGAGATCCACCGTTTTAATCGAGCCCAGCAGGATGGCTTTTTACCCTATGTCGAGGCGGGCACGATTACCTTGGTTGGGGCTACAACGGAGAATCCGAGCTTTGAGCTGAATGGCGCCTTACTCTCGCGCTGCGCAGTTTTGGTGCTCAATCGATTGGAAGTGGCTGCATCCGAGACTCTTCTGGCGCGCGCTGAAACAGAGATGGGCCGGGAACTTCCATTAGAAGACCGCGCGCGGTCAGCATTGGTCGATATGGCTGACGGTGACGGTCGCTATCTCCTCAACCTGGCGGAGCAAGCTTTCACGCTCGCGAGTGCAGAGACAAAGCTCTCTGTCGAGCAGCTCGCGCAAGCGCTGCAGAAACGCGCGCCCGCTTACGACAAGGACCGTGAGGAGCATTACAATCTGATCTCTGCTCTGCACAAATCTGTGCGCGGGTCAGATCCTGATGCGGCGCTTTATTGGTTCGCACGCATGCTCGAAGGTGGAGAGGATCCGCTCTTTATCGCCCGCCGCCTGGTGGTGATGGCGAGCGAGGACATCAGCTTGGCTGATCCAACTGCGATGATGGTGGCGGGTGAAGCGGCGCGTGCCTTCGAACGTCTAGGTGAACCCGAAGGACTTATCCCGCTCGCGCACGCGGTCGTGCATTTGGCGACCGCGCCGAAATCAAACGCATCTTACATTGGGATGAAGCGTGCACGGGCTGCGGCGCGAGAAACCGGGTCTCTGATGCCACCCAAGCACATACTCAATGCGCCAACGAAAATGATGAAAGAGCAGGGCTACGGCGACGGCTATGCCAATGATCATGATCAAGAGGGTAGTTTTTCCGGACAGAACTATTTTCCAGATGGCATGGAGCGGGTGGATTTTTACCAGCCCAAAGGGCAGGGCCGAGAAGGCCCGATTGCAGAGCGCTTGGCAAAATGGCGCGCGATCCGGGGACAGAAGTCAGAGGGGAACGGATGAGACAATCACGCACAATTGCCCGAGATCGATTTAAAGCGGGCGCGTGCCGCCTGGAAACTGAATAGACATGGAAGAACGTACGCCGCTTCAGATCTCTAACCGCGATGCCAGGCGACTTTGGCTCGCAGGACAGGGGCTTGCGGATACGCCGACGGGAAAACTCGATCTCGATCAATTGATCAAGAAGCTTGGCTTTGTACAGCTTGATACAATCCAAGTTGTATCGCGTGCTCACCATCATATTTTGTGGAGCCGAAACCAAAACTATCGAGAACCGATGTTGGGGCGTCACCTCGCAAAGAACCGCAAAGTTTTTGAGCATTTTACCCACGACGCATCGGTCATCCCGATTGATTTCTATCCCATGTGGCAACGTCAATTCCGGCGCCTGGAAGCTAAGGTTCGGAAATGGGAATGGCACCGCGGGATGTTGGACGAGGATGGCAGGAACGCCATTAAGGATCGGATCCGCGCCGAGGGGCCGCTTTGTACGAAAGCCTTCGATACCAAAGTTCAGGGCGAGAAAAAGATGTGGGCGCGCCCACCGCACAAATTGGCACTCGATTATATGTGGTATTCGGGTGAGCTTTCGACGTCCCATCGTGAGAACTTCACCAAATACTACGATTTGACGGAACGGGTCATTCCAGAAAACTTGCTGCGCCATGTGCCATCGGATGAAGCGCAGATCGACTGGTTATGCCAGGCGGCACTCGACCGGATGGCGTTTGGGTCTGAGGGCGATATTCAACGATTTTGGGACGCTGTTTCAAATGCTGAGGCGAAGCATTGGGCGACCGACAATGCGACTAAACTTGTGCCTGTTGAAATTGAGACGGCTGACAAAAGCACCATCACGGCTTGGGCTCCTGGTGATGTCGAAACCCGGTTGGCAACGATTGATGCGCCAACCTCTAGGCTACGCATTCTCAATCCGTTCGATCCTGTCGCGAGAGATCGGACCCGACTGAAACGCTTGTTTGGCTTTGACTATACGGTCGAGATGTTCGTGCCGGCAGCCAAACGACAATGGGGGTATTACGTCTATCCCTTGCTTGAGGGGGATAGGTTCATTGGTCGGATCGAGGTCAAAGCGGATCGCAAGGCGAGCACGTTGCGGGTCCTAAACCTCTGGAAAGAGCCCAAGACAAAATGGACGCCTGCTCGGTTGGCTAAACTCGATGCGGAGCTTGCTCGCATGTCGCGCTTTGTGGGGCTAGAGCAGCTGATCTGGGAGATTGACCCGCCCTCGGACTTGCTTTGAGGCCGATCTCCTTTAGGTCAAATGCAAGACATAAGGAGTTCGATTATGCTGCGACTTGGGCTTGGGGGTATAATTGCGATTGGGCTGGCTTCGTGCGCGCCGCAACTTCCCGATGCGGGCAGTGACATTTCGGAGAAACGTGCCTCCAGCAGCGCGCCTGTGTCAGACGTCGACGCATTTCATGAGTCGATTGCCGTTTTCGATAGCCATCTCGATACTCCGGCACTCTTTCACTCCGAAGCGTATGACTTCAAACGGCGTCAAACTTGGGAAGAAGATGGAACGCATGTTGATCTTCCTCGGATGAATGAGGGCGGTCTTGATGGCGGCTTTTGGGTAATTTTCACGCGGCAGGGACCCCTTGATGAGGCCAGCTATGCGGCAGCTAGAACTCATGGTCTCTTGCGCCAAACGGCGATCCGAGAGTTCGCTGCAAAGTATCACGAAGAAGTGGAACTCGCCTTCAGCGCGGAGGATGCAGAACGGATCCTAGCGGACGGCAAAAAGGTCGTGTTCCAAAGCATGGAGAACTCTTACCCGCTGGGGACAGATGTTTCTCTCATGGAGCATTACTACATTGGTGGTCTGCGTATGATCGCGCCAGTACATTTTGCGAATAATCAATTCGCGGACAGCGCGACGGACATCAATCAGATTTATGACGGTCTGAGCCCGCTGGGTGAAGAATTGGTCCGCGAAGCCAACCGCCTAGGTCTGGTGCTTGATGGCAGCCACGCGAGCGACGCAACCGTGCGCGATATGATGGCGCTGTCCACAACACCGGTGATCTTGTCTCACACAGGCGCGAGCGCGGTCTATGATCACCCACGCAACATCGATGACCAATTGCTTTTGGAACTCGCTGAGAATGGCGGCGTCATCCAAATGAACATCTTTGGTGGCTATCTCGAAACGCTCGTTCCGTCACCTGAGCGTGTTGCTGCGCTGGAAGGCCTCAGCGAAACTTATGGCAGCAATCCTAGCGAGATGGATCCTGAAACCCTTCAGGCTTGGATGGTGGCACGCGCCGAGCTTAATCGAGAGTTCCCAGCGCCGCGATCAACCTATGCGAAGTTCATGGAGCATACTTATCACGTGCTGGACCTCATCGGCCCTGATCATGTTGGGATCAGCGGTGACTGGGATGGCGGCGGCGGTGTGGATGGCATGAGTGATGTCTCCATGTTGCAAAAAATTACGCGTGACTTGCTAGCCGCTGGTTACACCCGCGAAGACGTTGAGAAGATTTGGGGCGGGAACATGTTGCGCCTCGTACGGGCAGCTGATGAAGCTCGAACGTCTGAACTCGTTTCTCCAAACGTCCTGAACTAAACGCATGGAATGGCTGACGATCACGCCGCCCTTATTGGCGATTGTCGTTGCGATTTGGACGCGCAACGTCTTCTGGGCACTTGGGCTAGCGATTTGGCTTAGCGAAACCATTATCGCCGGGTTCAATCCATTTATGGGTGCCCTCGGCGGGATTGATCGTGCGGTTGGAGTTTTCGATAGTTCCTACAATACGCGGGTACTTTTATTCTGCCTGATCATCGGTGCTTTGATCGTTTACATGCAGCGGTCTGGTGGCATTAGCGCGATGGTTGAACGGCTGCAGAGTTCAGGGTTTGCATCGACGCCTCGCCGGGCAAGCTTAGTAACCGCGATCTGCGGGCTGCTGATCTTTGTTGAGACCAATATTTCGCTCCTAACGACGGGTATTCTCGGGCGCCCACTCTTCGACAAACTGAACATTAGCTGTGAGCGCTTGGCCTACATTATCGACTCAACCTGCGCTCCGGTGAGCGTCTTGGTTCTGTTCAACGGCTGGGGCGCCTACCTTTTGGGGCTTCTGAATGAGAATGGGGTCGAAGGGGCGACAGGCGTTTTGATGTCGACGATTGCGCTCAATTTTTATGCTTGGATCACGCTCGTTCTGGTGTTCGCCACGGTCTTATCGAACAAGACGTTTGGACCGCTGGCGGCGGTCGAGAGAGCCGGAGGCGGATCAGCCGCTGCAGCGACGGGACCGTTTAATGAGGCGCCTGAACCGCCGTCTCGCGCGATCTATATGGCCATTCCTCTGTTGATCATGATCGGTGGAACAATCGGCTTCATGATCTGGACCGGGGACGGCGATATTCGCCAGGGGTCTGGGGCCCAAGCAATCCTTTGGTCGGTCATTTTGGCAACTGCAGCCGCGTTCATCTGCCTGGCTCATTCCAAGCGCGCCAAGGGCGAGCTTGTCGATATCGGTTTCAAAGGCATGGGAGACCTGCTCCCGGCCGTTACCATGATTTACCTGGCGCTTGTTTTAGGCGCGAGCCTCAACGCGGTCGGGATGCGAGAGTTTATTGCCAGCATCGCGTCTAGCTTTCCGGCGCCGTGGGTTATTCCCGCGATCTTATTTCTCGCCGCCGGGATCACCTCATTCACTGCGGGAACCAGTTGGGGAACATATGGGATCATTGTGCCAGTAGCGGTGCCGCTCGCTGTTGGTGCTGGCGTGCCGTTGCCGCTTGCGATTGCGGCTGTGATGGGTGGCGGCGTGTTCGGTGATCATTGCTCACCGATCTCAGATACGACGATTATCGCCTCGTTGGCCTCCGGGTGTGATCACATGGAGCATGTGCGCACTCAGCTTCCTTACGCCTTGGTGGGCGGCGTCGCAGCGACAGCGCTTTACTTGCTTGCTGGACTCGCGGCGTAGGCCGTCATCACTGCATCCATCAACACCTCTGTGAAGACGTTTAAAGCTGGATGCCGGGCACTGCGTTTTGGCGTCCCATCTGGCGTTCCTGTTACGGTATAAGCGAAGCTGATATTGAGCTCCGGCGCAAACCATGCGCCACCATACAAGCCATACGCTTCGCCAGGATGGCCCCAAAGCTCAATCCCAGGCCAAGGACTTTCTTCCGCGGGATGGATCTGCACGCCGGTTCCAAACTCTGTAAAATAGCGCTCATCATGAACCCCATTCGACTCTGCTTGATTGAGCGACCAGACAGACCGCGTCAGTTCCGGGGCGTATTTAAGCCGGCCAGCAATCGTCGCCAAATCAATCAGGTTGGCGCGCAAGCCCCCTTGAGGTGAGAATAGGGCCCCATTCATTCCTGGCTCATAGGTCGCCAAGTCAGCACCCTCGTTCAGCAGAATTGAGGGTGCCGGGTCACGCAGCATCTCTCGATCATCAATCTGAGACGCCCAACCCGACCCAAAGTTCCGATACAGCGTTGCGCCATCGAGCTTTTTCTCGGGCGTCACACCCGCCCAATTAAATCCGGCATCGAGCCCCAGCGGTTTTAAGACGACATCATGGGAAACACGGTCAAATCGGCGCTGCGTTGCGACTTCGATGGCGGTCGCGACAACACCGTAAGCGAGGTTACAATACTCAAAGTCTGTATTTTCCCGAAACGCGTCGCGCGTGATGAGCGTCTCAATGTTGCCAGGGTGCGCGAGCCAATAGACCTCAGGATCCTTCATTCCACCTGTATGGCTAAGGAGTGCTCTGATGGTTGGGCCATCGGAACCTGCAGGTGTGTCGGATGGAAAATAAGGCAACCAAGTGCGTACACCCTTGTCTAGATCAAGCGCCCTATCTCTGTGAAGTTTCTCGGCCGTCAACGCGACGACTAATTTCGAAATCGAGGCGGCGCGAAAGGCTGAGCGCGTGTTGAATGGTCGAACACCAACATCCGCGTCACCAGCCGCCGCTTGCGCGATCACCAAATTGTTCTGCATCACGACAATGCCTGCCGCCGGAGCGAGGTACTCTCCGGGTGCTGAGGTGAGCATTTGCACAAGCTGCTCTGCGGTTGGTTCAGGCCGGCAGGCAGATATGAGGAGCGCACTCGCTGGCAAGCTGGCGAGCACACCGCGGCGGGTCAGCGAGGCGCGTGTCGACATTTAGCCGAGAACTTCGGCTAGAAAATCCTTACAAGCCGCGAAGCTTCGGCGATCGGCTCCAGCATCATAGACGGTGCCGAAATCCGGGTTCGCTGCGGCTGGGTTGGTGAACGCGTGCATGGTCGCGCCGTAGGCATGGAGTTGCCAGTCGGCTTTGGCGTTTGTCATTTCTCGGGAAAAGTCCATGACATCGTCCGGTGTGGCCATCGGATCTTCCCAGCCATGGAGTGCCAGAACTTTTGGTCCGATTTTGTCATCGGTGTTTCCAGGCGCTCCGAAGAGTCCGTGGAAGCTTACCACGCCTTCTACACCCATATTCTTCCGTGCCATGTCTAAGACGCTGAGGCCTCCAAAGCAGAAGCCGATGGCGGCCGCTTTGTCAGTTCCGGCTTTCTCTTTCGCCACATTCAATGCGAAAGCCAAACGCGATTGAAGCTCTTCGCGATTGCTCGCGAGTGGGGTCATCAATGCTTCACATTCCTCATTGGTTTCGCCGCGTTTGCCTTTTCCATAAACGTCGATCGCAAATCCCGCATAGCCCCATTCGGCAACCAGTTTCGCTTTGTCTTGCTCGAATTGCGACTGACCGCCCCAAGCATGCGCGACCAAGACAACGCCTTTCGGGGCTACGCCAGACGGCATGGTTAGGAAGCCTTCATATGTCTGACCACCTTGCTCATAATCTACGATCTGCGTTGTGACAGTCATTGTGTCGCTCCTACTCATGATTGCTTGCTTAGATTGGGTTTAGCGAAGGCGTAAGCGCTTTCAAGGCTTGCCATCGCGATTTCAACGCCGCAGACCAATTTCATGAACTGCGTTATAATTGATTGTGATCCAGGCCTGGATGATGCGGTTGCGCTCCTGGCCGCTTTCGGAGCGAAAGACCTTGATGTACTGGCCATCACCACGGTGGCAGGAAATGTGAAGGGGGACCAGACGGCCACCAATGCCTGTATCATCCGCGAAGTCGCCGATCCGGGTTCACGTGTACCAGTGTGTGCTGGAGCGCCCCGCCCATTGCTTCGAGATCCCGTTACTGCCGAAGACTTTCATGGCTCTACGGGGCTTGGCAACATCGACTTTCCTGACCCCGAATTGGGGCAAGAACAGACCCATGCGGTCAATAAGATCATTCGCGCATGCAAAGACGCGAAAGCGAACCCGCTGACGCTGATTGTAACAGGACCGATGACCAATATCGCGTTGGCATTGGCAATGGATCCGGAAATCGAAGATGGAATTGCGGAAATCGTTCTGATGGGCGGAGCCGATACCGAGGGCGGAAACATCACGCCATATGCAGAGTTCAACGTATTCGCAGACCCGCACGCCGCTGCAGCGGTGTTCGGGTCCAACCTCTTTATTCGGTGTTTGAGCCTAGACGTCACCCATGATGTGCGAACGACGGCAGAGCGCTTGGCGAAAATTCGTGAGGGCAAGACAACCCAATCTCGAGTTGCCGGGGACTTACTCGAGGCGTCGTGCAAACTTGAGTTTTCCGCCAACGGCGCGCGCGACGCGCCGCTGCATGATCCGAGTACAGTGATTGCAGTCACGCATCCGGATCTCTTCAAAGGACGCCGTGCCCGCGTTGAAGTAGTAACAGAAGATGGCGAGCAGTTTGGCCGGACGATCCCCACCTTCTGTGATGATGGCAACGTCTTATGGTATGAGAGCGCCGATAGCGACGCGGTGTTTGAGGCTTTGGCGCATCATCTGGAGACAGTGAAATGGTCGTAAAACTCGGTGTCGTTGGCTCAATTAATCTCGACCTTGTCGCGAGTGGCGCCCCATTACCGACAGCGGGGGAAACAGTCACTGGCGCACGGTTTGCGCAGCACCCAGGCGGGAAGGGCGCCAATCAAGCGCTCGCAGCCAAGCGTCTAGGCGCTGATGTCTTTATGGCCGGCTGCGTTGGAGATGATGCGCTCGCTGAACCCGCGCTCGCTCTCTTACGACAGGACGGGGTCGATGTCTCAGCGGTGATGAGCGAGATCGGGACCTCGACAGGTGTCGCGTTAATTTCGGTGTCTCCAGACGGTGAGAACCAGATCACTGTCGCCAGCGGTGCGAATGCCCGTGTGAGTGCGTCCGACGTTCTCAATCTCCCGAAGTGCGACGTCATTCTTTGCCAGCTTGAAGTGCCAGTGTCGGCTGTTTCCGCGGCAGCCGCGCGTGCGGTTGACACCGGCGCGCTCATGGCCGTCAACTTGGCGCCGGCGCAAGAAGTGCCTTCTGAACTCTTGCGCCAATCCGATCTGCTGATCGTAAATGAGGTTGAAGCTGAATTCTACGGCGACGGTCTGCACGAGACGGGCGGCTTGGTGGCGTTGACCCTCGGCGGATCGGGCGCGGCGCTGTTTAAGATGGGCAAAGAGATTGCGCGTGTTCCTGCGTTTTCCGTTCCTGTTGTCGACACCACTGGCGCAGGCGATACGTTTTGTGGTGCACTTGCAGTGGCTCTCGCCGAAGGAGCGGCGCCAGAGGCTGCATTGCGATTTGCTTCCGCTGCAGCAGCGCTTGCTGTGACGAAGCCGGGCGCACAGCCCAGTTTGCCAAAGCGTGAGCAGGTCGAAGCCCTATTGTCGGGTGCATAAGCTTGGCTGAACTTCCTCTGACCCGGATTAGGACGTCCCGTCAGCGCGAAGCTGAAATAAGAGAAGCTGTCAGATCAGCGATTGAGGTGCCAGGCCCTCCGATCGCAGCGAGACTGGCAAGGCAGTCTGATGCTCAAGCTTTGTATGACTTTCTAAAAGACCCCGACATCCATGGTCCCATTTACAGTCTGCCGCGCCCACTGAATGTCGGTTCGGTTGGTACATTTATCGCGAAAAAACTGGAGGAGCGGGAAAGGGGCGAAGGTTTATTGTTCGTACGCTTCAATGAGGATCAGGAAGTGATTGGGTATTCTGACTTTGAGGTTTGGCCTGAATGGGGGGCTGGCGATCTTGGTGGAGCGTTGCGGAAAGATCAGCAAGGCAAAGGTGTTGGTCTTCGCGGTCTCACCACGAGTTTCAATTGGATGTTCGAGGCCCTCAAGCTCGAGAAGATATTCGCAACAGGGGCTTTAGATAACGTTCGAACTGCCCGCATGATGGATGCCGTCGGAATGATCCATCAGGGAGAAGTTACGAGCCAACGCCCAGACGGAACGAAACGACAGTCCAATGTCTGGGAAATCACTCGAACGGCTTGGTTCGACCGCCATGGCGACCAAGCGCCTACGCCTTGATCAAGCCAATCTCGCGCAAGCGTTCCATCAAATAGTCCTGAGCCGTGATTGGAGCTTCGGCTTTCCCGCCTTCTTCCAAACATTGCGGCAGGGCTTCGATCATGACGTCCTGATTGAAGTGCAGGAAAAATGGCGTTGAATAACGCGGGAAGCGAGATCGTTCCGGAGACGGGTTCAGTACGCGGTGTGTTGTTGATGGCAAAACACCCCCCGTCAGACGCTGCAACATGTCTCCGCAATTGATCACCAAAGAGCCCGCAGGCGGGTTCACATCTAGCCAGTCGCCCGAGCGGTGCAGCGCTTGAAGGCCTGCTTCCTCTGCGCCCAAGAGTAGCGTGATGACGTTGATATCTTCGTGGGCCCCAGCGCGGACTGTGCCTTTTGGTGGAGGATTGTCTTGCGGTGGGTAGTGCAGCAAGCGCAGGATCGAGTTTCCAAACTGCACTTTGTCGTCAAACCAGGTCTCTGGCAGTCCAAGGTGAAGCGCGACCGCGCGAAGTAATTGAGCGCCAAACGCATCCATCGCCTCGTAGAAATCTCGCGTCGCATCATCGAACTCTGCGACCTCTGGAACCGCAGGGGTTTCCTTCATCGTTGCGCGGTATGGGCTATTCTCGGGGAGAGCGCGACCGGTATGCCAAAACTCTTTCAGATCCGCGGATGCCGCGCCCTTAGCGTTCTCTGTTCCGAACGGCGTGTAGCCGCGCTGTCGTCCGCCAGCGGCGTCGTGATAGGTTTCCTTCACATTGCCCGGTAATTCGAAGAACGCTTTTGACGCGTTCACAGCGCGGTCGATCACGCCTTGATTGATCGGATGATCGGCGATCACCGCAAACCCGGTTTCTCGAAAGGAACGCCCCAACGCTTCCGCAAACGCACTCTTGTCGTCGGACCATTGGGTAAATGAGATCGGCTTAAAGTATTCAGTCATGGCGCTCTCATACGCCGAGCAAGAAAATAGGGGAAGTGCGGCACTTCCCCTATTTGTGTTTTCAATAGGTTTCTTAGACCCGCTTAGTAGCCTGGAACCGGTTCCGGCATCTGCCAGCGACCGTCCTCAGTCTGACACACTTCAACCGGCTCACGGATGACGGTACCATCCGGTAGGCGCGTTTCGCGTCGGACAGTCGTGCATTCCCCGGCCCCCGTACGCGCTTCAGGCGCGCCGGCTAACCCGTAATCTTCATTCGAGGGGTAGGCCGGAACGCTTGGATAGGCTGGCTCACTTGGATAAGCCGGGGCGCTGACCGTGCGGGTAGATGTTATATGTCGTGACTGTTGGACCTCAGGGTTTTCCCAGGCAGGTCCCGTCGGTGAGCGTGTTGGAGCGTACTGATTGCCCCAGCTCCCTGCGTTTTGATAGCGCCCGGATGGTTCATAGCTGTAGGTGCGCGAACAGTTGGTTGAATCTCCGGCCACGCTGCTTCCGACTGCGGCGCCCAGCAGACCGCCAACAACCGCGCCAGCAATCTCGGCGCCGTCATCTCCGCGATCATGGTAGAAGCCACGTGCCCCGCGGCGATAACCGCGATAGCCTCGGTGTCCTCTATACCCGCGGTAGCCGCGATAACCGCGGTAGCGATTGAATCCGTTATCGGGTTCCAATTCTCCACCGATCGCTGCGCCGATGAGACCTCCGGCGACCGCGCCGACGAGGCCGCCCGCGAGTTTGTCATTGCTTTTTTGACGTTCGCACGCGGCGCTCGCGACCGTTGGCTGCGGTCCATAATAGCCGCCATGCCGCTCGTGATCAGCATGCGCCATTGGCGCGATCAAGAAAGCGGAGGCCGCAAGAAAGAGGCTGGTTCTGATCATAAATGGATCTCCAGAATTTAAGGCGCACCCGCCCAATCTTCGTTTTTGTTGCAATATCGTTGCCTGAACCAGTCTGAACGGAAGCTGAAGCCTGCGACGCGCCTTACACTGGACGAGTCGGGTCATCAGGCCCATGTTGCCCCTATGGGATTGATTGATACGGCAAAAAGAACAGCGGGCCGCGCGCGCTATACGGCGGCTCAAGGTCTGAGATCGGCTTGGTATGGCGGGCAATATGCCTTGGCACGGCGGCGTTCTGCTGGGTTCAATCGCCCCGGCGAGCCTGTTTTTAAACCGCAAAACAAGCCCGAGCTGAAAGCGCTCCGAAAGGCCTATTTCGACTTGTTTCGACAAGATCGAGCGAATATTGAGGCCGGACTTTATCCTGACCCAGTACGACGTGAGCTTCGATTACGAGATTTCCCGAAGGCAGTTGGACGGGCTCAGCGCTTCCTCAGCGACGTGTCAGAGGTTGATCGTCGGCGTCTAGATCGCGATGGAACGGAAGTGCGCTCAACTGAGGCGGCAGATCCGAAGCGTTATCCAGCTTATTACCGGCAGAACTTTCACTACCAGACGGATGGATGGCTCAGTGAAGACAGCGCCGATATTTATGATCATCAGGTCGAAGCTCTGTTTACGGGGGCAGCGGACGCGATGCGCCGCGCGGCTTTGGCCGAACTCGTAAAGCAGGTGCAGGGACGAGATCAACGCGAAGTCCAGGTTTTGGATCTAGCTTGCGGTACGGGCCGATTCATGCGGCAGGTCATGTCGGCCATGCCGAAACTTCAGCTTTCGGGGTTAGACCTATCTCCGCCGTACGCCGAAGCCGCGCGGAAAAATGTGCGCCGATGGCCGCATGTCGAGATTGTCGAAGGTAAAGCCGAAGCCCTGCCGTTTGAGGACCAAACCTTCGATCACCTCATCTCGATCTATCTGTTTCACGAGTTGCCTCCTCGCATTCGGCCGCAGGTCATCGCTGAAGCGGCGCGTGTTTTGAAACCGGGCGGCACGTTCATCATCGCGGACAGTTTGCAATTCGGGGATAATGAAAGAGTCGATGGCTTCCTGGAGTATTTTCCAGAAGGGTTCCATGAGCCCTACTACAAAGGCTATTTGAATTGGGCTTTCGACCCGCATATGGAGAAAGCTGGATTTACGGCAGAGCGTTTGCAACTGGCTTTCCTTACGAAAGTCCGCGTCTGGCGCAAAGCTGAATAGGAGCTCTTAATGGCGACGAACAAACTCATGCTCATCACGGGCGCCTCTGCAGGCATCGGTGAGGAGTTTGCGAAACAGTATGCTGCGCTCGGATGGGATATTGCCCTCACAGCACGCCGCGCAGACCGATTGGAAAAGCTGGCGCGCGATTTGGAAGAGAAATACCGGGTTGCAACGATTGTGATCACGCAAGATCTCGCGCGCGCCAATAGCGTGGACACGATCCTGAAAGAGATCAAAGAGGCAGGGCGCCACGTGGATGGCGTCGTCAACAATGCGGGCTACGGACTGCCGGGTACGTTCTTTAACACCAAGTGGAAAGATCAGGCTGCGTTTTTACGCGTCCTCTATACGGCACCGATTGAACTCACTCACAAAGTGCTACCCGGGATGGCGGAGCGTGGGTTTGGCCGGATTATCAATGTCGCGTCTCTGGCAGGGTACACGCCAGGTTCTAACGGCCACACGCTCTATGCCAGTGTAAAGTCTGGCATGATCAAGTTTTCTGAGAGCATCGACGCAGAAGCCAAAGCAGCCGGGCATCACGATGTTCATTGTACGGCGCTATGCCCCGGCTTCACTTGGTCTGAGTTTCACGACGTGAACGGCACACGCGAGAAGACCAATGAAATGCCAGACTGGATGTGGATGGAAGCCGAACCGGTCGTAGAGGCGGGAATTAACGCTTGTGAACGTGGCCAACCTGTTGTGGTCCCTGGGGCGGTGAACAAAGGCCTCGCGACATTGAGCCGGATCCTACCTGAACCCATCGGCCGAGCGATGGTCGGGGCTCAGTCTCGTCGTTTCCGAAACACAGAGTAAGTGCCGCCTTGCGAGCGAGCGTGAACCGCTCTACCTGACACTCAAACTATAACGGAGTCTGAGCTTTGCGCGCGATTTTAGACATTGTGTTGATCCTCTTGAATTTCGCCACCATGGTGATTTTCGTGCACGTCATTTTTTCCTGGTTGGTATCGTTTCGCGTCCTCGATACGCGCAACCAGTTAGTATCTACCATCTGGCGGATGTTGTATCAGATCACCGAGCCGGTCTTCGCACCGATCAGACGATTCATGCCTAAGGGGTGGCAGATCGACCTTTCGCCCTTCATCGCGATCCTCGCGATCATTTTTCTACAACGCGTTATCGCTTACTATATTTACCCGAACGTACTTTAGACGGGGTGCATTTGGGGCGTTTCAGTGGGTGACGCGGACGGAAAAAGAATACAAGGCCAAGAAAGTCAGCGCCCCCGAATCCCCGGGGCTGAACTACGGAAATAGGCAACCGGTATGTCTGCACAAATCATCTCGGGTAAAGAAGTCGCGGTAGATGTCCGCGCCAGCGTGAAAACAGCGGTCGAAACCCTGCCTGGGCAACCCACCTTGGCAGTGGTCCTCGTGGGCGAAGATGCAGCTAGCCAGGTCTATGTTCGCAACAAGGTCCGTCAGACCGAAGAGTGTGGCATGCGATCGCTGCACCACCACCTGCCAAAGGACGCGACGCAGTTTGAGGTCGAGAACCTGATCTCAGACCTAAATGCGGATGACAGCGTCGACGGAATACTGTTGCAATTGCCTCTGCCAAAGGGGCTCAACGAAGCTGCAGCGATTGAGAAAATCGATCCGGCCAAAGATGTCGACGGTCTGACAGAGGCGAGCGCCGGGCGACTAAGTCTCGGTAAACCGGGCCTGCGCCCATGCACGCCAACAGGTTGTGTCATCCTCGCAAAACGAGCGCTGGGAGAAAATCTCTCAGGCAAGCATGTGGTCGTGATTGGCCGTTCCATTTTGGTAGGGAAACCCGCTGCGCTCCTTTTCCTCGCTGAAAACTGTACGATCTCGATCGCGCATTCTCGTACAGCGGATCTCCCGGCTTTGTGCCGCGGGGCAGATATCGTTGTGCCTGCCGTCGGGCGTCCAGAAATGGTCAAAGGCGAATGGCTGAAACCGGGCGCGTGCGTCATCGATGTTGGCATCAACCGCGTCCCCGCGCCTGAGAAAGGCGAGGGGAAAACCAAGCTGGTCGGTGACGCAGATTTTGACAGCTGTGTTCCGGTGGCCGGTTCCATCACGCCTGTTCCAGGCGGCGTTGGCCCGATGACGATTGCATGCCTATTGCGGAACACAGTTCTTGCTGCATGCGCGCGCAGGGGGTGGACGGTCCCAGAAGGGGTTTGAGCCAGCCATTCAAAACCGCGCCCGGTGAAACTTTTGAACAGCTTTGGGAGTCGCAATCCGGGCTATGCGCCTTGTGCGGCGAGCCGATGCTGAGAAATCGCTTTCAAGCCCCACATGCCCGCATTTGGGCGAAGCAGCGCGCCACGATCGATCACGTTGTTCCAAAGTCGAAGGGCGGCGTGGATACGCAGGATAATCTGCAACTCGCGCACGCACGGTGCAACAAGATCAAAGGCAACCGCCTCTAACTATTTCGAGATGTCGTCAGGAATCGCCTGATCCATGCTCCGGGCGGGTTCGCAGCATGGGCCGCCGACTTGTTTGGCTGGAACGCCCGCAACAGTGCATTGCGCCGGAACATCTTTCAGAACCACAGACCCCGCAGCAACTTTGGCTTCGTCGCCAACATAGATATTCCCGAGCACTTTGGCGCCAACGGAGAGCAAAACGCCATTGCCTATTTTCGGGTGGCGGTCGCCTATTTCTTTTCCGGTTCCACCAAGCGTGACGCCGTGAAGAAGCGAGCAGTTATCGCCAACCACGGCGGTTTCACCGATTGTGATATCGGTTGCGTGGTCCAGCATTACCCCTTTGCCCATCGTGGCTGCCGGATGGATATCAACGGCAAACAGTTCACTAGCTCTGGATTGGAAATGGAAGGCAAGCGTTTCACGGCCTTGTTTCCAAAGATGGTTCGCAATTCGGTGAGTTTGCAGCGCCAAGAAGCCCTTGAAGAAAAGGAAGGGCTGCAACATGCCGCGGCAAGCCGGATCACGTTCGAGTGTCGCTTGCATGTCAGCTTCTGCGGCCTCGACGAGTGCGTGACTGGCATCGTACGCATTTGCGATGACTTGCCGAACTTGCTGCGCGCCCATTTCGGGACCTGCCAGCTTTTCGGCCAAATGAAAGGCGAGTGCCTGGCATATTGTTTCATGGCTTAGAATAGCGGCATCGATATAGCTCGCCATTGTTGGCTCATCTGCAGCCGCGGCGCGCGCTTCAAAGCGCAAACGTGTCCATACTGGGGGCGGGGCACCGATGTCTGGATTATCGTCCATGGGCCGGATCCTCTGTTCGGCGTGTGGAACTAAATGGAGTCCATTGCGCGTGACTTCAAGGGAAAGCTGCCGAAGCTAGTCTTTCTTTTGATGGATAAACCGGATCGCGAACTCACCGGTGACTGCGCGAACGACAGCGCCGCGAAGGGACCCAACTCTCACATGCTCGCCGACAATTGGAACCGGGCCATCAAACTCGAACGCAGCGCCGGTGAGTGAGATATCGATGACGCGGCATTGCAGTTTGGTGCCATTGGCTCGCGTAATCAGCGCGGGGCCGCCGGTTGCTTTCCTAGGCGAAGCCCGTTCGTCGACGAGGTTGTACTTCTCATAGTTGAGTAACCAGACGAGCCGATCTGCGAGTTTATCTTTTTTGTGCTTCGGTGTTTGGAATTGGACAGCGAATCCGTTCTCCGACTTCCTGATCACCTCTCCTGCGACACGGCCCAGTTCATCGAAGTAGCAGACGATCTTGGTGCCAATCGGAGGAACAGCGGCGGCTTCGAGCAGTGCGCCGCCACAAGAAACGTTTTCTGTGAGGAATGTGTGGTCTGCGCCATCACACATAAATCGACCGGTCAGACGCAATTCCACGCGTTGATGCCGCCGCCGATCTGGTTTCTGGCGCACATTCGGCTGGCCATCATCTGATTTGCGTACGGGTAGACTCATAATCCTACTCAATAAGGTGCGCGGCGTCGCACACAGGTCTGATTTCGTTGACAATACGGAGTTTGGGTTCACAAATGGTTGATAGCGAATCCAAGATTTGAGTATTGGCAGAGAAGAAACGGACCTCGGGGAAGTATAAATGGCAGATAAAAAGGGTTTTGATTACATCATTGTAGGTGCCGGTAGCGCTGGATGCGTTTTGGCGAACCGACTGAGTGAGGACCCGAACGTATCCGTTTGCCTGATCGAAGCAGGTAAAAAAGACAAATCCCTATTGATCCGAATGCCAGCGGGTGTCGGTGGCCTGATTAAGGAAGAGAACCCGCAAAACTGGGGGTTTTGGACGACGCCGCAGAAACACATGGATGATCGAAAGCTTTACTGGCCGCGCGGTCGCGGCTGGGGTGGGTCCTCCTCCATTAACGGCATGATCTACATTCGCGGGCACGCCCGCGACTACGACCAATGGCGTCAAACAGGTCTAACGGGGTGGGGGTATGCGGACGTGCTGCCTTACTTCCGCAAGTCTGAAACCTATGAGGGTGGTGCGAACGATTTCCACGGCGGCAGCGGTCCATTGCATGTCAGCGAAAGTCCGCTGGAAGATAGTCTCTATGACATGTTTGTTCGTGCAGGCGTGGAAGCGGGGTATCCCGAAACCAAGGACTTTAATGGCGCCCAGCAAGAAGGTTTCGGTCCTTATCAGCGAACCATTCACGAAGGTGAACGCTGGAGCGCGTCTTTTGCCTATTTGCGTCCGATCGAGAACGAGCGCCCCAACCTGACGATCATGTCGACAGCACTCGTCTCACGCGTGGTGTTCCGAGGC